>JAURZO010000032.1 GCA_030653405.1 Zwartia sp. | reverse complement strand
TTATTGCCTACGTTTTTTTGTATCGCGGTCTGTTCCTTGCGACAGTGCAGCGACCCTATGAGGCGCTCAAGGAGTCTGAGTCGCACTATGCCGCGACCCTTGATGCCTTGCCCGATATGTTGTTTGAGGTGGATCGTCAGGGCGTGTATCGCGCGGTGCATGCAAGCAAGTTAGACAAGCTTGCTGCACCTGCAGAAAGTATCATCGGTCGCTCCGTAGATAAAATGTTGCCGCCCGAAGCCGCGCGTGTTTGTTTTGAGGCGATCTATGAGGCTGATCGTGCTGGATCAAGTCACGGTCATCGGATCAAGCTTGAGGTGCCTGAGGGAGCGCGGTATTTTGAATTATCGATCGCCAAGAAAAGGGGACAGCAACCCGATGCCGATTTGTTCCTGGTCCTTTCTCGCGACATCACCACCACAGTCCGAAACGAAGAACGCGTGATCTTTGAAGCGAAATTCAATGCCACTCTCTTAGAGCTCCAAGAGCGCGCCGAGACCGATCAACATGCGGAGTTTTTACAGCGCAGTCTAGAGCTTGCTCAAAAGCTCGTAGAGAGTCCCATCGCCTTCGTTTATTCGATTGATGAGGATCAAAAATCTCTGAATCTTTTAGGTGGGTCCTTAGGGTTCGAGGATCTTCATCAGGTACAGTCCGCTGACACATTAACTGCGGCTACGTCCATTGCCGCCAGCGAGATGGGCTTATGGGCAGACGCCATACTTGAGCGTCGTCCTATCGTGTCTAGCGACGAGCTCAGCGCTGCAGATATCAAAGGGCTTGCGCTGTCGGACAGACAGCCCGCATTGAAACGTTTTGTTAGCATTCCTGTCATGGAGGCAGACCAAGTCAGGCTTTTATTGGTGGTGGCGGATAAGTCGAAAAGTTATTCAGGCGAGGAGGTCAACGCACTGCAACTTTTTGCCACGACCCTCTGGAACATGCTCAAACAAAACAGCAAAAACTTAACAATCAACTTACTCACCGAGGCGTTAGAGCAGAGCCCGCACTCTGTTGTCATTACAGACACTTCAGCCAAGATTCAATATGTCAACCGAGCATTTTGTGACGTCAGTGGCTATAGCGCGCAAGAAGTGATTGGACAGAACCCTAGTATTTTGCAGTCTGGCGAAACCCCACCCTTACTGTATCGCGAGCTCTGGGCGCGTCTGAAAATTGGCAAGTCATGGCAGGGCGAATTCGTCAATCGTAAAAAGGATGGTGGTATTTACGTTGAATTGGTCGCGGTTTATCCGATTTTCGATCGCTTCGGTGTACTGACGCATTACGTTGCCCACAAAGTAGATGTGACCGAAAGCAAGTCCGCAGAAAAGCGTATCCGCGACTTGTCTGATTTTGATCCTCTGACAGGTTTATTAAATAAAAAGTCTTTTTATGAAAAGCTCACAGAAGCGATTGGTCTTGCCGATCAGCGCCGCGAGTTGCTCTCGTTGCTATGGTTCAACCTGGATAATTTCAAAGTCATTAATGAGTCGCTCGGGCATGATGCCGGTGACGAACTCTTGGTCGAGATGGCGAGTAGATTGCGCGAAAGTGTCAGTGCGCAAGCCATTGTGGCTCGGCATTCGGGTGATACCTTTGTCGTGATCATTCCCCGCGAAACCCAATCCGTGGTGGCGGTGTTGGTAGCCGACGTCCTGAATAAATTGAAAGCTCCGACGCAAGTAGCCGCTCAAGAGGTTTCAGTGGGTGCGTCGGTGGGCATATCGGTATTTCCACATGATGCCAAGAGTGCCGGAACACTGGCCTCGGCTGCCGAAATCGCGATGTACCGCGCTAAAGACGAGGGACGTAACAGTTTGCGATTTTTTGCGCCTGCGATGCAACAGAATACCCAGCGCTCCCTGGACTTGGCCTTATCGTTAAGCGGTGCGCAAGAGCGTGGAGAACTTTATCTGGTTTATCAGCCACAGTTGCGACTTTCGGATAATAAGATCGTGGGTGCAGAGGTGCTTTTGCGCTGGCAACACCCCAAGTGGGGGCCCGTCTCGCCAAGTGAATTTATACCGATCGCGGAGCAAACAGGTTTGATCGTTCCGATTGGTCAATGGGTGCTTGAGCAAGTCGCATATCAATTACGCGATTGGGCTTCGGTTGAGTTGTCTGAACTCACGATCGCCGTTAATGTATCGGCGGTTCAATTTGTAAGGACTGGTTTTGTCGCTGAACTGATCAAAATCATGTCTAAGGCGAGAGTATCGACCAGCCGTCTTGAAATTGAAATCACCGAGGCTGTCGCTTTGCGCAATGCTGAACAAGCGGCCGCGATTATTGAGCAACTGCATGACGCGGGTTTCAAGATCGCCGTGGATGATTTTGGTACGGGCTACTCTTCTCTGAGTTACCTGAGACGTTACGCGATTGATACGCTCAAAATTGATCAATCCTTTGTCAACGAATTGACCTCCAGCGAGAGCGATCAATCGATCGTAGCCGCCATTATCAAAATGGCGCAAAGCTTGAAAATGACCACCATTGCAGAGGGTGTCGAGAGTGCTGAACAAGCTGGGCTTTTGCAAACATTAGGTTGTGATGATTTGCAAGGTTACTGGTTGAGCCGCCCGATCCCCGCGACTGAATTTGTGGAGTTTCTGCAGGTTAAGAACAAGCAGTGATTCTGTCTCAGACTCACTTCGTGTCTTCGACTCACTTCTCAGATCGTTCATTCAATAAATCATTCAGCTCACAGTGTTCGGCAAATGCGGGTGATTCGATCTGGAGGGTGATGTGCTCAATATTAAATTTTTCCTCGAGCAGGACGATTGCCTTTTTTAAAATTTCGTCACTGTTGTGCTCTCGCACATCAACCACAATATGCGCACTCAGTGCGATTTCTGTCGTGCTGGTGCCCCAGATATGCAAGTCGTGTAGCGTAATCACACCTGGGATTTTTTTGAGTGTCTCTGCAACGGATGAGAGTTCAATGCCCCGGGGTACTCCATCAAAAAGCAGGTGAAGAGACTGTCGAAACAACGACAATGTTCCCAAGATAATCACCAGTGAGATCAGAATGCTGGTGACGGGATCGACCCAAGTCCAACCTTGCCAGAGTGTCAGTAATCCTGCGATCACCACGCCGAGTGACACCAGAGCGTCTGCTGCCATGTGGATGAAGGCACCGCGGATATTCAAATCATGTTTGCTGCCCGAAGCAAAGAGCCAGGCGGTCATGCTGTTGATGACAATACCGATTGCCGCGACAATGATGACGACTTGCGAATCGACGACTGATGGGGATTGCAGCCTGCCAATTGCCTCCCAGCCAAGCGAACCCATCGCCACCAACAAAATAAGCGCATTGAGAAAACTGACGATGATGGACCCTTTTCTCCAGCTGAAGGTGTGCGTGTCATTCGGTTTGAGTTTGGCGGCGGCATAGGCCGCCCATGCCAGCAATAGACCGCCGACATCACTGAGATTATGGCCGGCATCGGCTAGCAGGGCCAATGAGCCAGATTTCCAGCCATAAAATGCTTCTACGCCGACAAAAATCAGATTCAGTGCCACACCAAGGGCAAATGCCCGGCCAAATCGAGTGGGTGCATGGTGGTGATGGTCGTTCATTGAGTTGCGCTCAGCCTGTAGCACTCAGCCTGTATCACTCAGCCCGGAGTGCTCAGCCATTGCTCGACTTTGTCCCGACCGGGCACGCCACCAGCATGGATAACTTTCCCATTGAGCACGACAGCGGGTGTGCTCATGACGCCATAGCCGACAATCGATTGGATATCTTCTATTTTTTCAAGGGAGATAGACACGCCCTTACTTTTAGCAACATCTTCAATCAACGCGACCGTACTTTTGCATTTTGAGCAACCTGTGCCCAGGACTTTGATATCCATCATTGACCTCGCTTGAGACAGTGGAAATTGGTTTAGACAATATAAGGACCTAATATTTGAAACAGGTAGCCAATGATGATGATGCCGACTGTGACAATGGCAAAAAAGAGAGTGAGGAGTGGTCCTTTCACAACCTTTTTGAGCAGAATGAGCGAGGGTAACGACAGCGCGGTCACAGCCATCATGAAGGCTAGAGCGGTACCGAGTCCGACGCCACGGTGCACTAAGGCTTCAGCGATGGGCAGTGTGCCAAATATATCCGCATACATCGGGATGCCAATAAGCACAGCCAATGGGATTGCCCACCATTTGTCCTGACCTAATGCGCCCTCCACCCAGGCTTGCGGGATCCAATTGTGGATTGCGGCTCCGATACCCACTCCAACGATGATATAGGGCCACACCCGTAATACGATGTCTTTGACTTGATCACGCGCAAATCTCATGCGTTCTTGTTTTGTCATTTTTTGTTGTTCTAGTTCGCTCACGGGAGCGGCAAAGACAAAGGACTCGACATAGCGCTCCATA
This sequence comes from Zwartia sp., assembly GCA_030653405.1. Classification (GTDB taxonomy): domain Bacteria; phylum Pseudomonadota; class Gammaproteobacteria; order Burkholderiales; family Burkholderiaceae_B; genus Zwartia. The sequence continues at coordinate 20,718 of JAURZO010000032.1, read as the reverse complement.
TTTGAGCGGCTGATCAGGTAGCCACCTAGCACGGCGAGGACAATTCCTACAACCACATATATCAATGCAATCGTCCAGTCAAAAATGCTGGCCAACAAAATTACGGAAGCGAGGTCAACCAGTGGCGAGGAAATTAAAAAGGAAAAGGTCACACCTAGCGGTAACCCCGCGCTTGTAAACCCAATGAAAAGAGGAATAGAGGAACAGGAGCAAAAGGGCGTCAAGGTGCCGAGCAGGGCGGCCAGGGTGTTGCCCTTAAGGCCTGAGACCTGGCTCAACATCACACGGGTGCGTTCAGGCGGAAAATAGCTCTGTATGTAGGAGATGGAGAAAATCAGGACTGAAAGAAGGATAAAGATCTTGATGACATCATAGATAAAGAAATGCAAGCTTGCGCCGAGCTGTGTACGGACTGAAGTTTGGAAGACATTTTCAACTAGGAGGGTGACAAGGCTCGATAGCCAGTCCATTTTAAGGAGCTGCGCGTTTGCCCAACTCAATACGGAGAGTCCGTTGTATTCGCCAAGCCAAATGAGGCTAGCCACCGCAAGTGCACCGAACACCCATTTAGCTTTGTGATGCTGGAGATTGTTGTCAGAATTAATATTCATCTACGTCCTCTGCGACCGCTAGTGTATTGCCATACTAAGCGGTAGGTCATGTCACTTATGACTATACTCTTAGTGATCATTTGCTAGGGGATAAGGGTAAAAAATATGACCACGCATGAGGCACCTCAGAATGTTCACGTGACCGATTCGGCTCAGTCGCTTAATCACAGCTGCTATTGCAAAACACTGAATAAAGAAGTGCTTCAACAGCAGTTAGATCGTGATCCCAGCGTGAGCGGGATCATGGGGGATCTGTTCCAGTCGCGGCCACACTTGTTTTCCTCGACGGTGGTGTTCGTTTCGCCGGAGACGAACCAACACATCTCAGAAGCGATCGAGGTGCTTGAGCGCGTGATCGCACACCCCGCCTATCAATCCTTGGCATTGCAACGGGCGCCTGAGATTGCCAAACATCGCTATGGTCCAAGAGGTGTATTTCTGGGTTTCGATTTTCACCTGGACGCCGAGGGGCCTAAGCTCATCGAGATCAATACCAATGCGGGTGGCGCGCTGCTCAATACGGCTCTGGCGCGTGCGCAGGAGGCGTGTTGCCTGCAAATGGAGTGGGCGCTTCATCCAAATCCTAGCCTTGAGTTACTTGAGCAGCAGTTTGTTGAGATGTTTAGACAAGAATGGCGCATGCAGCGCGGTGCAGCGCCCTTGCGAACGTTGGTGATTGTGGACGAGGATCCGCATAATCAGTACCTTGCACCAGAGTTCGAACTTTTTAGACTGATGTTCAACAATGCAGGGATCGATGCGCACATCGTCGACCCCTCTTCACTGAGCTGGCATGAGGGGCAGCTGTTGTTCGAACAGCAGCCCGTCGACATGCTTTACAACCGACTGACGGATTTTTATCTGCAAGAGCCTGCACATCATGCGATACGCGAGGCCTATGAACACGGTCAGGTGGTGGTGACCCCTGATCCACACGCGCATGCGCTGTATGCCGACAAGCGCAACTTGATTGTGCTCAGCGACGATGACTTATTGGCGCAGTGGGGTGTCTCTGAGGCCGATCGTGCTGTGCTGCGTCGGGTCGTGCCTCGCACCACACTTGTGAGCCACGATCAGGCGGAGGCGCTCTGGAGCAATCGTCGTCATTTATTTTTCAAGCCGGTCGCGGGCTTTGGCTCGAAAGCCACCTACCGGGGCGACAAGCTCACCAAAAAAGTCTGGGCTGAAATACTCGAAGGAGATTTTGTCGCGCAACAGTTAGTCAGGCCGAGTGAGCGTCTCGTGTCTTATGACGGTGTCTTGGCAGAGCTTAAATTCGATGTGCGTGCTTATGCGTATGCCGGAGACGTGCAACTGTTGGCTGCACGCATGTACGCTGGACAGACGACGAATTTCCGCACCTCAGGTGGTGGCTTTGCCCCCGTGGTGGTTGTGCCTGAATGAGCCTTATTTCGAGCGAAATACCTCGACACCGACACTCTCACAGTCCGGATACACATCCGGTTTTTCAGTTGAAACGCGCGTGGCGTAGACCAGAGGGTGCGCGAGCATACGCTTAACGATCTCGTCGCACAGCGTTTCCTGCAAATGGATGTGACCCGCCGCGATGATGTCGGCGATGGTCTGACGCATGAAATCGTAGTCGACGACTTCGCTCAGGTCATCTTTGCTGGGCGTGTTGTTTTGCAAGGGCACATACAGATCGACATTGATGACGACACGCTGCTCCCCCTTTTTTTCAAACTCATGCACACCGATGTTCATATTGATTTCGAAGGCTTTGAGGAACAGGCGGCGGCAATGTGTCAGGTCGAGCTTTTGGATGTGCGCAGGAGTCATTGGTGAGGTCAGTTAGTCAGAAAATCAAGAAATCAGGGAGTCAGGAACATGACATCACGTTCCGTAGATTTGAGGTGTTGGCCACCATCCACATACAGCGTGGTACCGGTGATGGCGTGCGCCGAGGCCAGATAAACGACTGCCGCCGCAATGTCCCCGGGTGTGGACGATTTGCCGAGCGGCGTCATACGGTGCGCGTCTTGAAAGCCCTCTACAGTCTGATCGCCCGAGACGAGTGTAATACCGGGCGCCAAACCCACCACGCGCACCTGAGGGGCGAGTGCCTGGGCGAGTAGTCGCGTGGCCTCGAGCAAGGCCGCTTTGGACAACGTGTAGGAGAGAAAATCTGGATTGGGGTTGGAGAGCTTTTGATCGAGCAGGTTAATCACAACGGCTGGATGATCAAAGGTTTGTGCGCTCTGCATGCGGGCGCGATGTAGATCCCGGGCCAGTGCAACAGGTGCCGCGAGATTAACGTGCATATGCGCATCGAGTCTCGCGGTGCCAAACGTGCTGGCATCGTCATAATCAAACAGCGAAGCGTTGTTGACCACGCAGTTTGGCAGCCCAAGCGCAGCGGTACAGCCAGAAATCAGCGTCTCAACCGATGCGTCGTCTGCAAGATCGGCCTGCAGTGCGACCGCTTGGCGGCCGAGCGCTTGAATGGCTGCGACAGTGTCCTGAGCCTCGGCGGCTGAACGACCATAGTGAACGACAACATCCCACCCTGCCTGCGCCAGACCGAGCGCAATAGAGCGCCCTAAACGCTTACCAGCGCCTGTGACTAAGGCAATTCGGTTGGAGGAGATCGAGGAGGACACGGTTATTTTGCCTGAGGAGGAAGGCGACATGTCTCATTGAAAAGATACAATAGACACATCGCCATAAACTCCATATTAACGTGCTTAACTTACCTGACGCGCCAGTATCCTGATAGACCCTAGCCGCGTGCCAGCAAGGGGCTGAGCTTACGCCCGTAATGGCTCGCCAGATCGTAGGCATGGCCAAGCTGCAAGACCTCCAGATCGGCTTGCAACGGACCGATGATCTGGATGCCTGCGGGCAAGCCGGTCTGACTAAAGCCAGCTGGAGCGCTCAAGGCCGGCAGACCTGCCATGGTGGCAGGGATGACGGACTGCATCCAGCGATGGTAGGTATCCATTTTCTGGCCCTGAACCTCTTTGGGCCAGTGCTGCTCAGCCTCAAAAGGGAAAATCTGCGTGGTCGGCATCACCAGAAAATCATAGGTTTCAAACAGTCGGCGCAACTCCTGATACCAGGCGGTACGGATTTTGGCTGCGGCAAAGACCTCAGGACCAGACAGTTTGAGTCCTCGTTCAATCTCCCAGATCGCTTCTGGTTTGAGCAGGGCACGCCGCTCGCTGGCTTCGTAATGGTGGGCATTGCCGCCGGCAAAGGTAAAGCTGCGCAGCGTCAGCCAAGCATTCCAGAGCTGTTCAAGATCGAAGGTGGGTTGAACCGCCTCGACGGTGCAGCCGATTGTTTTGAAATGCTCCAATGAATGCTCGGTGACGGCGAGCAACTCTGGATCCATCGGCAAATGACCGTTTAGATCACCGAGCCAACCCACCCGCATGCCACGCAGATCGCGCTCCAGGGGTTGGGTAAACAAACGAGGATCATCTTGCCTGCGTGACAGTGGCAGTCTGGGGTCAAAGCCGGCTTGGACGGCCAACAGCATTGCCAAGTCGGGGATGTTGCGCCCCATTGGACCTGTGACGCTGAATTGTTGGAAAAATACTTCTTCACCTGGGCCGTGTGGCACACAGCCGGGCGAGGGACGAAAACCAAAGACGTTGTTAAACGCCGCGGGTGTCCGGAGCGAGCCCATCATGTCCGAGCCGTCCGCGACAGGGAGCATGCGTAGTGCCAGTGCGACACCTGCGCCACCACTACTACCACCAGCCGTGCGGGACGGATCGAAGGCATTGCGGGTAATGCCATACACGGGGTTGTAGGTGTGGGCACCCAGACCAAACTCAGGGGAATTGGTACGACCGACAAAAATCGCCCCCCCGGCGCGTACGCGACCGTTGGCTGCCGAGTCGACCGTTGTCACTTGCCCTTTGAAGATTGGTGAACCGTTGGTGGTGACCATGCCGGCGACAGGTGCGATGTCCTTTGGTGCCTGTGGAAAACCGTGCAAGGGGCCCATGCTCTGGTGACGGGCCAGCTGCGCATCCCGCTCGCTGGCTTGCGCACGGAGCGATTCACGCTCGGGCATGGCGACAATCGCGTTGACGGTGGGGTTTTGCGCATCGATCTGTGCCAGAAAGGCGTCCATGACTTCGACACAGGACAGGGCGCGCCGGTGAATGGCTCGCGACAGGCTGGTCGCATCCATCGAAACAATATCCCAACTACCTTTGCTATTTGAAGATGATGTCGTGGTCATGAGGTCGAAATCCAAAAAATGAAGCCATATTGTGCAATAAATCCCGACTGAACAATAAAGCCATAAAATCTGGACATTGAAAGACGGGAACGACATGAGCTTATTTTCTCTGCAGGGCAAGCGGGCACTGGTGACGGGGAGTGTGCGTGGACTGGGCTTTGAAATTGCCGCAGGTCTCGCGCAGCAGGGCGCCCATGTGCTGCTCAATGGTCGCGACGAGCTGACGGTGGCGCGTGCGGTCAAACATGTGCGTGATCAAGGTGGCCAGGCAGACTCACTGGTGTTCGATGTCTTTGATCCTGCGCAACTGACTGAAGCGATGAGCAGAGTCGATACGGCCTTTGGTCCGCTCGATATCCTGGTCAACAATGCCGGTCTGCGCGATCGGCGAGAGGTCTTCGCCTTTGAGCTGGACGCGGTGCGGCAAATGTTCGAGGCCAATCTGGTTGCCCCTTTTGAATTGTCGCGTCTGGTCGCTCAGCGCATGGTGACTCACAAGCGTGGCGGACGCATCATCAACATCACTTCGATCGCTGGGCCCATTTCGCGTGCCTCCGATGCGCTATACACCACGGCCAAGGGAGGGTTGGCCGCCATGACGCGCGCACTAGCCGCTGATTTTGGTCAATACGGGATCACAGTCAATGGCGTGGCCCCCGGGTTTTTTGCGACCGAGGCGAATGCTGATTTTGTCGCTGATCCAGCCATTGCGCAGATGCTTGAAAAGCGCACTTCACTCGCGCGCTGGGGACGTCCCGCAGAAATCGCAGGTGCGGTGGCTTTTCTGGCCTCAGATGCCGCGTCCTACGTGACCGGAGAAGTCATCGCCGTGGATGGCGGATATTTAGCGCATTTTTAAGCTGCCACTGTAAGCGGTTTTTTTCGACTCGCCAAGTTTGCCGCCCAAAACAACAACGTTAACAATACTGCCGCACCGACTTGAGCGACCAGCACAATGTTGTAGGACTGATCAATGGCCCAGAGCCAAGCTGCGACCACTGGACCAATCGCGCGCGCGATGATGGTGGGGACCGTAATCAGACCGTTGAGCGCTCCGTAGGCATGCGCACTCAACATTTCCGGGACGACTTGTGAGCGCACGATCGTGAACACGCCATTGGCGAGACCGTAGATGCCAAACAACGCCGCGACGAGTTGAAAGCTCAACGAATCCAATAAAAATGTCGCAAACACAAACGGGAAAATACTCAGCATGATGGAGCCGAGCGTGCGCATCGAGACGCGTGCGGCAAAGCGACTGATAATCATGCGTCCGAGCACTTGAGCAGGGCCAATAATTGAAATCGCCCACACCACCTCATTCGTTGGTAGTTGCTTATCGAGCAGCATCGGATACATGTGAAACGTAAACACGGAAAACACCAGCGAGTAGGTGGTCAGTGCGATCAACAGGAGCCAGAACACAGAGCTGTGCAGCGCCTCATTGACGATATGTTTGTCGCGCGCGATGTTGTCGGCTTTGCTGGTGGGTGTGTGCGTGGCATTGACCGCATCGAGTTCAGGTTTGATCCAGTGCCAGTAACCCGCTGCACACGCGACGTTGACCAGTGCGAGCACCCAGAGCGACGCGCGCCAGCCCCAGCCGTCGAGTAAAAACTGTTCAAGTGGGATAAACACCGTGCTCGCAAAGCCTGCCCAGAGCGTGATGGTGGTGATGCCCGCACGAGAGTTCTGTGGACCAACACGACGGGCAAGCAGCGCAAAGGCTGACTCGTAAAGAATCGCGGCTTGTAGTGAGCCCATTGCCGCTGCGATCAGGTAATAAATAAACAAGCTATGCACAAACGACCAGGCGATAAACAGCACCGCTGCGGCCAGCGAGCCCCACACCATCACACGTTTGCCATGACCGCGATCAATCGCCAGTCCAACTGGATACGCGAGTGCGGCGGCAAGCAGCAAGCCGATCGTCAGTGGGCCGTACACATCCGTTTTCGACCAGCCGAGCTCTCGCTGCATGGCCACCACAATCAGTGGAAACGCGTAGTAGATCGTGCCGTACGAACAGATCTGCGCAATGCCAAGGAAGTGGGCAAGTCCGTGGACTTGACCCGTTGTGGTAGTGGCTTCTTTAGTCATGCGCTGTCTCGTTGTTACTCAAGTCTGACCAAACCATCCACCGCCAGCACTTTATTCGCCTGGACAAACAGCGGATTGATCTCTGCCTCGAGCACGTTGACACCCGATACAGCCGAGAGTTTGGAAAATGCGACGACGGCCTGTGCCAACGCCTCACAATCGCCTTTGGGCAGACCGCGGAAGCCTTTGATGAGTTTGGTGAGGCGCACCTCATCAATCATGGCGTGGGCTTGCTCAAGCGTCACAGGGGCGAGACGAATCGCAAAGTCTGGCGAGAGCTCTGCGGTGATGCCACCTGCGCCCAGAATGATGGTGGGGCCGACGAGCGGGTCATTGCGGTAGCCGAGGATCAATTCGATCAGGCGCGACTCCATGGCCTGGACTAAAAAGCCATCGAGACGCGCTTGGGGCGCATAGGCATGTGCGTTACGGGCGATTTCTTTGATTGCCTCAGCAAACTCAGTCGCGTCGCGAAGACCGACCTTGACGCCACCGGCTTCTGTTTTATGAGGGATGTCGCGCGAGGACACTTTAACGACGACGGGGTAGGGTACCGAGTGCTGAGGGTCTTGGCCACTCACCAGCTGTGCCTGAGCCGTCTGGACGCCGAGCGTTTTAAATACTTGGCCCGCTTCGTATTCAGTCAACAAACCCTGTGTGGGCAGATGCGCGGGCCAGCTTATCGCTGGCACCAGCGGCGGTGCCTGTTCGCGCTTCTGAAAAAAGACCGAAAGTGCGTCAGCACAAGACTCCGGTGTGCGGAAAGCTGGGATCCCCGCTTTTTGTAACAGGCCGAGCGAAGCCACGGCTTCGGGCGCAAGGAACACCGCGACAGGTTTAGTGTCAGGCTTGTTCGCCTCGACCAAAGGCTTCACAGCCAGTTCGGGGTGAAACTGCGCGGAGGAACCCACCACGCTGAGCACCGCATCACACCAATCCGTTTGCAGGAGTTGTTCTAGCAAGTCCTTGTATTGTGCGCTGGTCGCGGCCAGCGTCAAATCAATGATCGTGGTGGGGCGAATATTCATGCCCCGCTGCGCCATGTGGGCGACAAACGCCGGTGGAGGGGCGACCGCGACCATGCCGAGCAGGCCCAAATTATCGACGACAGTTGCCGCGCCACCTCCGGTCGTGGTGATGACCGCGACACGTGCGGGCTGAGGGTGTGCTGTGGTCTTGCCCAGATAACGTTGCGCCAGGGGGGCGAGCTCAAACAAGGTCTCCAGATTGCGTACACGCATCACACCATGGGCGCGTAAAAAGGCATCCACGGCGACGTCGTTACCGGCTAACGCGCCGGTATGCGACTGTGCCAGCGCATCACCTTGTTCAGAACGACCAATCTTGTAGGCGATCACGGGCTTATTGGCCGCGCGTGCACGTTCCAATGCGCGCGCAAGCGTTGGCGAGTCGCGAATGGTTTCGAGAAACAACAAAATGACCTTGGTGTCAGCATCGTCAACCAAGGCGTTTACCACTTCGCCGACTGTGACATCGCTTTCGTTGCCGACTGAAACTGATTTGGCGAAACCAAAACCGCGCGCGGCTGCACGTGCGAGCAGTGAGCCCATCATGGAGCCGCTTTGAGAGACGAGACTGAGCTCTCCGGAAATCAGGGTTTCGGCCTCAAAGGCTGCGTTGACCGACAGAATCATGCCGCTGCGCAAATCCGCGAGCCCGATGCTATTGGGGCCGATGATACGCACGCCCAGTTCGTTGGCGCGTGCAATCAAGGCCTGTTGTGCCAGCATCCCTTCGGGCCCCACCTCTCCAAAACCATCCGAATAAATCGTAATGACCTTGGCGCCGGCGCGCGCGCAGTCGTCAATGAGTGGCAGCACGAGGTCGCTGGCGACCATGACAAAGGCATGATCAATCGGACCTGGCAGGCTCGCGAGATCGGGATAGGCGGGCTCGCCCATAATCTCAGTCTGCGTACGATTGATTGGATAGATTTTGCCTGTGAACCCGTGTTTACGCATAAAGCGCAAGGGTCGGGCGGTGTTCTTTTGCAAGTTACCCGAGGCGCCAATCAAGGCAACCGCACGGGGTGAAAACAGGGCTTGGGCAAATTCAGTGGCGGAAATGCTTTTGTTCATTCTATTGACAGAGGAAAGGTAAAAATGAAAGTCTGACAGGCGGTTCAGCGAGCAGAGACTGAGTGGACAGTGTGATGTAGCGATACCAATGAGGGTGCTGACTCACGTGCTGTGCGCCAGGCATGCAGCACGTGATCTTGCAACTAGACGCGACGCGGATCGCTGGCCAACGCCAGGTCACGCACTTGGAGTGTATCCAGACGCCAGACGGCCTCGCGTAACGACTTGCAGCGCTGCGCGCCGATGATCGGACCGGAGAGTTCGTCGAACTTGTCGTTGAGCTCTGCATCCGTGAGGGGATCCTCGGGATCACCTTTACGGTAGGGAGCAAAATGTTCGATAGTTTGTCCGGATTTGGTGACGATCGTGACGCGTGCGGCACGTTGTTGCGGAAACGAGGCCGTCAGCGCCTTGTCTTCGGCCAACGTCAGGCGCTTCATCAACGCCCGAATCGCAGGGTCCTTGAGTCGCTCAGGTGAAAACGCCTCGATGCGCACTGCACCGTAAAGAAGGGCGTGACACACCACGTAGGCCAGGCTGAACTTGCCTTCGAAGGGCGTCGTTGGATGCATGTTGCCCGTGACGTCTATTGTGGCTTTGTAGCCATCGACATGGATAGATTCAACTTGCTCGGGTGTGAGACCTTGGGCGCGAAGGGTTAGCGCCGCATCGATCGCGGCAAAGGTATGACCGCAGCAGCCGTGATTTTTTTGCGTGATCCGTGTGATGTTGTATTGCTTGCCCAGATCACGTACGGCAATCTCCCAGTTCGGGTTTACCGACAGTGCAGCACCAAAACCGACCTCGCCCTCGAGGATGTTGGGTACACCCGTCAGGCCATGAGCTGCAGAGACACCGGCACGCACGCCAACCGAGGCGGCGTTACCTGCGTGCAAGGCTTTCGTCATCGCATCCGAGCGAAACGCTTGTTGCAAGCCGCTGGCAAACGTCGCTGACGTCGCCAGCGCATGCTGCATGACCAGCGCATTACCGGGCGCGGCGAGGGCGGCGACGGCCGCGGCACCTCCAAAACAGCCGACTGTGCCCGTCGTATGAAAAAACCGATAGTGCGAAGGCTGTACCGCCGCACCAATACGTGTGGAAATTTCATAGCCCACCACGATGGCGCGCAGCAGATCCAGTCCGCTTGAGTCTTGCTCTTCGGCTACGGCCAAGCCTGCCGCAATGGTGGGGCAGCCAGGGTGATAGACCGCGTCTTTGAAAATGTCGTCAAATTCGATCGCATGCGACACACTGCCGTTGATCCAGGCCGCCGTACTGGCAAAGGTCGTGGTGCCAAGTCCCGGCAGACTGGAGCGGCCCGAGCCGAGTTCCAGTTTGTTGGCGGCGAGCAGTTCAGGGCAGGGCGACACCTGAGTGCCCGGATACATGGCCGAGAGCCAGTCCAGAAAGGCGCGTTTTGAGTAGTGCAAGACCTCTTCAGACAAGGCTGAGGTGGCCTGGGAGGCGCCATATTGGGCGATTTGTTCGATTAACACTGTCTGGTCTCCAAGTCTGCGCTTATAGGCCTGATTCGGCCGTGCATGGCTGTGTGTCGGTACATATCGCTACGATACCTCAAAGAATCACGCTATTTTTTCTGCTGACTATCCTACAATCGACGCTGAAAATTTAAATCTGCTCATACACGGAGGGGACAGGCCCATGAGTAAGGAAAACAACCCGAAGCGTGTCAAAACGCCAGATTCGTTGCGGAGCGCGCGTTGGTTTGCACCGGATGATTTACGTTCTTTCGGGCATCGTTCCCGAACCATGCAAATGGGTTATGCCCCTGAAGACTGGGTCGGCAAGCCTGTCATTGGCATTGTCAATACTTGGTCTGATATCAATCCTTGCCACAGCCATTTCAAGCACCGCGTTGAGGACGTCAAGCGCGGTATTTTGCAGGCAGGCGGTTTTCCGATCGAGCTCCCCGCGATTTCCCTGGCTGAGCAGTTCGTCAAGCCGACCACCATGCTGTATCGCAACATGCTGGCGATGGACACCGAAGAGCTGCTGCGATGCCACCCGATCGATGGGGCCGTACTGATGGGTGGTTGCGACAAGACGACGCCAGCCTTGCTGATGGGAGCGACAAGTGCCGGTTTGCCCTGTATCTACGTGCCGGCCGGCCCCATGTTGCGCGGCAACTGGCATGGCAAAGTACTGGGCTCCGGCTCTGATGCCTGGAAATTCTGGGACGATCGTCGCGCGGGCCTGATCAATCAAAAAGACTGGACTGAAATCGAAGGTGGGATCGCCCGTAGTCACGGTACCTGCATGACCATGGGCACGGCCAGCACCATGACCGCGATCGCTGAGGCACTTGGCATGACCTTGCCCGGTGCTTCATCTATCCCGGCACCGGATTCGAATCATCTCCGTATGAGTGCCGAGTCGGGACGCCGGATTGTCGAAATGGTCTGGGAGGATTTGACTCCCAACAAAATCCAGACACATGCGGCCTTTGAAAACGCGATCGCCGTGGCCATGGCGATGGGTTGTTCCACCAATGCGATCATTCACGTGATTGCGCAGGCGAAGCGCGCGGGCTGTGACATCAGTCTGGAGGATTTTGACCGCTTCAGTCGTTTTGTCCCCGTGATCGCCAATGTGCGACCCAGCGGCGATACTTACCTCATGGAGGACTTTTTCTATGCGGGTGGTCTGCCGGGTTTGATGACCCGTATGAAGCAGCACCTGCATCTCGATGTGTTGACCGTGACAGGCCAGACTCTCGGTGAAAATATCGAAGGAGCAGCCGTCTACAACGATGACGTGATCCGTCCGCTCGACAATCCGATCTATGCCGAAGGCGCCCTTGCAGTGCTCAAAGGCAACTTGGCCCCGGATGGTTGCGTGATCAAGCCCAGCGCATGTCCGGCGCACCTGCATATCCATACGGGCCCTGCGCTAGTGTTCGATGACTATCCTTCCATGAAGGCCGTGATCGATAACGATGATCTCGATGTCACGGCGGATCATGTGTTGATTCTGCGCAATGCGGGTCCCCAGGGTGGCCCCGGCATGCCCGAGTGGGGAATGTTGCCAATGCCTAAAAAGCTCTTGAAGCAAGGCGTGCGCGATATGTTGCGCATGTCTGATTCGCGGATGAGCGGCACGAGCTATGGCGCGTGTGTGCTGCATATTTCACCTGAATCGTTTATCGGCGGACCTCTGGCGCTCGTCAAAAATGGTGACATGATTTCAGTCAATGTCCCCGAGCGCACGATCAACCTCGATATCTCGGATGAGGAGTTTGCGCGCCGCAAAGCCGCCTGGAAGGCGCCTGAGCCCAAGTACGAGCGCGGCTACGGCTGGATGTTCTCCAAGCATATCGAGCAAGCCAACGAAGGTTGCGACTTTGACTTCTTAAGGACTGACTTTGGTCGTGCGGTGCCCGAGCCCGATATTTACTAAGATCAAACACATTAAAAAATACCCAAGTAAAAAATATCCAAGCGAAAACGAAGAGAAAAAATGAGCAAACTTTCTGCAGCCACGCGTGAAATGCTGATGAATGTCAGTACCGCGACTTTGGCAACTTGCCTCTACAAGCGAGGCTTGCGTTCGCAATTCATCCAAAATGTTCAAAAGCTTTCGCAGGCCAGGCAAAATATGGTGGGCGAGGCCTATACCTTGCGGTACATCCCCGCTCGTGAGGATTTGAACGGAATCGAGGTGTTCAAAGATCGCACACACCCCCAGCGCAAGGCCGTGGATGAGTGCCCCGCGGGCGCTGTGTTGGTGATTGATAGCCGCAAGGACGCCAGAGCGGCTTCGGCCGGTGGCATTCTGGTGGGTCGTTTGATGGCCAGAGGCGCGGCTGGGGTCGTGACGGATGGGGGGTTTCGCGATTCGGCGGAGATCGCCGAGCTGGGTATTCCCGCCTACCATCAGCGGCCTTCGGCACCGACCAATCTGACACACCATCAGGCGATCGACATTAACGTGCCGATCGCGTGCGGCGATGCGCCCGTCTTTCCGGGCGATGTGATTGTGGGCGATGCGGATGGGGTACTGGTATTGCCGGCCCATTTGGCGGATGAGTTGGCCCGCGAAGCAACCGAAATGACCGTGTTTGAGGATTTTGTGACAGCCGAGGTGAAAACCGGCCGATCGATATTGGGGTTGTATCCCAACACGGATCCTCAGACCACTGTAGACTTTCAGGCTTGGCGCAAGAAGGTCGGTCGTTAATTTTAGAATCGGGCGCTGATCACTGAGCCTTGGCCCCAAAAATGAAAAAGCCCCGCGAAGCAGGGCTTTTAAAATGAGGGTTGGGGTGAACGACGGGGCTCGAACCCGCGACAACCAGAATCACAATCTGGGACTCTACCAACTGAGCTACGTCCACCACAAGAGCAGAATTCTATCATGTTTGCGTTGACTACTGGCAGCACCCTATGGCTGACTTAAGAGAAATTTTTGACCAATACTGGCCACATATTTTGTTGGTGGTATCGATTGTCGCGAGCACGGTGGCCGCAGTCCATGCGGCGATGACCAAACAAGATGTCCGGGCAGCGATTGCCTGGGTGGGCGTGATCCTTTTTTCTCCGTTGTTAGGGGCTTTTCTGTATCTTGTGGCCGGTATCAACCGTATCCGCAAAAGTCGTCTGTCCGCGCGACGCGCTCACACACTCTATGACCAGAAGCTGATCGACAAAGTGTTGGTTCATGATGTGGTCGAGGCCTCGGGTCCGCAGTTTGCCTCGCTCAAAATTCTGGGCGATCACATTAGTGATTTCAAGTTGCTTGGATCCAACCAAATTAAACTGCTGAATGGAGGCGACGAAACATACCCGGCAATGCTCGAAGCGATTCAGACCGCCCAGCGTTCGATTACGCTACAGAGCTATATTTTTGATTGCGATACGGTCGGTCAAGAGCTCGCACAGGCGTTGATCGATGCACACAAGCGCGGTGTCAATGTACGGGTGCTGATCGACGGTGTGGGGGTCAAATACTCGCGCACACCCATCACAACGATGTTGCGCAATGCGGGTGTACAAACCGCGCTGTTCATGCAGCCAGTCATCGGCGTGCGTCTTGTGTATGCCAATCTGCGTAGTCACCGCAAGCTGTTGGTGATCGATGGCACGCATGGTTTTGCCGGTGGGATGAATATCCGAGAAAGTTTCGTCACTGCCATTGCCAAAGAGTCTGTCACGCATGACACGCACTTTCAGGTGAGCGGCCCGATCATCTTTCAACTGATGACCAATTTCGCGCATGACTGGCAATTCACGACCGGAGAAAAGCTCACGGGCATAGAGTGGTTTCCACCCGCGACGACTGAGATCAAACCAGGTGGCGTGGCGATGCGCTGTGTTCCTTCGGGGCCGGATGCGACGATTGGCAGCACCCACAATATGTTGCTCGGTGCCTTGGCGATTGCCCAAAAACACGTCCGCATTCAAAGCCCATACCTGCTGCCCGACCAGGCGTTGATTGCGGCGCTTTCGACCACTGCCCGACGTGGCGTGATCGTGGACGTCGTGGTGCCGGGTGCTAATAATCTCAAGCTCGTCAATGCCGCCATGATGGCCCAGATCGATCAGTTGATCAAAACTGGCTGCAGAGTGTGGAGAGCATCGGGGACCTTTGATCACTCCAAACTTTTTACCGTGGATGGTGGTTGGTCTTATATCGGCTCTTCGAATATCGATCCACGCAGTCTGAGACTGAATTTCGAGCTTGACCTCGAGGTCTATGATCGTGTGCTGGCAAGCGAGATTGACGAGAAAATCGACAATATCATTGCGCAATCCAAGCGGATCACCTTGCGCATGGTGCGCCGGGATCCTTTCTGGATGCGGTTGCGTAACAAGGTCGTCTGGCTGGCCTCACCTTACTTGTAAGCGTTGTCCGTCCTAAATACGTTACCCGGTTAAATGTGGTCGAGCGGGTCTTGCGCCGGGTCGGCGGCGTGACCCACGCCTGCGCCCTGAATGCCGTGGCGAGTCATGGACTCCTTGACCATGCCAGAGGCCTTCATTTCCTCGACAAACACTCGTAAAAACGCGGCAGCAGCGGCGCCTTTTGATTTGGGTACGCCCATGGCCTGATTGATCACCATAAAACGCTCCGGCAAAATCCGCACGTCGGTCATGCCTTTGGTGTCGGCTTCGAGTTGTTGCTTGACACCGGCAGCCACCTCAATGTTCTGCGCCAGAAAGTCTTGGACGACGGTCTGCGAAGAGGAGGCACGCACAATGGGTGCTTGCTTGAGCTGTCTGGTTAAAAACAAGTCGTATGCGCTGCCTTTGCCGACCACGACGCGGTTGCCGGGGACATCGACCTGTTCATTGCGCGTGATGGGCGAGTCATTGCGCACAAGGTAATACCCCTCGATCAACACGTAGGGCGCTGTAAAGGCGATGTCCTTGCCACGCGCAGGATCGATTGCAAAAAAACCGATATCCGCACGGCCTTCTTCGACTGTGGCCACAGACTTGCCAGCCGTTTCGTTGACGATGAGCTCAACGGGTACCCCTAGTTTTCTACCCAGTGCATGCGCCAGATCAATCGATATGCCAAAGGGTTTGCCTGCGGCATCAAGATTCGCCAGAACAGGGTTGCCGACATTAAGAGAGGCACGCAGAACGCCTGTTGGTGCAAAAGCATTGATCAGTTCAGAGTTCATGTGGGTAGGCTCCATGTTTAGTCCCGATCGTATGTAGTGTTCGGGTACATCGTTTTAAACGTCAACATAACAGATTACTGTGTGCAAGCGCCTATAATCAAAGCTTGAATTTCTAAAACTAGTTTAGTTAAGAGACTGGGTTTCATTATGAGTTTTTCAATATCTAAATTTCCCTTGCTAGGAGCATCCGTGTTGTGCGCGGCAATGCTGCTCGCGGCTGGACAGACCTACGCGCAAAGCAAGGCGACCGGTACGATGGCAACGGTCAATGGCGTGGCCATCCCCGAAGCGCTGCTCGACCACAATGTTCAAGTGAATGTGGCGCGTGGTCAACGCGATACGCCAGAGTTGCGTCAGGTCATCAAAGAAGAACTGATTGCGCGTGAAACGCTGGCTCAAGAGGCTGCCCGACTGAATCTGGACAAAACACCTGATGCGCAAATTCAATGGGCACAGCTGCGTCAGACCTTTATGGTCGAGTTGTTGCTTAGTGATTATCTCAAGAGAAATCCCATCACCGACGCCAAAATCAAAGTCGATTTTGATCGGCAGATTGCTGCCATGAAAGACGAGCAGCAATACAAAATCGGCCTGATTGTCACGCCAAGCGAGGCCGAGGCCAAAGCGTTATTAGCGCGTCTACGAAAGGGTGAGGCCTTTGCCAAACTCGCGACAGCACACTCGATTGATGCCAGCAAAAACAATGGGGGCGATGTGGGTTGGGTCTTGCCTTCGCAGATTTTGCCGGCCATCTCGAACGTGATGGTCAACCTGAACAAGGGTGCGCTTTCGGCTGCACCCATCCAGACGCAGGCCGGCTGGAACATCATTAAAGTCGAAGACAAGCGTGCGTTCAAAGCCCCGACGTTTGACGAAGCAAAAAATGAAATTCGCGTGGCGTTGATCCAGCAACAGCGAGCCGAGCTGGTCAAACGGCTGCGTGATGCCGCCAAAGTGCAGTGAGATTGGCGCCCCCGGCGAGAATCGAACTCACAACCACCCGCTTAGAAGGCGGGTGCTCTATCCAATTGAGCTACGGGGACTGCGCGGCGCTATTCTAACCTTTCTATTCAGGACTGAGCTCTGATGTCACAGCTGTTTGTTGTTCACCCGGAAAATCCGCAACCCAGACTGCTCAAGCAGGCGGCGCAATTACTGCAAAATGGCGGGCTCGTGGCGGTGCCGACCGACTCGAGTTACGCGGTGGTCGCACGACTCGATGACCGTGCCGCTGCCGATGCCTTGCGTAAATTGCGCGGCCTCGATGACCGTCACCACCTGACCGTGCTGTGTCGAGATATGACCACGATCAGTCAGTTTGCCCGGGTCTACAATGCCCAGTTCCGTCTGCTCAAGCAGGCAACGCCCGGTCCCTGGACCTTTATTCTCGAGGCTTCGCGTGAAGTGCCGCGTCGCGTTTCGCACCCTTCGCGTAAAACAATCGGTATCCGCGTCCCGGATCATCCCGTGACACTGGCGTTTCTTGACGCGGTCGACTCTCCTTTGTTGTCCACGACGTTGATTCCCGAGGGAGAAGATTTACCGATGAACGATCCACAAGAGATTCGCGAGCGCTACCAGCACAGTTTGGCAGCCATTATCGACGCCGGGGCCTGTCCCTTCGAGCCCACGACGGTATTGGATTTAACCTCCGGACAGCCCGAGGTGATGCGGCGTGGTCGCGGCGATCCAGCGCTTTTGGGCATTTCTTAATCTGTTTGGGCGTTTCAGACAGTTGCCCCGACTCATAAGCATCTACAATCAATCGCATGAATGACATCATCCAAACGCTTTCGCTCTATGCGATACCTGTCATGTTTGCCATTACGCTGCACGAAGCAGCCCATGGCTATGTGGCCCGATTATTTGGCGATCCGACGGCCACCCTCGCTGGAAGGGTGACACTCAATCCAATTAAGCACATCGATCCTATGGGCACCATTGTGGTGCCAGTTGGCATTTTGATCATGTCAAAATTGGTGGGTGGACCTTTTATGCTGTTCGGCTGGGCCAAGCCCGTGCCCGTGGACTTTGGACGTCTGCGTCGCCCCAAGCGGGATATGCTTTGGGTGGCCTTGGCAGGGCCTGCAGCCAATTTGTTCATGGCGATTCTCTGGGGGATCTCTCTCAGACTGCTCTTTGAGTCGGGCGACCGCAGCAGTTTCTGGTTTCAGATGGCTCAGATCGGAATCAATATCAATTTGGTATTGATGGCCTTGAACTTATTGCCGATATTGCCTCTCGATGGTGGGAGGGTGCTGTTTAGCCTCCTGCCTCAGAAAATGGCCTGGCAATATGGTCGTATTGAGCCTTTCGGCCTTTGGATTGTCATTGCCTTGCTGGCAACCGGTACCTTGGCGACCCTGATTACACCGATCGTTTCAATCGGTGAGTGGGTTGTTCGCCTGGTGCTATAAACCGCCCACTATTCCGGTAAACTTTGTTTCTCGCTTGGGCGTACGCTTGAGCATACTTTTATTAACGGCGTGACCGCGCCACGATCGTCGCTCTGGATCCTAATTATGGCCACGAATTCCACCTCTCACGGACCTATGTTTCAGGGCAGCATGCCTGCATTGGTCACCCCGATGCATCCTGATGGCAGCATCGATTATCAAAGCTACCGCGCTTTGATCGACTGGCACGCGCAAGAGGGCACGGATGGTCTGGTGATCGTCGGAACCTCCGGCGAGTCTCCGACCGTCAATGTCGACGAGCACGCAGAGCTGATTCGCGTTGCCGTCGAACATGCAGCCGGACGCTTGCCCATCATCGCGGGCGTCGGCGCGAACTCCACCAGTGAAGCCATCCATCTGGCTGAACACGCACTGAAAGTCGGCGCACACGCCGGATTATCGGTTGTGCCTTACTACAATAAGCCTTCCCAGGAAGGCATGTACCAACACTTCAAAGCCGTCCAAGAGGCGGTTGATTTGCCAACCGTGCTCTACAATGTGCCCGGTCGCACAGTCGCCGATCTCGCGCATGAGACGGTGCTCAGGCTGGCTCAGATTCCTGGCATCATTGGCTTAAAAGACGCGACAGGCGACATCGGTCGCGGTGCGCTCTTGATTCGCGATGTGCCGGCACATTTTCAAATTATGAGTGGCGATGACGCGACGGCTGCCGCGCTTATTTTGCTGGGTGGTCGCGCCAATATCTCCGTGACGGCAAATATCGCGCCGCGCCAGATGCATGAGTTGTGCCAGGCCGCGAGCGCGGGCGATGTGCCAAAAGTCAGACAATTAAATAGTTTGCTGGGGCCTCTGAATAAACTGCTGTTTGTTGAGGGCAATCCAGTTCCGGTCAAGTGGGCATTGGCTCAGATGGGGCGTATCCCGTCTGGCATCCGATTGCCATTGGTCGAACTGGGTGCTCAGTATCACGCTCCTTTGCGAGCTGCAATGGTTCAGGCGGGGTTGCTTTGAAATGAAAAGTTTGTTGAGTCAAAAAAGAGCGCTGATGGTTGCGGCTATGGCCGCAGTCCTCACGCTAAGTGGTTGTGCCTCGGTGCGTAATATGCTGAGTGGTGACGATTCGGTCGATTACAAAAGCGTGGTGAAGACTGATCCGCTTAGTATTCCGCCAGACATGACACAAGCCGCGAGCGATCCACGCTTCCGCGCGCCAACGTCTGGCACCACGACATTCACACAGTTTCAACAGGCAGGTCAGGCCGCAGGCAAGCCTCAGGCGACCTCACAGGCCGCTGTATTGCCCACCCGAAGTGATATGCGCGTGTTGCGTGATGGCGATCTGCGTTGGCTGTCGATTGATTTGCCGGCAGATCGTGTGTTCTCCACGACGGCTGATTTCTGGACAGAAACAGGTTTCACGCTCGACGTGACAGATCCCAAGGCCGGCTTGCTGGTCACAAACTGGTCGGAAAATCGTGCCAACATTCCCGATAGCTGGATTCGTCAGGCGATTGGAACAGTGTTGCCTGGTCTGTGGGATAGCGGTACACGTGACAAGTTCCGCACGCGCATCGAGCGCAATGGTAATCGTACCGAGATCTACATCACTCACCAACACATGGTCGAAGAAGCGCTTGGCAAAGGCGCTGGTGGCGCGGCGACTGACATTCGTTGGACCATTGGTAAAGAAGATCCGGGCCTGAATGCAGCCATGTTGGCGCGTCTGATGGTGTTCCTTGGCGAAGATGTCGATGGCGCTCGTCAGAAAATGGCCAAGGCGCAAGCTGATCCTCAGGAACCAAAAGTCTCGACTCCAACGGGCGACAAGAGTATGTTGGTGCTAGGTGAGACCTTTGATCGCGCTTGGCGTCGTGTTGGCGTGGCGCTCGACTCTGGCGGCTTTGCCGTAGATGATCGCGATCGTTCTGCTGGTGATTTTTATGTCCGTTATGTCGATACGGATACTGGTATGAAACGCGATGAGCCGCACTTCTTTGCGCGTCTGTTTGGTGCCAAGGATGCCCCCAAGGCACCTACATATCGGATTCACTTGACCTCAAAGGGCACACAGACCGAAGTCACCGTGCTCGATGACAAAGGTGTGCGCGATACGAGCGAGACGGCTCAGAGATTGTTGCAAGTTCTGGCCGATAAGATCTAGATTTGGCTGACCCTCGATTGAGGGGCAACAGAAGTACTTCACAGGCTCCGATTTTCGGGGCCTGTGTTTTTTGGACGCAACCTCGGCGCAGGCGCCGCACAGCTTTGAAGCGTCCGCACGAATACAGTGCAATCGATGCACTATCTTGAGGCTCGATCATCGTCACAGAGTCCTGATGGATAACTTCTCCAGCAGATGATGGCTGATAAGCTGTCCGAACGACCTCGTTTCAGACTCGGCATCATATTTGCTATTGTTTGGGTATGAAAATATTTGAGTCACCCTTGCTGAGTCCATCCCCGCCTAAGGCGGGTGAATATGTGAGTGAACATTTCACGCACAACTGGCTTGCACGCCTGACACTGGACTTTAAACCCACGCGCCTTGACCACCAACACCTTGGACCATTGCGTATTCAGAAGGCACTCTACCCGGAGGGACCTGATGTTTGTCACGCCATCATCG
>JAURZO010000017.1 GCA_030653405.1 Zwartia sp. | reverse complement strand
TTGTCTACAGCCACTGTTGGGCGCTGGGTGACCTGGTGATTTGGGATAATCGAACGACCATGCATCGCGCAAGACCGTTCGATGATAAAAAATACAAGCGAGAACTGACGCGGGTCACGACCTTGGATTTACCCCGAAAGTCCGCGCCGCAAGCAGTGACTTCAGGTGCCGACCTTGAAGCCCGAGCGCATCTTGCGTAGCATCGCAATCACGCTTTGAGACACGATCCGTCCTGTTTTTGGATTTTCAGAAGGGATGTTTTCCATCGTCATCGTGAATTTGGCTGAGTCGGAGTCCACCACGATGGTGTGAGTGTTGCGTACTACTGCCGGGTCTGCCCAAATTTCTAACAAAGTATTTTCCGGGCCTACGCCGGCAAGCGCCAGCGCGACAACCACGTTCAAATTAGCTGGAAAACCCTTGGCGGCATCCCGTGCATTGCCTTCGAACACCTTTTTGGCCTCGGTCAAGCCCTCAATGTTGATGTTGTGCTCGATCAGGTGAGGCGCGCCCGCCAAGCCTTTTGGCGGCTTACGTGTCACCATGCGCACTGAGTGAATCTTACCTTCGGCAGCCGCAATCACCGCATCGAGTCCAATCAGCGCCCCTGTGGGCACATGAATCACACCCCCCTCTTCTCGGGCCATCTTGATCAGCTCAGGATGAAACAAAAGTGCTCCCACCGACAAGACGATGACTTGCTTTTTGGCTTTCAAAAAAGGGGTTGCAATCTCGGGGAGCAACGCAGCAGGCGCGCACTCGATCACCAAGTCAGCCTCTTTCTCCAGGTCGGCAATGTTGAGCACCTTGACGGGATGCGCAAGCGTTGCAACAAACTCTTTGGCTTTATCGTGATTTTTAGCTGAAACCGCAGTCAACGCTACGCCGGGCACACCACCCGCTGCGATAGAGGTGGCGATGGACTTGCCAATCGCACCCAGACCAGCAATGGCGATGCGAAGTGGAGGATGTTGAAGCGCAGCTTGAGTCATGATGGGCAACCGAAAGAGGATGTGAGTCGTTTTTTAAAGTGTCTAAAGAACGTGCCGATTATAGTGAAGTCGTGGCTGCGGATACGACCAGTTGCCGGCCATAGACCACTTGGTCGCGCGTGGCGGTCTGCCATAACTGCCGCACGCTTTCAGACTGCGCCTTTTTAAGACGGCGTCTAGCGAAGCCTTTGATGATCCAGCCCAAAGGACGCTCCCAGGCGTGACGTGGTTTTTCCTCATCGACATCATGTACCTGCATGTCTTTGAAACCATTGAGCCCAAGGAGTAACCAGAGTTGAAAAACGCCCAATGACAGCCAAGGCATATGAGGCTCAAGCGACTCGTTTTGCTTAAACCATGAATACGACCGAGGAAAACCCTGAATCAAGTGATTGACCCGGGCACCGACGTAATTGGGATTGGGAATCGACAACACGAAGATACCGCCGGGCTTTAGGTGCCGCTGAACACTTTTTAAAAACAACCCGGGGTTTTGCAAATAACCCATGGCCTCGCAGCAAACGATGGCGTCGTACTGAGCGAGTCCATCGGGCAAGCCGAGGTTGAAGTCAGCCACGTGGAACTGGTGATAGCCGACTGGCGCTTGCTCAAATAAATCAATGCCGTGCAGCTCAACGTCTTGGCTCAACACGTGCGGCAACCAGCCATCCCCACAACAAATATCAAGTACCCGCTTAGGCTGGTGGATGGCCAAGGCGCGCGCTACCGATGCGCGGTACGCCTTGGTCTTCGTCATGAGCGGCTTGGTGATGAGCGGCTGGGTCATATTCAGGACGCGAGTGCCTTCATTTCGGCGTACAAATCAGCCTTGCCCTCAAAGCCAATGCCGACAAGTTCAGGCAACCGCACAATGCTGTTCTCTACTCGCACGCCATCGGGGAATCCGCCATACGGCTGGAACAGATCCGGATAGCTTTCGTTGCCGCCCAAGCCCAAACCTGCAGCGATCGCCAGCGACATCTGGTGTCCGCCATGGGGCACGCAGCGACTCGGTGACCAGTCGTACTCACGCAACATATCTAGTGTGCGCAGGTACTCGACCAATCCATAACTCAGCGCGCAGTCAAACTGCAGCCAGTCACGGTCACGATGCATCCCGCCGTAACGGATCAGGTTGCGCGCATCCTGCATTGAGAAAAGATTTTCACCTGTGGCCATGGGCTTGTCGTAGTGTTTGCCAAGCTCTGCCTGAAGTTCATAATCAAGCGGGTCGCCTGCTTCTTCGTACCAGAACAAATCGTACTGTGCGAGCTCACGGCCATAGGCAATCGCGGTCGGCAGATCGAAGCGGCCGTTGGCATCCACGGCCAGACGTTGACCTGGACCCAGAAGTTTGAGCACTGCCTCAATGCGCTTGCAATCCTCGGCAAGCGATGCACCGCCGATTTTTTTCTTGACCACAGAGTATCCGCGGTCGAGGTAGCTCTGCATTTCGCGGGTCAGACCTTCGATCCCCTGACCGGGCCAGTAATAGCCGCCCGCCGCATACACAAACACATCCCGATTGGGCTGGCCATCGCCGTAACGATCCGCGAGCATTTGGTAGAGAGGCACACCTTCGATCTTGGCGACAGCATCCCAAATGGCCATATCGATTGTGCCAATCGCGACCGAACGCTCGCCGTGCCCCCCCGGTTTTTCATTGTTCATCATCGTGGCCCAGATTTTGTGCGGGCACAAGATGCCACGGTCATCCAGCAACGAGTCGGGTGCCGCCTCCAGTACGCGGGGAATAAAACGCTCACGCATCAAAGCGCCCTGCCCGTAGCGTCCATTCGAATTAAAGCCATAACCGATCACTGGCTTGCCGTCACGGATCACATCCGTCACAACAGCCACCAGGCTCAAGGTCATTTTAGAAAAATCAATGTAGGCGTTGCGAATGTTGGACTTGATCGGACGTGTCGACTCGCGGATTTCAACAATTTTCATTTTTATAAAGTGTCAGCGTTTGAGGGATGATCGGTATAAGATGTTTCGACATTATCGTTAAAAATTCATTCATAAGATTCATTCTATGCAGAACAACAAGCCACACCTGATCAAGATGCATCCTGACGATAACGTCGCCATTGTAGGCAATGATGGCGGACTTTTGGCCGGCACTATTCTGCCAGATGGGCTGACGCTCAAGGACAAGATCCCTCAGGCGCATAAGGTGGCCTTGATTGACTTCAGCGTCGATGCACCCATCATCCGCTATGGTGTCGTCATTGGCTATGCGCTTAAGGACATTCCTGCCGGCAGCTGGATTCATGAGCGTCTCTTAAGGATGCCGGAGGCCAGAAACTTTGAGAATCTCCCAATCGCCACCGTCAAACCAGACCTCGGCGGACCGCTCGAGGGCTATACGTTTGAAGGCTACCGCAATGAGGATGGCTCGGTCGGCACCCGTAACTTGCTCGGCATCACAACGACCGTTCAATGTGTCGCAGGGGTTGTTGATTTTGCAGTGCAGCGCATCAAAAACGAACTGTTGCCCAAATATCCCAACGTGGACGATGTGGTGGGGCTCGAACACTCCTATGGCTGTGGTGTCGCGATTGATGCGCCCGATGCGGTGATCCCGATCCGCACCGTGCGCAACATCAGCTTGAACCCAAACTTTGGCGGCGAAGTCATGGTGGTCAGCCTGGGCTGTGAAAAGCTGCAGCCTGATCGCCTCATGCCACCAGGCAGTTTTCCCATCAAAGATGATCGTTCAAGCGGTGTCGACACGGTTTGCTTGCAAGACCCTCAACACATTGGCTTTATGTCGATGATCGACGCGATTATGCAAGAAGCGTCCGTTCATTTGAACCGACTCAACCAGCGGCGGCGCGAGACGGTGCCCGCCAGTGAATTAGTCGTCGGGATGCAATGCGGGGGGAGCGACGCGTTGAGTGGCGTCACCGCCAACCCAGCACTCGGCAAAGCCGCGGACCTGCTGGTGCGCGCGGGTGCAACCGTCATGTTTAGCGAAAACACCGAGGTACGTGATGGTGTGGATCAACTCACCTCGCGCGCCGCCACGCCCGAAGTTGCACGCGACATCGTGGCGGAACTGGACTGGTATGACCGCTATCTCGCGCGCGGCAAAGTCGATCGGAGCGCCAATACAACGCCTGGCAACAAAGCGGGAGGTCTGGCCAACATCGTTGAAAAAGCGATGGGCTCGATCATCAAGAGCGGCACGGCACCCATTGCGAGCGTGCTGTCACCCGGCGAAAAACTCGCGCGAAATCAGCGCGGTCTCGTCTATGCCGCCACACCCGCGAGCGACTTTATCTGTGGCACGCTGCAACTGGCAGCGGGGATGAATTTACACATATTTACAACCGGCCGAGGCACGCCTTACGGATTGGCACACTGTCCGGTCATCAAGGTCGCGACTCGAACGGATCTGGCGCGACGCTGGCATGATCTGATGGACGTCAATGCGGGTCGCGTCGCCGATGGCGAGTTGAGTCTGGACGCTCTGGGCTGGGAGATTTTTCAACTGATGCTTGACGTGGCGAGCGGGCGCAAGACCTGGGCTGAGCACTGGAAAATTCAAAATTCGCTCGTGCTTTTCAATCCGGCTCCGATCACTTAAGGCTTCGCATGACAGCCGGCCCCTCTGCTTTTGACGCTGTTTTACTAGCCGCAGGCGAAGGCTCGCGGCTTGGGCGCGTGCCAAAAAGCTTGCTTTGCTTGGAGGGGGGCACTCTGATTGAACGACAAGTTCTGGCTTTACTCAAAGCCGGCGCCAAAAGAATAATAATAGTAACCGGATATTTTTATTTGGAAATAGAGAATGAAGTTAGAAAACTTTTAGAAAAAATTAATCTAAATCAATTAAATAAAAAAGAAACTTCACTTAATACCTGCGATATCGATTCTGGCTATATTAATAATCAGGTTGAAATTGTCCGCAACCCAACACCGGACCAGGGTCAGCAGTCCTCCGTGCTCGTCGGTCTGCGTGCA
The DNA here is from genome assembly GCA_030653405.1 of Zwartia sp. GTDB lineage: Bacteria > Pseudomonadota > Gammaproteobacteria > Burkholderiales > Burkholderiaceae_B > Zwartia. The sequence goes on along the minus strand of JAURZO010000017.1, from coordinate 10,392 downwards.
TTGCTTGATCTGCCTGCGTTAAACAGATCACACCCTGAAGAAACAGACGGTCATCAAAATCGTGATTTAAACAATCATGACAGCAGTCCGGTTTTGATTGTGCTCGTCGACCAACCGCTCATGAATGAAACCGACTTTCAAATGTGTGTCACAGCCTTTCATCGGCGACCGTCGGGTTGTTCAATCGTCTTCCCAGTCGTGGCGGGCCAGCGCGGCAATCCAGTCGCCTTTTCAAGAGAGGTCATTGAAAAAGTCCTCGAAAGCGGCCAGACCTGTCGCGAATATATCGATCACCACCGAGAGCAGACCCATCGTTTTACGTGCGACAACGATCACTTTATTGTGGATATTGATCAGGAGCAGGATCGCTTGCGCTTCGAGCAGCGCACGGGGCTTAGCTTGAGTGTGACGCGGGCGGTTTCGAAGCCTGAGCCGCACGAGGCTGCGATCTCGGACGCGGGGCCAACCAAACCACGCCTGCGGTGACTAGAAACATCACCGCGACAAACAGCATGATTTCATTGGTCGCAAGCATCACACTCTGTCGGGTTAATAACTCCCCCAGATAGGTCAGCGCCGCCTCTTTGTCCCAACCCTGCCCGACAAGTTCCTGAACGAACTCGCCTTGGATATCCAAGCTGCTGACATTTTCCGCATGGTGCACGATTGCGCGGTGCTCCCAGACTGTTGTCACGGACGATACAGCAAAGGCCGCCGACACAGCGCGAAAGAAGCTCACCAGACCGGCCGCGGATGCCGTTTCCTCAGGCTTGACACTCCCGAGGGCCATCCCCGTTGATGAAATGAAAAACATCGGCATCCCAAGACCCATGATCATGATGGGAAAGGCAATATCCCAATAGGTCATGTCCGTATTGCTAAACATCCGCAACGCCGTCACAAGCGACAGCCAAAGCGCACCCGCGCTAATTAAGCGACGCCGATCCACTCGGGTGGCAAAGCGCGTCACAATGGGCGCCATCACAATCGAAAATAAGGCGGTCCAAGCCGTTGTGTAGCCTGACTGACTTGGCGTGTAAAGCATATTGGTTTGTAACCAGAGTGGCGTCAGGACATTTAAGGCAAAAAAGCAGGCATAGCCCATGCTCATGGTCAGCACTGCGACCGCAAAACCCCGATGACGAAAAACCCTCAGATCCACGATCGGGTGTGCATGCGTGAGCTCCCAGATCAGGAATACGGCGAAACCAATGAGGGCGACCACTGAGAGCGCGACAATCTCTACCGAAGCGAACCAGTCAAGCTCCTTGCCAAGGTCAAGCATCATTTGGAGCGAACCCACCCAAATGACGAGCAAACACAACCCCACCACATCCATCGGCACCCGTTTGAGCGTGAGCTCGTAGCGGGTCAGCAGTTTCACTCCGAAAAAACAGCCTATCAGCACAAGCGGTAAATTGATGTAGAAGATCCAGGGCCAGGACAGGTTGTCACAGAGCACGCCGCCGAGGATCGGACCAATCACAGGCGCAATCAGCGTTGTCATCGCCCAAATCATGATCGCCAGGCCCGCCTTTTCCGGGGGGAAAATTCTCAGCAACAAGGTTTGTGACAGTGGCATCAGCGGTCCGCCCGCAAGACCTTGCAATGTTCTCGCCACGACCAACATTTCCAGAGACGTGGCCAACCCACAAAAGGCGGACATCAGTCCAAAAAGCCCCATCGCCCAAAGAAATGCACGCACCGCACCAAAGCGCGCGGCAAGCCATCCGGTCAGCGGAACGATGATCGCTTCGGCTACCGCATAGGAGGAAATCACCCACGTCCCCTGGCTCGGCGTCACGCCCAGACTACCCGCAATGGTGGGGATCGAAACATTGGCAATCGTCATGTCGAGCACCGACATGAAATTCGCACTTGCAATCAAAAAAGCTGCGAACCAGAGCGCTCCGCCTTTGAGGGGTTGCAGATTTTCGAGGGGGGACGCTGGCGCACGCATCAGCCTGACCTACTGACGATCGAGGCGAATGCGGACGGTCATCGACAATCCGACGCCGAGCGGGTGTTTTTCAAGCTGCGTTGGATCGAGGTCGATGCGAACCGGCACGCGCTGCACGACCTTGATCCAGTTGCCTGTTGCATTTTGGGCAGGAATCACAGCAAAACTTGCTCCAGAGCCACCCGAGAAACCCGAGACCGTTCCCTGATATTGGACGGCGTTACCGTACCAGTCGGAGATCAACTCGACGGGCTGTCCAATTTTGACTTGCGCCAATTGCACTTCTTTGAAATTCGCGTTGACATAAATCTTATCCGTGGGAACGATCGACAATAGCGTGAGACCAGCATGCACACGCTGGCCAAGCTGCACTTGTCGCTTGACGACCACACCTGCCACAGGAGCACGAATCACCGTGCGATCCAGATTTAACTGCGCCTGATCTCTCTTGGCGCGTGCCAATAACACTTCGGGATGCGTCTCGAGCGTAGTACTGGCAATCAATGCCTGGTTCATGCGTCTGGCACCGATGGCTGCATTCAAGTTTGCCTGCGCAAGCGCCACATCAGCATGTGCAGCCGCCAAACTTGCCTGAGCGGTCAGATCCGCATTTTCAGCTCGGGATAATTCATCCGCCGATACCGAACCCGAGGCGGAAAGTGCCCGTCGACGTTTCAAATCGATACTTGCACGCTCGCGATCGGCCTGAGCCGACTGTAATTGTGCCGCGACGCGTTTGAGATCCGCATCCCTTGCCTGCTCTTGTGCCGCCAAGATCTGATCATTCAGGAAATAGCCCTCGACACGCCGGACAGTTTTGTTTAGCTCCGCCTCGGCTTCGACCAACGCCAGGCGTGCGTCGCTTGGATCAAGCTCGACCAGGATCTCATTGACTTTTACTCTTTGGGTATCGGTCACGTGAATCTGCCTCACTGTGCCATCGACCGCCGCGGCGACTTGTGCCACCTCGGTCGCGGTGTAGGCGTTATCGGTCGATACCAAGCGAGAGCCGACCAGCCACCAGTAGCCGCCTGCTATCCCCCCGACCAAGAGGATGGCGATCAACAGCCGCCATAACCAACGTTTTCTTAGCATCTGTGCAGTCATTTTGTCGATAAGTGAATCGGTGCAGTCTGTGAGGATAGATAACCGCCGCCTAGCGCACGCACCAAGGCGACATCAAGCATAAAGTTTCTGGCACGCAAATCAGCAACAAGCCGCAAACTCGTCAACATGATGTCTTCGGAAATCAGCACATCAAGGTAACTTGATAAGCCCCCTCTGTAGCGTCCCAAGGCGAGCTGATTCGCCTGCGAAGCCGCGCGCAAACCTCGCTCTGCTTCTTGCTGCTGCGCAGTCAGGGCACGGTAGCGCGTCGCGACATCCGAGACATTTTGAAAAGCGTGGATCAGCGTTTCGTTATAACTCGCGACAGCCTCATCAAAGTCTGCTCGAGCCCCCCGCAGCTCTCCCTGCAATCGACCGCCAGTAAAAATAGGTAAGGAAATGGCGGGTCCGATATTGCCGTACACGGAACCGCTCTGCCCCAGCACATCCAAACCCAACGATTGCACCCCAAGCATCGCCACCAGGTTGATATTTGGATAAAAATCCGCTGCCTTGCGTTCAACCAAACTTGCCCGCGACTGAGCCCTTAGACGGGCCGCGACGATGTCAGGCCGTCGACCAATCAGATTGGCGGAGAGCTGAGTCGGCAAGGTGAATTTTTTTTGCAAGAGCGCATTCGGTCGCTCAATACTCAGCCCGCGATCGGGTCCCGCTCCGACAAGGCTCGCCAAACTGTTGCGCTGCAAGGCGATTTGTTCGTCCAGAAAAAGCACCTCGGTGCGCGCTTGAGACTCTTTCGCCTGTGCCTCGAGAACACTGGCGCGTGTCTCCAAACCATGCAGATGCCGTTCGGCGAAGAGGGAGTGTGTCTTGGCACGCACATCGGCCGCACGCTCTGCGGCATCTTTCAGCGCAAACAATCTGGCCAACTCGGCATATCCGGAGGCGACGGCTGTCGCTAAAATTAAACGCGCCTGAGCCTCCTCGGCTTGCCGTGCGGCCAACTCGGACGTTGCCGCGGCCAGACCTGCCCGATATTTACCCCAAAAATCCAGCTCCCAATTCATATTAAGTGCGGCCTGACCAAACTCATTCCATCCCCGGACGACGTTGCCGGGTGGCGTCAAATAGTTATAGCTCAGTCGCTGCGAACCCGCTGTCGCGTTTAAATTAATTTCAGGCTGCAAAGGGGCCCCAGCCACCTGGGTCATCGCCTGTGCACGCCGGACTCTCGCTTGTGCCACGTTGAGTGTTGGTGAGTACTCGAGTGCCTCTTTCACCAGCTGATCCAGCTGGTGATCTCCATAGCCCGTCCACCAAAGGTCAGTCGGCCAGTCACCGGAAGGCGCTAAAAAAGAAGTCTTTGTTTCCAGCGCATCCGCGCGTGTCTCGGCAGCAGGTGCTCGCATCTCAGGAAAGGGGGCGCAACCCACCAACGTGAGGCTTGATAAAAGCCCAACGCAAATGCCAACACGCCCTAGACGCAACCGAGTCATCCCCTGCCCAGAATCTTTTTGCTTATTTGCACAAGATACTACGCTCTTTAGGACAAGCCAAAGGCGCCGTGTGGTATTTTTCTCAAAATGATCATTCAGGAGCAGATATGCTTAAGCTTAACTTTCATCCCTCTGGTCGCCATTTTCTGCAAATCCCCGGGCCAAGTCCCGTGCCCGACCGGATTTTGCGCGCGATCAGCCTACCCACGATCGATCACCGCGGACCGGAATTCGGCGCGTTAGGTCGTAAAGTACTTGAGGGGATGAAGACGATTTTCAAAACCGAGCATCCTGTCGTGATCTACCCTGCTTCGGGCACGGGCGCATGGGAGGCGGCACTGGTCAATACGCTGAGCGCGGGCGACCATATCCTGATGTTCGAGACGGGGCAGTTCGCCTCTCTGTGGAACAAACTCGCCACGCGCATGGGTCTCAAAACCGAAATTTTGTCCTGGCAAGGGGCGGATGAACACCTGCCAATCGCCCCTGGTTGGCGCCGAGGTGTGCAGGCGGACATGATTCACGCCCGTCTGCTCGCAGATAAAGGCCATCGCATCAAAGCAGTATGTGTGGTCCACAATGAAACCTCAACAGGCGTGACCTCAGACATCGCTGCAGTCAGAAAAGCGATCGATGACGCACAACACCCTGCTCTGCTGATGGTCGATACGATCTCCGGCCTCGCGAGCGCCGACTTCCGCCACGACGAATGGGGCATTGATGTTTCCATCAGTGGTTCACAAAAGGGTCTGATGTTGCCACCCGGGATCAGCTTCAATGCGCTTTCCCCGCGCGCGCTTGAGGCCTCCAAGACGGCCAACCTGCCCCGCTCCTTCTGGGCGTGGGATGAAATCGTCGACATGAACAAAGACGGTTACTGGCCCTACACCTCCAGCACAAACTTGCTGTATGGCCTGTCCGAGGCGATCGACATGCTGACCGAGGAAGGCTTGGAAAATGTCTTTGCACGTCATCAGCGCTGGGCCGCAGGCGTTCGGGCCGCTGTAAACGCGTGGGGTTTGCCAATCCAGTGCGCGGACCCCAGCGTCTACTCACCAATCCTGACCGGAGTGATCACACCAGTCGGTGTGGATTCAGATGCCATACGCAAACTGATCCAGCAACGTTTCGACCTGTCACTCGGCACGGGTTTAGGCAAACTCAAGGGGCGTATGTTCCGGATTGGTCACCTGGGTGACAGCAATGATCTGACCCTGCTGGCCACATTGGCGGGCGTAGAGATGGGTCTGAAACTCTCGGGCGTGAAACTCGCAGCAAGCGGTGTTAACGCAGGGATGGACTACTTTTCAAAGGCATCATGAGCGCAGTTTTAGACTCCACCACGCCGAAACCGGTTTATTTCACGCCTAGGCGTTCAGGCGCTTCTTCAGGCACGCAGTCGAGCGCGCACACAAGCGCCCACTCTCCCCTTGCTCAGCGCTTAGAGAGAGAGCTGCGCGGCGATGTGCTGTTTGATGGTGCCAGTCGCGGGCGCTACTCTACTGATGCGTCAATCTACCAAATTACGCCGATCGGTGTGGTGGTCCCGCGCGACCAAGCGGACGTTTTGCTTGCGCTAGAGATCGCGCGCGATCAAAAAGTGGCCGTTCTGTCTCGCGGTGCAGGAACCAGTCAATGTGGTCAGACCGTTGGCGACGCACTGATCATCGACAACAGTCGCTGGCTATGCAACGTGATTGATTTTGACGAGCAAGCTCGCACTGTGACCGTTGAGCCAGGCATTGTGCTGGATCATTTAAATGCCTGGCTCAAACCTTATGGCCTTTGGTTCCCGGTTGATGTTTCGACGAGTGCGCAATGCACGATTGGCGGGATGACAGGCAATAACTCCTGTGGCTCGCGGTCCATCGAATACGGCAACATGGTGCACAACGTGTTGGGCATTGATGCGGTGTTGGCGGATGGCACGCAGGCTTATTTCGGTTCTCTCAAAGACCCCGTGACCGGGACTCGGATGCAGGGGATTCTGGAGACACTTAAGACCATTGCCACGCGTGAACGCGGAGAGTTGGCGGAGCGCATTCCCAAGGTGTTGCGTAGAGTCGCAGGCTACAACATCGATCTGTTCGACTGTCAGAATCCACGCGCCTACACCGATGACGGTTTCGCGAATCTTTCTCATTTGCTCGTCGGCTCTGAAGGCACGCTCGCGTACAGCCGCCAGATTACGCTCAAACTATCTCCTTTGCCTGAACACAAAACACTCGGAGTTGTGAATTTCGAGAGCTTTTATAAAGCGATGGAAAGCGCACAGCATCTGGTCAAACTCAAACCGACTGCGGTCGAGTTGGTGGACCGGACGATGATCAACCTCGCGATGGAAAATCCGTCGTTCCGTCCCGTCATCGAAAAAGCACTGGTGGGCTCCCCTGCTGCGATTTTGCTGGTCGAGTTCGCCGGTGAAGATCAGGCGGCGTTGATCAAAAAGCTTGATGAGCTCGACTCGCTGATGGGAGACCTGGGGTTGCCCAACTGTGTCGTCAAAATGCCAGAGGCCAAAGCGCAAAAAGCGCTCTGGGATGTTCGCAAAGCAGGTTTGAACATCATGATGAGTATGAAGGGTGATGGCAAACCCGTGTCTTTCGTCGAGGACTGCGCCGTCCCGCTTGAGCACCTGGCCGACTACACCAGCCGCCTGACCGAGGTGTTTAATCGCTACGGCACAGAAGGCACTTGGTATGCGCACGCAAGCGTGGGCACACTCCATGTCCGGCCCATCCTTGATATGCGTCGGAATGGTGCAGCTCAGATGCGGGCCATCGCCGAGGAAACAGCTGCGCTCGTGCGTGAGTACAAGGGTGCGCTATCCGGCGAACATGGCGATGGGCTCTGTCGCGGCGAGTGGGTGTCCTGGCAGTATGGCCCCCGCATCCATCAAGCGTTTGCAGAGATCAAGACCTTGTTTGATCCTGACAATCGTTTTAGTCCGAACAAGATGATTCATCCACCTAAGATGGATGATCGCAGCAACTTCCGCTTCGCACCTGGCTACGCGGTCTCCTCGACACCGACTGCTCTGGATTGGTCTGCCTGGAATGTCTTGCGCGATCCGCTGACAGGCGTGGAAACAGCACCCGGCACAGGGGCCGATGCAAGCGGTGGCCTGGCCTCTGCGATTGAAATGTGTAATAACAACGGACACTGCCGCAAATTTGATGCCGGTACCATGTGCCCGAGCTATCGCATCACCAAGGACGAGCAGCATCTCACACGCGGACGCGCCAATACCCTGCGACTCGCACTGTCTGGCCAGCTCGGCACCGAGGGACTGGCAAGTCCTGAAGTGAAAGAAACACTTGACCTATGCGTATCCTGTAAGGGCTGCAAGCGAGACTGTCCGACCGGCGTCGACATGGCCAAAATGAAGATCGAAGCCAGAGCGGCCTGGGCACACAAACATGGCACGACCTTACGCGAGCGACTGATTGCCTATATGCCCCGCTACGCTGGGCTCGCCAGTCGAATGGGAGGCCTGTTGAGCGCGCTTGAACACACCCCTGTGCTGGGATCCATGACAAAGCGGGCACTGGGTCTCGCGACAGAGCGCTCACTGCCTCGTTTTAAAACAAGTTTTCTTGGCAAACAAACCTTCACGCATCAAACCGCTGACTCGACGAACGTGAGTCAGGCCTCAGCGAAAGAGGTGTTGCTCTTTGTCGATACATTTAACAACTACATCGACACGGAAAACGCAAAAGCTGCACAGCAAGTTTTACAGGCGGCGGGCTATACCGTGCATCTCAATCAGCGAGCGGGAGAACGGCCATTATGTTGCGGCCGAACATTCCTGTCGGCCGGTATGGTTGAGCAAGCGAAAGAAGAAGCGAAACGCACACTCGACGCACTACTACCCTTTGTCAACCGTGGTGTGGCCATTGTGGGACTGGAACCCTCATGTCTATTAACTCTGCGTGATGAGTTCCTCGACTACGGCTACGGTGATGAAGCGCGTGCGCTCGCCAAGCATGCTTTTTTGTTTGAAGAGTTTTTAGTCAGAGAGCATAAGGCAGGTAGATTTGCGCTTGAGCTTCGGGCGATCGGGACAGATACCGCGATGCTGCACGGACATTGCCATCAAAAAGCGTTTGACGCCCTGACCCCAGTGCAGACTGTATTGAGCTGGATCCCTGGATTAAAAGTCTCCACGATCGAGTCCTCTTGCTGTGGTATGGCGGGGAGCTTTGGCTACGAGGCCGAGCATCATGAAGCCTCAATGGCAATGGCCGAACTTTCGCTTTTACCTGCCATCAGGAGTCGCTCGGCGGGCACGGTCGTTGTTGCGGATGGTACGAGCTGTCGCCATCAAATCCAAGACGGCGCCGATGCCGAGGCGACCCATACTGCAGTCCTTTTGGCTCGAGCCATCCAATAAGCACATGTATTTTTAACGATCACACTTTTAACGATCCATTTATTCACTTATTTATTAAAAAGTTTCAATATGACCATCACGATTCAGCAGGCCATTGAACAGCGTATTTCAGCCAATATGTTTGATCCAAATCAAACGCTCACTGCCGCGCAGATCGAGGAATTGGTAGGACTGGCTACGCGTGCACCGACAGCCTTTAATTTTCAGAACTGGCACTTCATCGCCGTGCAATCCATCGCCGCCAAGGAGCGCTTAAAGGCAGTGGCATACGGCCAGCAAAAGATTGTGGACGCAAGCGTCACCTTTATCGTCTGTGGCAAACTCGAAGCACACAAAGGACTGGCACAAGCACTCAAGCCCTCAGTCGCCTCCGGACTATTGGAGCAGTCCATGGCGGACGCCTGGGTGCAAATGGCCCATGACGGACACGAAGGCAACCCGATCCGTCAGCGTGATGAGGCGATTCGTTCTGCCTCATTAGGCGCGATGACACTCATGCTCGCTGCGCAAGGGATGGGCTTGGTCAGTGGCCCGATGATCGGCTTCGATCCAGCAGGTGTCGCACGTGAATTTAACCTCTCCGACAAAGAGATCCCCGCCATGCTCGTGGCCGTTGGTTTTCCCGCAGCGGGTAACTGGCCGCAAAAACCAAGACTGCCCGTCAAAGACGCGCTCACGATCGTTTAACGTCAGTACGGAATCCTGTCATAACTCGGAAAGCCTCGGAACTGAATGATGAAGACGTATCGCCTTGAACAAACCGGCAGTCTTGATGGTCTCGCGCTCTGCACGGAGCCAGATCCAACACCGGGTCTGCACGATGTGGTCATCCGCGTCCATGCGAATGCCCTCAATTACAGAGATCTGATGGTGATGCGTGGCGCCTATCGTGTCCCGCCTCGTCCGCGGGTCATCCCTTTGTCGGATGGCGCGGGTGAAGTCGTCGCCATCGGCTCCGAGGTCAAGCGCTTCAAAATCGGCGATCGTGTCGCAGGCGCTTTTTTCCAAGGCTGGATGGGGGGACACATCGCCGCCGAGCATCTGTCGACAGACATGGGCGGCAGCATTGATGGCATGCTCAGCGAATACGTGGTGCTCAATCAGCAAGGCGTTGTGCATATTCCAGCCCACCTTTCCTACCAAGAAGCCGCGACGCTGCCTTGTGCCGCCGTCACGGCGTGGTGTTGCCTGACAGATCAACGCCCCCTGATGCCAGGAGACACCGTGCTGACCCTGGGCTCCGGTGGTGTCTCCGTCTTTGCCATTCAATTTGCGCGCCTGTTCGGTGCGCGCGTCATCGCAACGACCTCAAGTGATGCCAAAATCGACAAGCTCAAGGCCTTGGGCGCGCATGATGTGATCAACTACACCACGCATCCTGACTGGGATCGGGAGGTCATGCGACTGACCGGCAAACGCGGTGCTGATTTTGTCATCGAGGTCGGTGGGCCCGGCACGCTCGCATGCTCACTTAA
>JAURZO010000012.1 GCA_030653405.1 Zwartia sp. | reverse complement strand
TTCAAAACACAAATAATCCAGATCGCCTTGTTCAGCATTTAACGCAGCGGGCTCGACACGATCACCCCACCACGCCGCCCCTGATCCGATGCGGATAGTTTCTTTCACCGTCTGTCTCCTATTGGATTTATATAAATATTTGCTCTCAATAGTGGACTTGAAATCAGACGGCGTCAATAGATCGTAAATTACCCAACTATTTCTTCGAGGCCTGGATCAACAAGGACTCAATCAGAGGCCAGTCATTACTCTCATGATAGCCTTGAGCCATCAGTCCATGACGACTCGCCAACTCGAAATCTTTAAACTCAAAGCCGGGTCCCACCACGCAACTTACAAAAGAGAAACTGGCTGGATCAACCGGTTTAGCGGCAAACCACTGACCATTTGGAATGGTGACTTGAAAACGTCCTGTTGTCATACCAACAGTTTGAATGCTAATGGCATTTGATTCGTGATTTGGATCAGCAACAAGGGTAAAAATTTCCAAATCACAACCCGCATGAAAAAACCAACTTTCATCGCAACTGATGCGATGCCAGGCGGAGTAATCTTGACCATCAAGCAAAAAATAAATGGATGTATAAGCTGACCGTGCTTCATTATGTGCAGGAGATTGCACCTGCATTTGCGCACGATGAGTTTCCAAATAAAAACCACCTTCAGGATGCGGTTTTAGACCCAGTTGCTCAATGAGATTGCTGGCATGTTGATTCACTCATCATTTCCTTAGTTGGGTGCGCAGAACAAACAAAGAACTATATTTATATCTTATATAAATATAGTCACCATGCATCCAGTGGCCGTTCGAATTGGCTCGTTTTAATTCATCTCTTTCAAATCTGCAGCCACATCAAAATCGATTTCACCTAAGGCTTTGATCTCATCGGGCGTGAATCCAGGGGCAATTGCCTCCAAAACAAAACGACCATCGACCCAGTGCAAAACCGCGAGATCTGTCACAAGCCAATCCACACACTGTTTTCCCGTCAGGGGGTATTTGCAACGAAGAGGAAGTTTTGTTCGACCCTTGCTGTCTGCGTGCTCCATCACAATGATGAGCTCCACATCGCCAGAGATCAGATCCATCGCGCCACCTATACCGCCTCGCTTGGCATCGGTGACGCTCCAGTTAGAAACGTTAGCCTCTGCATCTACCTCGTAGGCACCCAGGATGACTGTATCAATATGACCACCACGGGCCATCTCAAACGAAGTCACACTTTCAAAAAATGATGTACCAGGGATTGCTTCAACGAATTGACCACCCGCGTTGAAGACATCCGGGTCAACAGCATCACCCGTCACAATCCCGCCATATCCCAGCACACCGTTCTCGGCGTGCAACCAAACACCGCGACCCTCAAGATAATTAGACACGAGAGTGGGAATGCCAACACCTAAATTCACATAGGAATCATTCCGAACGATGCTCGCGGCATTCTTTGCAATGCCGCTTCGTGTCAACGCTGGCTTACCGTTGTACGTACGCGCACTATCTGCGGCGCGCTTACCAAAACTGGATAAGGAATTAATATCAATCGGGTCCGTAATCTTAATCACGCGATCAATAAAAATACCAGGGAGATCGATGAGCTCTGGCGCCAGCTCTCCTACCTCAACAATCTCTTCAACTTCGACAATCGCAATGCATGCGGCTTTAGCAAAGCTCGAATTAAAATTAGCACTACCACCACGGAACTGCACATTGCCAGCACGATCAGCGCGATAAGCACTCAAAAATGCGTAATCAACTTGTATCGCGTGTTCCAGCAAATACGGCTGACCATTGAAATAGCGGATGTCCTTGCCCTTTTCCAAATCTGTACCTACGCCGGTCGGCGTGTAAAAAGCGGGGATCCCCGAGCCACCTGCACGACACCGTTCAACTAAGGTACCTTGTGGCACGAGCTCGACCTCAAGTGTGCCTTCAGCAATTCGTTTTTCTGCTTCCGTCTGCATACCAGCGCGGATCGAAAACGAAGTAATGATCTTTTTAACCTGATCGTTCTCTACAAGAAGCTGGCCCTTTTCACCTGGTGCGCCAAGAGAATTACACACTACGGTTAAATCACGCACACCTTTGTCGCGCAGAGCAAAAATCAAAGTATTAGGAAAGCGATGTGCCAATCCAAAACCAGAAATCGCAACACTTGCACCGTTTTTAATGTCCTCAATAGCCTGCTGCGCTGAAGTAACTGTCTTGTCCATTTTGTTCTTTATTAAAAGGCAATGATCCGCCATTGTTCATTGTGACTTTTTATACCACGCGTATATTTTGGCGTAAATCTAAATGAAATGATCACGATTAAATCGTATGTTATGGACTCGTACCGCAGATTCAATCATTGCCTCAGCGCATCGCATTACATCGACCTCAGATCGGCGAACCCGTGCCCTTGACCATCGACATGATCGTAGTGGCATCAAGGCTCCGTGCCTTTTCTTGTATTTGAGGTAGATATTGCGTCTGCAGATTCTTCGCAGGTTCTATGAGTTCAGTGAAGGTCTGCTTTAATAAGCTTGTGCTCATTTGACGACCACTTGCGTAGTAACGGCCTGCTACCTGACCGAGCGCGTAGGTCGTTGCAAAAGAAATCACCATGCCAGTGGCTGTACCACCCATTTTTTTACCTGTCTTACCCAGCAAACCACCTAGCAACCCTCCTACCAGTTTGCGTCCAAACTGCTCAAGATACTGTGAGGTCAAGCCCACACCGACAGTCGCCAAGAACTCGCGTATATGTCCCTGATCGAGTTCGTGACCATACGCCTTACCGATTCGATAGACCATTTTTATTTGCAAAGGAATGATTGCAACAGACGCCCACGATTGCGGAAGAAGCTCCAACGCACCATTAACGATCGAGTAATTCAAGATCATTTTGTCTTGAGCCGCTTCATCAATAGCTATGGTTGTCTCTTCAGCAACGGCGACAGGCGGTGTGTCTGCAATACTCACAGGAGGAATCGCCCCGGCTGGAACAACCGCTCCGGCCAGAGCAATGGCATCAGCCTGTTGTTCTGCCGCTGCGCTGATGTTGTCAGACTCCAAACTCAACAGCTTGCACAATTCCAGTAAAAACTGATCCTCGGCATCGCATCGCACGCCATCACTGTCACACACACAAACCGCCAGCTCGTAGGCATAACGTCTATGACCCTCATCGGTTAAGGCGGCCGCGGCATCATTCAAACTAATACGTTTAAATAAAACATCTTGATATGCACCCATCAACTCAACTGAACTCGAGCCAAGCTGTTCTGCAAACTGCTTGACATGCTCGCGTTCTCTTTCATCTTTAGCACCGTCGGCAAAAGCTGCAAACATAGCAATGGATAGTATGGCGCGTTCAGTGTTCATCAAAAAACCCTTAATTAATTTGGCGTGACTATGAATTTCAGACTTACTGAATAAACACAAGTTCACTCTTTTTTCATTTAATAATGATTATCACCAGAGTCACCACACACAGGGATAAAAACCTTGATTGGCGCAGGCAGCTATGCTTTTATGTCATCCGGCATGTAACTCGCAACTTACCTTAGCGACTTTACGGATAATGGTATAAAGATTTTGGCCATTGATAACACAGGCAATCCATCGCCGACAAAAATACTCAGGAGATCAAGACATGAATACTTCGCCGATTGATATGAAAGCCATAACACCCATCAAACCCGGAACCATTAAAAGTCGAGTCAGTGAGGCTGAGTGGAAGACGCGTGTCGAGCTGGCCGCCTGCTATCGACTCGTGTCCCTTTATGGCATGACTGACATGATCGCGAATCACATTTCGGCCATGGTCCCGGGGGAGCCCGATCATTTTTTGATCAACCCTTATGGCTTGTTATATGACGAGATCACGGCGTCGTCTTTGATCAAAATCGACATTGACGGCAATATTGTTGATCGACCAAATGATGATTACGGCATCAATCGAACCGGATTTGTGATTCATAGCGCCATTCATTCGGTGCGCCCCGATGCGGCATGCGTGATTCATACCCATTCACGCGCTGGCATGACCTTATCCACGCTTAAATGTGGCCTGTTACCCTTGACGCAAACAGCGACCCGATTTGGAAAAGTTGCCTATCACCATTTTCAAGGGATATCGGTCGACCTTTCTGAGCAGAAAAGCTTGCAGGAGGATCTCGGCGATGCGGAGGTGATGGTGTTACACAATCACGGTTTACTAGCAGTCGGCCCCTCAATACCCGAGGCTTTCAATAATATCTATCGACTAGAGCTCGCCTGTAAAGTCCAAGTCGATGCGATGGCTTGTAATACTGAATTGATTGTCCCGCCAGCAGATATCGTGGCGAAAGCCAATGCACAATGGAATCCCGGTGTGACACGGCGTTACGGTATTTTGGAGTGGCCCGCCATGCTCAGACAACTTGACCGAGTCAGTCAAACGTATAAAGACTGAAGTCGCATAGGATTCAGTATTGAAAGTATTCAAAAAAATTAAAGCATTAGCGATCGCACTCAAACAAGACGTGCTGATGCTTTGGTTCGCCATTAAAAACCCCCAAACACCCCTCGCTCCAAAACTCATCAGTGGTCTTGCTGTTGCGTATGCGTTGAGTCCGATTGATTTGATACCCGACTTTATCCCTGTGTTGGGCTATGTCGACGAGCTCATCATTTTGCCTGCCCTGATTTGGCTAGCGATTCGTTTCATTCCGGTCGCGATCATCCAACAATCACGCATAGAAGCAGAAAAATGGCGCATCCAAAGTAGCCAAAAACTGATCGGCTTTCTTGGAGCAGCAGTCATCGTGCTGATATGGATTATTGTGGTGACTTGGATTTATCGTTCTTTCTAGGTGAGTGAAGCAAAGACCTGAAGAAACCAGAATCATTCGAGCACTGATTATCTGTAGACCCTAATACAGCGCCACCATTTTCTGTAACGTTTCTTTTACTTTTTGTTTCAAAGCCAGAGGCCCTAGAACCTCCACATCCGGGCCCTGGCGCAAAATATCCTGAATAAGCTCCCAGTCTTCACCGTAAGGAACCTCGAGCGTATAGCTACTGTCGGCGTGTACTTGGCCGACTTGCTCGGGATGCCAAATCTCGCGCGCGACCCATTGGGCTCTGAAGGGTGTGAACTTGAGCTTGGCGACTTGGCGATTTTTGCCTGTAAAAATCCCGTAACTCGTCTCAAAAGTTTCGCGCAACTGCGCCTCCTCTACAGCCTGTGCGTCTTGATCAACAAAGCTCACCTGACTCAAGGCATCCAACGAAAAACTTCGAAGATCCATGCGTAAATGGCAGAAGGCGTCCAGATACCAGTTATCGCGGTAGTACACCAAGCGCTGCGGAGACAGCTGTCGCTCCGTGCTCTGCCCCGTCTGCCTTGCAAAATGGTGGACCGCGAGGCGCTTGCGCTGAACCAGGGCATGCGTGATCAGCTGAAAATACTCACTCGACACCTGGCGCTGCGCCATGGGTATGATGCGGATCCGATTCAACGCCTCTCTTGAATCGCCCACACCATTATCGAGCATGCTTTCCAAGCGGGCTTTGATCGGCGCGACTTGCGTTTGCAATAACCCACCGGACTCCAGCTTGGAGATCAATTCGATAATGCTCAATAGAGAATGAATTTCCTGCTGGTTAAACCAAATGCCTGGGAGCTCAAACGTTTTGTCGGTCGACTGTTGTCGCGTCAATGCATAACCGCGCAAGCTTGGATCCCAAGCAAAGGGTATGCCTAGCCTGTCTCGCATGTAAGCCAGATCCCGATTGAGCGTCGCTCTGGAGACCTCGAGTGCGTCCTGCATTTGCCTCATCGTCACGCAAGGCTTGGCCATCAACAAGGCCTGAATTTTATAAAAGCGCTCGGTACGATCCATACAGGTGCGTCACTTTTCGCTATTTATTGTCTATTTGGTGATCATAGGCCTTTTTTGCCTCTTGCATCTCCCGTTTGGAAACATCATGCACTGACCACTGTCTCACCAAGTGACACACCTATGGAGCGGATCGAAGCCGTTGGATATTGCGTGGTGAGGAGCGCGGGGTAGTCCCGACAAGGTCCAAGTCTTAGCAACACTGATGATATTGAACGTCTCAGTTATCTACTCAACCACTGCTCTGGCGATGCAAGCAGAAACGCCTCTAGTGACACCCCACCCGTACCCACAACCAAAGCCTGACTGGACTCATAATTTTGCGTGAATTTTTTTAGACCGGATAAAGAGCCCTTGCGCCTTCCGCTTTTAACCTCGATCGCGGTCAACCTATCCCCTTGGCTCAAAATAAAGTCGACTTCGTCGTTTCGTTCACGCCAATACTGCAACGCCATCCCAGATGCTTTGTAGTTACTGAGATGAGCGCCTATTGCCGACTCCACCAACCTGCCCCATATCTCCGGATCTTTTATGACCGAATCGTATGTCAGACCAAGCTGTGCACTGATGAAGGCTGTATTCAAAGCTTGTAGCTTAGGACTCGAGGCTCGGCTACGCGCGACATCCCCAGCAAATTTATCCAACCCAGTCAACATCCAGGCAGAGCTGAGCAAATTAAGATAGTTGGAAAGCGTCGAGGTATTACCCACATCTTGCAATTGCCCGATCATTTTTTGAAACGACAATATTTGCCCCGAATAATGACAACCTAAGACGAATAGTCTTCTCAACAACGCAGGCTTATCGATCCGACTCAACTGCAAAACATCCTTTGAAAGCGTTGGCTCAATAATGGAGTCGAGCACGTAATCACGCCAACGCGATTCCTCTGAAATCAGCGATGCTGCGCCTGGATAACCGCCAAAATAGATAAACTGCTCAACACTCCAGCCGAATGCCTCGCGCATTTCCGCAAAACACCAATGCGGCACTCGAATCAGTTCAAACCTGCCTGCAAGACTTTCACTTGCACCGCTTTGCATTAAAAACTGGGACGATCCCAACAACACAACTCGCAAGGGATAAGAGGCATTGGCTTGAAAGCCATCCTCGTCCCAAAGCATTTTGACGACCTCCGACCAACGCGGGACTTTGTGTACCTCATCCAAAACGAGTAGACAAGGCTGTGTGCGGCTTGCTCTTCGGGCAGTTTCCCATTGTTGGGAAATCCACTGCGCATCAGGTGTACTGGGTAAGTCTGCTGAGGCGTAGAGCCCCAAGCCATCGAAGCTCGCGATTGCCTGTTTTGCCAGAGTCGTTTTGCCAACCTGACGAGGACCGGACAGGACTTGCATAAAACGTCTCGGCTCTTTTAAACGTGCACAAAGCTTGTCGTATTGAATACGATTGAACATACAAAACCTTTTGCGCAATATATTGCGTAATTTTACCCAATATATTGCGCAAAATGTTAATTTCTCGTTTAGATATGTATATCCACGATATAGCGGAGCGCAGGAAAAAACGTCAGTGTTTACAGCTTGATTTTATTGTGGCGGTCACTATCTGGCTTAGGTCTTTCTCCAGAAATATAAGCCTTCGTCGCATCAAAGACGTATTTAAGACCTTTCAGTCCAGAGTTATCCCAATACTCTCCTTCGTGAGCCGTAAATTTGAGAATCGCGATGTTCGGATCAGTTATACCCATTGGGAACCACACTTTCCAAATTTGCTTCCACATTGTTTCAAGCAGTGCTCGGTCATGCTCAATGGTTATTTCACCTCTCACCGAAGCAAATTGCTTCGCGCTTTGAAAGGTAAGCAAGACATGGGGATTTTTGTCGATTTCGTCTACTTTTACAGAATCAGTGTCTGTGATGAGATAAGCATCCATACCAACGTCCAAGCGAGCAATAGCCATGGGTCGGGCATGCATTTCGTTGGAATGAAGGGTTGTCAACATAGCAACATCAAAACTTTTCACCAGTTCATATAAATTATTTTTACCGTTTTCCATTACGACAAGCTCCTGAATGTGAAATGAAGATTTGGCGATTACTTCCTGCAAGTCAGAAAGCAGAAAAACGACTTGCTTATCGCATCCTCTAACGTCTGCTTGACCATTTCTTTTTAAACCTTAACCCTTGCTTACTTCTTAGCTGGGGAGGCAGAAACCTTATCATTTTGTTTTGGTACATTTTTTACAGGCGGAGTCGAACCTGGCACTTCGCTTGGCACTTGCTCTTCAATTGGATTTGAAGGCTGCTGATTTGCTTGTTGATTCATAGCATGAACTCCTAAAGATTTAAGAAAACGAAATCGCATTCTCGATCTGAAGGTAGCATGTATAAATTTTTAACTATGTCTGTTAGCCAACATAGCGGAACCCAGCAACTGCTGCTCAAATGCGCGAATATCCGAAAGACCCAGTAGTGCATTCGTTTGCTCGAGGGAAGCCATCTGCTTGACCCAATCTCTCGAGTCACCTTTTGCCTGCAGATCTTTTAAGAATGCGCCTAACACACCAATGGTCAATCGCACCGTACTGCTCGGAAATAGCGCGATGGCATAGCCCATTTGCTCGAGCTCAGCAGCTGAATGCAGCGGTGTCAAACCCGTTTCAGACATATTGGCGATGAGCGGGCCAGTTAAAGTACGGCCAATCAACTCAAGCTCTTCTGTTGACTGAGGGCCATCCACAAATAACACATCCGCACCGGCCTCCTTAAAAGCCTGACAACGATCCAGCGCCTCTGACATGCCCATCGGACCTCTTGCATCCGTCCGCGCCACGATCAGTGTGTCGCTATTTTCACGTGCCTGCACTGCAGCTTTGACTTTTCTTATTGCGATATCGCGCGGCTCGACAATCTTGTTATCCATATGCCCGCACTTCTTTGGCCAGGCCTGATCCTCGATCTGTATGGCTGCCACGCCCAAAAGCTCCATACCGCGAACCGTCCGCACAACGTTGGCCACATCGCCATATCCCGTATCGCAATCCACGATGAGCGGAATGCTCGTCACACGCCGCATCGAGAGCACGGCATCCTCGACATCTGCATAGGCAATCAGTCCAATATCCGGCTCAGCGTACCTTGAGGCTGCGGTGGCATAGCCGCTCACATAACCAGCTTCGAAGCCCTGCATTTCAATCAATCTAAGCTCTAAAGGGGAACCACCACCCGGCACCACCAATATATTGGGTTGAGCCAGTCTATTACGGAGGATACGTGCCGACATTTTTATTGATTCCTTTGCGAATTTTACAAAAGTGTACAACACTTATGTTGTATATTAATGTTCAAATATTGACATGTTGCATCCTTTGAATGACTGCTCCCTCTCCCCTAATCCGTACAGGCAAAACAATCAGTCGCGTTGTCTCCACACTGAAGGAACAAATCCTTGATGGTCGACTTGCCCCGGGGCAGAGGCTGATCGCAAATGATCTGCTCGAAGAGCTAGGAGTCAGTCGAGGTTCCTTACGCGAAGCCTTTCGCCAACTTGATGCCGAGCGACTCATCAATCTGCATCCAAACAAAGGTGCGATTGTGCGCAAGCTCAATGTCGCCGAAGTCAACAAATTGTTTGAAATCCGAATCGCTCTCGAGGGATTCGCAGCCAGAATGGCTGCCGAGAAGATTGGCTTGAAGGACAATCGAAAACTTTTTATTGAAGTCCTTGAAAGAGGTCGTCGACATCAGAACAACCCTATTTTTTCTGAATTTATTGTCGACAATCGCGATTTTCACCAAGCGATTGTCACCATCTGTGAAAACGATGAACTCGGCAAACTGATCGACAAATACCAGCTTCCTGTTTTTATGCTGCAACTCAGACAGGTCATGAGTAAAGAACAAATTATCAAAAATGCGCTGTGTGAACATGAGGAGATCGCAGCCGCCGTCCTCTCCTCTTCACCAGAAGCCGCATACGGCGCCATGAAGAAGCACTTGATGCACTCCTTGCAACTCATTCTCGGATCCCTATGAGCCTCACACCACAGCCCGCCGCGCCAATGACGATGACGGAAAAAATTTACGCCACGCATAGCAAGGAACAAAACGTGCGATCGGGTGACATCGCGACCATCGTGCCCGACATCATTCTTTTAAACGATACGAGTGGCACGATCACTGCAGCGCAGCTCAAACTCATGGGCGTTAAACAGATCGCGAATCCCGAGCAAGTTGTCGTTGTGACGGATCACTTTTACCCGCCCAAAGATGTCACCAGTGCTAACTCTGTGAGCATGCTGAAAAATCTCTCGCACGAATTGGGCATCAAACACCTCTATGACTCAGGGCGAGGTGGTATCGAACATGCCCTGCTACCAGAGATCGGTTTAATCGGACCCGGAGGACTGGTCTTTGGTGCAGACTCTCATACCTGCACAGCTGGAGCCCTCAATGCGTCAGGCATGGGTTTTGGATCCACTGACCTTGCGGCAGTCTTGGCCACAGGAGAGCTATGGGTCAAGATTCCACCATCCATCAGGATCGAGCTCACTGGAAAACCCAAGCCATATGTCACAGGCAAGGACATTATTTTGTCGATTATCGGACAAATTGGCTGCGATGGCGCCCTCAACACCGCACTCGAGTTCGGTGGATCCGGTCTCGCGAATCTCAACATCGACGAACGCTTTGCCATCGCAAATATGACAGTTGAAGCAGGCGCTGAAACTTGCGTATTTGAGTTTGACGAACACGTTCAGGACTATATCGAACGCTCGGGATGGCAACAACACTCACCTGTTTATCCAGATCCCGATGCGAAATATCAAAGTGTCATCAATATCGCACTCGATACACTGCAACCTGTCCTCGCCGCGCCGCCCTCTCCCGACAATTGCAAACCACTCACAGCGTTACTTGGCACAAAAGTAGACCAAGTCTATATCGGTAACTGCTCAAACGGTACGATGACCGATCTGAGACAAGCTGCCAGCATCCTGCGCAATCACGACGTCAAAGCCGAGGTCAGACTCGTCATTGTTCCAGCTACCAACAAAATTTATCGTCAAGCAGGTCAAGAAGGATTGCTAGACATCTTTGCCAGAGCGGGTGCGTTTGTTTCCATGCCAACCTGTGGCGCCTGTTTTGGCGGACATATGGGGATTTTGGCAGCTGGCGAGACCGCCGTTGCGACCACCAACAGAAATTTTCGCGGCAGAATGGGACATGTTGATTCGAAAGTTTTTTTAGCAAACGCCTGGGTCGCCGCAGCGGCAGCCGTGAGAGGAGAGATTTGCGATCCTGAGCTCCTCATACTGGAGTCACAAACATGAAGCATATCGCCTCAGTGCATCGCTATGGCCATGACATCAACACAGATTTGATTTTGCCTGGTCAGTATCTCAACCTCTACAAAGCGGAGGATCTGAAACCACACTGCCTCGAAGGCATCGATCCTGGCTTCATTACTCGCGTAAAAATTGGTGACGTCGTCATTGCGGGTAAAAATTTTGGCACCGGCTCGTCTCGTGAGCATGCGCCCATCGCCATCAAAGCGTCTGGAATCTCCTGCGTGATTGCGACGAGCTTCGCTCGAATTTTTTATCGTAACGCCATTAATATTGGCTTACCCGTATTCGAGTGTCCGGAGCTTGTCGAGCACGTCAAGATGGGCGATACCCTCGGCATCGACATCGAGACTGGGACATTTATGCTTGATTCAACATGCTTTCAAGCTCGACCATTTCCTGCCATTATTCACGAGATTCTCATGGCAGGCGGCTT
>JAURZO010000011.1 GCA_030653405.1 Zwartia sp. | reverse complement strand
TTGTGAAAGAAGCCCACGAGTTGGATATTAAATATATTATCAATAAGCCGGTAAGCGCCTCCGTGCTATTTGACAGCATTGCGAAAACCTTTGGCGAGCAGGCGCAACTTCCTCGTGCTCAGGACAGTACTCAACTTGATTCGCTCATGCAGCGTTTGAAGACAATCAGGGGCGCGCGTATCCTGCTCGTTGAAGACAATGAAGTCAATCAGGAGGTGGCGACTGAATTGTTGACGCATGCGGGATTGGTCGTTGATCTGGCTGAGAATGGTTTGATTGCACTAGAAAAAATTAACGCCTCACAGTACTCACTTGTTCTGATGGACATGCAAATGCCCGTCATGGATGGTCTGACAGCAACCATGGCAATCAGAAAAGACCCTAAATTTGCCAATTTACCGATCGTTGCAATGACCGCCAATGTGATGCAGAGTGATCGTGATCTATGCACTCAAGCAGGGATGAATGATCATGTTGCCAAACCAATTGAACCAGAGCATTTGTGGACGACGATACTCCGGTGGGTGGCTCCTTTGGCTCAGGAACCACTCTCTAATACGCTTCAGTTGGCGCAGCCGGTTGCGCCGCCCGAACATGAATCGATCGCGCAGTTAAGGGTGATGAAGGGCCTCGATGTAGATGGCGGAATGCGACGATCGCTGGGTAAGGAGGCGCTCTATCTCTCTCTTCTTAAAAAATTTGTGTCTGGTCAACGGCATTTTCACGAGCAGTTTGTCTCGGCGCTTAAGCAGGGCGACTTAGCACTTGCTGAGCGTTTAGCGCATTCGCTCAAAGGTGTTGCGGGTAATGTCGGAGCTGGGCTGATACAGTCAGGGGCAGGTCGTCTTGAAACCGCGGTGAAAACATCATCTTCGATCCCTGAGCTTGAGAACTCGCTGGAATCTCTCTGCATCGATCTGGATGCTCTGGTTGGGCAGTTGGAAAAGATGATTGCTGATAATGAGCAAGCCATTCAGGATGCGATTGATCCGCAGCAACTTGAAGAGGTTTTTATTCGTTTAAGTGAACATCTTGCGGATAATGATGCAGACGCAGTCAGTTATTTTCAGAAAAACAGTGGTCTTTTGAAGAGTGCGTTCCCAGAGCATTACGTCGAACTCGAATCAAGAATTTCTTCGTTTGATTTTGATGCCGCGCTTGATCTGTTAAAAATCGCTAAAACATCCTTACGCGT
>JAURZO010000006.1 GCA_030653405.1 Zwartia sp. | reverse complement strand
AACACAAAACATTCGCCATTCCATTCACTTTGCTCGGGCGGCACCACTTCGAGGTATTTCAAAATACCGCCTTCTAGATGAAAGACCTCGTCAAACCCCTTGGTTCGCATCAGCGCCGTTGATTTCTCACAACGAATACCGCCCGTACAAAACATGGCGACTTTAGGTTTTTTACCGGTCTTCGCCTCGAGCGCCTCTGCCTCATCGACCCATTGCACCAACTCGGAGAATGTCTTGATTTTAGGATCGATCGCACCCGAAAAAGTCCCGAGCTCGACCTCATAATCATTACGCGTATCAATCAACACCACGTCCGGATCACGAATCAGCGCATTCCAATCCTGCGGCTTGACATAGGTTCCTGCCATCTTCGTCGGACTGATCCCCGGCACCCCCATGGTCACAATCTCTTTTTTCAATCGAACCTTCATGCGATGAAAAGGTGGCAGGTCCGACCACGACTCCTTATGTTGCAGCCCAGAAAACTTCTGGTCGGACCGCAAATACGCCAACACGGCATACACATCCTCTGGTGCGCCCGCAATCGTGCTGTTGATACCCTCTTGCGCCAAAAGAATGATCCCTTTGACGTTGCGCTGTTCGCAAAAAGCCAACAGAGGTTCTCGACGCACCCTGTAATCAGGCAAGTCGACAAATAGATAAAACGCAGCAGTTAAATACATAGGTGATAACAGAAAAGTAGTTGTGCTGTTCAGCCCCCTTCTAAGGGAAGATCCCCACGTACCAGGCGACTATGACAGCAATCGTTATGCTAAAACATAAGCATCCTAGATGTGCTGAAGTAGGCTTGCTCTATCTGCAGCTAAAAGGACTTAAATCAAACAATATTCAAAATAATTGCGTTGTACGCGCATTTTAAAGACATCGTTGCCCTTGGAGATGAAATCCGCATGAAGAAGTTACAAACACTGATTGGTATCGCCGCGCTCAGCCTTTCCGCAAGCGTTTTTGCACAAGCTTATCCGAATAAGCCAATCACCCTGGTGATCCCTTTTGCGGCAGGTAGCGGCACCGATGGCGTTGCGCGTAACGTTGCACAAAAACTCTCTGAGCGGCTCAAGCAACAAGTCATCGTTGAAAACAAAGCCGGTGCGAGCGCTCAGATTGCAGCGCAATACGTCGCCAAAGCTGCCCCCGATGGCTACACACTGTTCATGACAACCAATACATCGCACTCCGCGAATCCTTGGATGTTTAAAACACTTAATTACGATCCAATCAAAGATTTCACGCCGATCGCACGTGTAGGCGAATTGCCTTTCGCCCTGGCGGTTAATCCAAAGCTTCCGGTCAATAACCTCCAAGAGTTCATTGATTACGCTAAGAAAAACCCTGGCAAGCTGGCCTATGCCACGCCAAACAGTACATCATTGGTCGCAATGGAGACGATTAAGCGCATCTCCGGCATTGATGTCGTGGGTGTCCCCTACAAGGCGAGCCCACAAGCCATGACGGATCTGATCGGTGGTCAGGTGCAGGTTTATGTGGTGGACCTTGGCTCCGGCATGGGTGCACTCAAGTCAGATCGTGTTCGAACGCTCGCCGTCACGACCGCGAAAGGCTCAAAGAGCTTTCCAACCGTACCGTCCATCGCCAGCACGGTGAAAGGCTTTGACTTGACCTCCTGGAATGGCATTTTCGGACCGGCAAACTTGCCACGTCCGATCGTGGATAAGCTCAACACCGAGTTGCAGGCCGTTTTTGCAGATCCTGATTTTCAGCAGAAGATCGCGGCAACAGGCTTTGAACTCGATCCAACCAAGACACCCGAAGAGTTCGCAAAATATGTCGATTTTCAGCTCAAGCACTGGGGTGAAATGCTCCGTGGCGCTGGCGTCAAACCAGAATAAGGTCTGAAGCCATGACATCGAAATATTTGATTAAAGAAGCAAGTGTTGCGCCCTACTCTCCTGCGAATCATCACGAGACCAGCAATCGTCGTTTGATTGGCGCTGACAATGTCGGTGCCAAGCACATCGAAGTTGTTTTAGGCACTATTGCGCGGGGCGGCGGCGCGCTGCCTCATGCTCACCCCGGTCTCGAGCAGGTTTGCTACCTGCTCGCCGGCACGGCGCATGTCGAAGTCGATGGTGAAGCCTTCGACATGGAGGCTGGCGACACCTGTTTCTTTCCAGCCGACAAGATGCATGTGTTTTCAGTGACAAGCGCAGAACCTGCGCGTGTTCTGGTGATGTATGGCCCGCCTTATGGAGAGCATCCAGAGCGGGTCAGACGTTAACGCCCGGCATCAAAAAACCATCAGTGACAATGCGTACTGATGGTTTTTTTATCAGTGACAATACGTACTGATGGTTTTCGCACTGATAGTTTTTTTATGGGCAAACTATTTCGCGATCGCGCAGTGTCCACCGCTTGAGGGCTTGCCTGAGCCCGCGGCAATCAACGGTGGCTCATTGCGCAGATCAACAGGTGGGGACACACTGGTATCCCACACCAGAAAACCAACGAGTATTGCCCAAAATATCACTTGGTACTTTTTAGTCGCGTGGATCATTTTCGTTCTCGATCCTCAAAATTGGTAATGGCGACGGATACGCACGCCAATCAGCGTGCCGGCAAAAGCCAACGGCACCCAAATCCAACCGTGCACACTGCCTGTTGAAATGCCGCTGAGCATCGCGCCAATATTGCAACCAAAGGCCAAGCGCGAGCTGTAGCCCATCAAAAAGCCCGCCAACAATCCAATGATCCACTGTTTAGAGGTCATGGGCTGCGTATCACCAGAGGCGCGCGCCGAAATCCACAGTGCTCCACCCAAAATGCCGATGTTCGTAATGGAGGTGATGTCCATCAGCACCATTTCATTCAAACGCTGGGCGTTGCCCGCCTGACTCCAGAAGGCATTCGCGGCTGGATCAAACAAACCTGCCGCGTTGACAATCTTGGCGGCCCAAAGTCCGAAACCGTAGACGACTCCCCAAGGCTGACCAGCAATGATCAAGTTCAGTGCGGCTAATACCGCGAGCGCCAAGGCACCGATCAGCCATTTACGATCCCACCAGGTGCGGCCCTGACCGACCCATAGCCGTGCGGCCAGTGCCATGATGGCAAGCCCGACAAAGGTGATCAAGAGCGCTTGAGCGCTACCGAATTCCGTGACCAAACCGATGGGCTCGAGCTGCCCGAGCTTGAGCCAGTCACCGACTTGCACAGAACCCAGAAAACTCCCCAAGGCAAACAGCGGCAAAATCCCCATATTCATGGGAATACCCAGGCCTGCCTTATATAACGTCCCCGAGCCGCAACCATCGGCAATCTGCATGGTCAGGCCGAACACGAAGGCCCCGACGAGCAGACTCACACTCGGCGGTCCCAAAGCCGCCGTCAACTCTGGATATATCCCAAGCAATGTCAGCGAAAAAACCGAAGCAAGCGCGAGCAACACCAACTGCCCTGTCACCCCTCTGGGGTCACGCTGTTCGATTAATTGGCGCCAACCCGTCGTAAAACCGAAACGCGCCCCAGCCAGGGCGGCGCCCATCCCAATCCCGACTGCAAACAACACGGCTTGGCGAATAGAGACGCTCCAAGCCAAAAACACAAAAAATACTAAGAGCAACAAACTCAGTGGCAGACGCTTCATGTTGATGATTACTTGGCAAGCCACAGTTGTGCATCGATGTACAACTGCTTAAGACGATTAGGGACGTTATCCATGGGCAAAGCACCATCCGCCTGAGTCCAGTCCACCATCGAGCCGGCATACAGCTTGACGTTTTTCTGACCGACTAGCTCTGACAAAACAAACCAGTTGGTCGCGGCCCAATGGCCTGTATTACAAAAAGAAACGGTGTCTTGATCCGTATTGACCGAGGTGGAGGCCACCAGTTTTTTGGCTTCGCTTGCCGACACGACCAAGGTGCTGTTGGGCTCGAACCACTTTGAGTGTTCGACGTTGACCGCGCCTTTCAGTGTGCCCGGTACTTTGGCAGCAGTATGGCGAGTCGAACCATCAAAAAATGCAACGGGACGAGCATCCACCAGTTGAGCTTTGCCTGCTTGCACCTTGGCGATCACTTCCTCACGCGTCGCGATCATGTCCTGATTAATCGTGGGCACAAAGGTGCTGGCAACAGCTGAACCGGGTTTGGTATCCAACGGGTAGCCAGCGGCTTGCCAGGCTTTGAGACCGCCATTGAGGACGGACAAGTTTTGCAAGCCAAGCACCTTGAGTGTCCAATAGACTCGGGCCGCAGCACCGAAATCCGTGTCGTCTTTACCGGAAGACGTCACGATGACGTGCGTCTCGGGCGTAAGACCCAAACGCTGCACGAGCTGGGTCAGTTTGTCCTTTGCAGGCAGCTCACCTGGGTTGGTCGAGGGACCGCGCCAAGTACCGTAAGGTGCACTGAGCGCACCAGTAATGTGACCTGCGGCATACGACTTGGGATCACGGATATCGATAATGGCGGTATTTTTTGCGGTGAGACTCGCCTGAACTGTCTGTGCAGACAGCAATGGCTCTGCAGCCAATACACCCACAGAAAACAACAGACCTAAGAACAAAGCAGCTATTTTTTTCATGACAGAGACAACCTGTAGATAGTTTGACGACATAAGACATGAATTCTGCCTCTCATGCGTTGGAATCAGAAGTATTGATTTTCTATCTACTTATAACTAAAAAGAATATTAAACGTGATTTTGAGTGACAACTGCTACTTTAGCTACCAAGGGATCTCTTTGCCTTGATAGTCAATAAAGTAAGCCCCTATATGCTCGCGCTCCGACTTCAATGGCTGATTCATCGTGGGCACCGGCTCCTCTGCACCCAAACGATCAAGCGCCAGGAGAAGTCCTCCGACAGACTCCTGCGGTGTCAACAGACCCTCTTGATTCACAAAAGGCTTGGTCAAGTCTGACTGAACCGTTCCAGGCTGCAGCGCTGCGATGATCGCGAGGGGATTCTTACGGGCAAGCTCAATTGCCGCGGTCTGCAACATCATGTTGAAGGCGGCCTTGGAGGCTCGATAACCGTACCAACCGCCCTTTTTGTTATCCGAAATACTACCGACCCGCGCCGACAGCTTGGCGTAGACCGCTCGCCCCGGGGTCAGTAACGGCAAAAAATGCTTTAACAGCAGCGCCGGACCAATGGTGTTGACTTGAAAACTACGCATTAACCGCTGGGGATCCAGCGCGCCCAAGTGCTTTTCAGGCCCCACACCATCAATCGTCAACGCACCCGTGGCATCCACAATCAGCGCAAAGGGACCGTGCGCTTTAGCCTGGTTGGCTGCCAATCGAATGCTGGCTTCGTCCTCGAGTGCGAAGTCAGGATTGAGTGACCTTGAGATCTCTACGACCTCTACACAAGCGGGGTCCAAGCGCCACGCTGAAACAAACGCCGCGCCAATCGCGCCACTAGAACCAATCACAACAGCGCGATAG
>JAURZO010000264.1 GCA_030653405.1 Zwartia sp. | reverse complement strand
GGACTGCGTGATTAAGTATGTCGGCATGTCCGAGTACGTGATACCGAATTTTTTTAACCAGGTGAGAGCTTTGCCCGCTTCTGAGGACAGCGTTGAAATGATCTCAGGGTCGGTGAAGCCAAGTGCTCGAACAATCGCTGAGCGATTATCGTGACTATTTCCTGCCTCTTGTACCAAACTTGGATCAAGGTGAAAGCCGCTATTGGCCATGAAGTGATCCTCGAGATCATCGGCCACTTCGGTTTCGTTTTTCATGCGCATCAGCGCTTCGGTCCAACGGGTATTGCCTCCGCGATCCTCGATCGTCGCGCGCTCTAGTACGGCAACCTTCAGACCGTTCTCCGCTGCCGACACTGCTGTGGCGAGTCCCGCGATTCCGCAACCGACAACGACCAAATCAAAATTGTGTTCCATGGTTTGCCTCAAGTTTTGATGGCGAAGGGATCTCTCGCCATATTTGAATAGTCGATCATGATGTTTTTAGGCGCCAAGAATTCGTCTAGTGCCCATTCGCTTCGCTCTCGACCAAAGCCGCTGTCTTTGAAGCCCCCGAAAGGGGCTTGAACCGCCACGGCTCGGTAGGTGTTGACCCAAACGCTCCCTGCACGGATCGCTTTAGATACGCGCATAGCGCGGTTTAGATCGGATGTCCAAATCCCGGCGGCAAGACCATACTTAGTGTCATTGCCGATCGAAATAGCGTCTTCTTCGGTGTCAAAAGGAATCACTGAAAGCACAGGCCCAAAAATTTCTTCCTGTGCCAACTCCATTGAATTGTCGACGTCCCGGAAGATCGTGGGCTGTACAAAAAGACCTTTGCCAAGTGTGGGACCTGTTGCGCGGTGCCCGCCTGCGACCAGTCGAGCACCTTCTTTGACGCCATTTTCAATGCAGCGCATGACACGATTAAATTGGGGCTCGTTGGCAAGCGTACCCATCTCTGTCTTTTGATTGATGGGATCGCCCAAAACAATATTCGCGGACTTTTCAATGAGAGTTTTGACGATTTTTTCGTAGACAGGCTTTTGGACTAAGAGGCGTGAACCGGCGATGCAGGTCTGACCTGTAGCCGCAAATATTCCTGCAAAGGCGCCGACAACCGCCTTGTCCAAATCGGCATCCTCAAAAATAATATTCGGTGACTTACCGCCTAATTCGAGCGTCACAGGAATCAATAGACGACCACACTGGGCTGCAATTTCGCGGCCGACGTTCGGGCTACCTGTAAAGCTGACGCGGTCAACGCGGCCTGAACTGGTCAATGCCTTGCCGACGCGCATGTCCCCCGTGACAATATTGATCACACCTTTTGGAAAGCCTGCTTTTTCAACGAACTTGGCAAACTCAAGGGTGGTAGCAGAGGCGTGTTCTGAGGGCTTGATGACGACGCAGTTACCTGCTGCGATGGCAGGTGCCAGCTTATTGGAAAGCAACCCCATGGGCGAATTCCAGGCAGTGATCAGCACAGAAACGCCTAAGGGTTCTCGCGTTGCGTAGTCAAGAATATCTGGCTGATCCAGTGGAATGACTTTGCCCCACAGCTTGTCAGCAGAACCGGCAAAAAAGCGATACTGGCGCGCGGCGAACAACATTTGGCTGCTCGTTTCGCGGATGACTTTGCCGTTATCGGTGCTTTCGAGCACACCCATGCGTGCTGCGTCAGCTTCAAGCAAATCAGCAAGTTTATTGAGAAGACGGGCTCGCTCGACTCCTGATGTTTTAGACCATACGCCATCAAAGGCTGCGCGTGCGCAATCAATGGCTTTGGCGACCTGAGCATCGCTTGCTTGTGGAATTTCAGCCCATACCTCTTGTGTGTAGGGATTGATGGCGGGAAAGTATTCTTGGTTGCTGTCCTTGACCCATTCGCCGTTAATAAATAATTCGTATTTCATACATGTATCCCTGTTACTTAGATAGATAGACTGCTCAGTGCTACCGCAAAGGGGGCAGGTCTAAGCGCACAATTTCGTTCCCAAGCGGAGAGCTCGCGACCGGATATTTTTGAAGGACAAGGGGATCGTGGCCAGGAATGACGTGTTCTGGACCATCCGCTAACAGCTCACAGGTCTCCCAGGCCTTGATGGTGTCATGCAAATTAAAGAAGACTGGAAACGGATTTTTTTGCTGATAATTTAAATAGAAATGTGAGGCGTCAGAGGCCAAGACAACCCAGCCACGTTGGGTTCTGACCCGAACGATTTGCATGCCTGGGGTGTGGCCGCCCACTGAATGCAGGGAGACGCCGTCGGTGATGTTTTCAGCACCTCCGTGGTGGTATATGACCGAGCCGGCATACAGGCGTTTAATGACTGTGCAGACGTCATCCACAAGAAAAAAGTTATTGAGTGCTTTGATCGCCATATCCGGACCCGTCGCACTTCTCATCTCCTCGAGCTGGATGTGGATACGCGCGTTAGGTAGTTTGTCGATATTGCCTGCATGATCCCAATGCATATGTGTAATGACAACATCGTCTACATCCTCGGGCTTGATATTGAGCGCGCTCAGGGACTCGATTGGACAGCGTATGAATTGGTGTCCACGATCGTTACATTTCCAGTCACGCGAGCCTGTGTCGATCAAAATGACGTGCTCTTCATTTTTGATGACCCATACAAAAAAATCCATTGGCATTTTGGATTCGTGAATGTCAGGATTCTCACAAAAATTGCAATTGTGATAGCGCTTGCGGTTCTGGCTGGTTGCATATCGCAGCGCGTAAATTTCAAAAACTGGTTTGTCGTGCAAACTGACATCCATGATTCGACCTTCTTGCGTGTTTTAGTTAATCATTAAGTTTGGTAAAAGTGTGACCATGCCGGGCACTAGGAACAGAATGGCCAGCACGACGAGTTCAAGAATGATGAAAGGCGTGACGCCTCTGAATACTTGGCTCGTCGTGACTAGGCCATCTGATGATGACTGAACGGCATACAAGTTCAATCCGACGGGAGGCGTGATGACAGAGAGCTCGATGAGCTTGACCATAATGATGGCAAACCAAATGGGATCAAATCCGAGACCAACGACGATCGGATGAACGATGGGTACTGTCATGACCATCATTGAAATGGAGTCCATGACGCACCCGAGCACTACATACACCAAGATGATGACTGTCATAATGACCCAAGGCGGAATGTCGTTTGACTTAATCACATCAAGTAATGCGTCGACAGTCCCTGTGACGAGCAGCAGCCTTGAGAAAGCTAAGCCTCCAATCACGATAAAAAACAAGACCGCTGTCGTTGCGGCAGTTTCTTTCATCGACTCCGTGAAGTCCAGGAATTTAAACTTGCGCATTGCAATGGCAATGATGAGAGCACTGAGCGCTCCGATTGCACCTGCTGAGGCTGGAGCGACCAAGCCCGCATAAATTCCGCCGACAATGATGATAAAGACAAGTGCCACAGGCGCCAGTGTGGCGAGACTCTGCACTTTCTCTTTAGCGGTAAAGGAGCGCGTCACGGGTGGCGCCCAATGTTTCTTGACACGAATCATCACAAAGATGCCGACCAGATAAACGACGGCGGTCAGTATGCCCGGTATGATGCCCGCGATCAGGATGCGGCCGATCGATTCGTTCGTTAGTAAGCCATAAAGAACCATGGTGATCGAAGGCGGGATCATCGCCGAGAAAGTGCCTGCTCCCACAATACAACCCGCTGAGGTTGCTCTGTCATAGCCCAACTTGATCATTTCAGGCAGGGCGATCTTGGTGAACAAAGCCGCACCAACAATCGTAGAGCCGTTGATTGCGCCGAACGCTGCCGAAGCGATCACAACTGCCATATAGAGACCGCCTCGTACTTTTGCCAGCCAAATATCGGCTGCTTTAAAGAGTGAGGCTGCGAGTCCCGATTTGCCAAAAATAATCCCCATCGCCACAAAGGTGGGAATGGCGGCAAAATTGAAGGAGCTCGCGGCGGCATAAGGCAGCGTCATGAAATTTGTGAGTGCAAAATCCATCCCCGCACTCAGTGTGAGTCCGACAAACGATGCGGTGATCATCGCGATCGCGACAGGCACTCCCAAGCACAATAGGAAAAGCATGCCTGCCAAGCAGGTGATTGCGAGAATGAGTTGTTCCATGAGGCTCTAGTGTGCGACTTGCTTCGATTCTTCAGTGGATAGGCGACCAAAGAGGCATAAAGCGATGAGTTGAGTCAGGGATTCCAGAAGAGCAATACCAAAACCGATGGTGACGGAAATTTTTCCGATCCAAACAGGCACGCTGAGATATCCCGCTGAAGATTCGAATGTTTTGACAGATGCTTTTGCGCTTTCGTAAGACTGCACCATCAACATGAAAAAAACCAAGACGGTCAGTAAGATCGCGATAAATAAAAATATTTTTTTGAGTGTGGGGCCACAGCGTTGTGTAAACATATCGATTTCGATGTGTGCAAGCTTTCTTTGCGCATACGGAATCGCCAAAATAATACACATTGCGAGAAAGAGTTCTGTGATTTCGACAGCACCCAACATGGGCTTGTTAAATAACGCCCGTCCAAGTGTGTCGATCGAGTTCACAGCAATGATTGTTGCGACAGAGGCGCCCGAAACAACCATGGCCAGCATGACCATGGTTGCCGAGACCCTGTCCAACGCCCTGTAAAGCTGCAGGGAGGTTGGAGCGGTCTGTGTCATTGAGGACCTATTTTTTTGCTGCGGCTGTTGCTTTCCGTACATCGGCCACGACGCTCTTGGCATCATCGCACATGCCTTTCTTGCACATGGCTTCTTCCCAAACTTGCAGCATGTCTGGGAACATGGCTTTGAGTTTGGCTTGATCTTCAAATTTGACAATGGTCACGCCGGCTTTTTTAGCGGCCTCAATTCCTTGTTGTTCAAGTTTGTCGAAATTGTTGATCTCAAATTTTGTCGCGACGATGGCGGCGTCATCCATAATTTTCTTGACGTTTTGTGGCAGCTTTTCGTAGCGTGAAGTATTCATGAAGGACG
The DNA here is from genome assembly GCA_030653405.1 of Zwartia sp. Classification (GTDB taxonomy): domain Bacteria; phylum Pseudomonadota; class Gammaproteobacteria; order Burkholderiales; family Burkholderiaceae_B; genus Zwartia. The sequence goes on along the minus strand of JAURZO010000264.1, from coordinate 7,598 downwards.
AGTATGCGGCAATGGCGCCGAAGTCGATATCACTCCAGAATTTGGCAACCTCTGAGAGTTTGAGAAAGCCTGCGTTTTCGATTGGGTTGTAGCCGCAATCAAGCGTGCCTTTTTGGAGTCCCTCGTAGATCTGTCCAAGCGGGATATTGACTGGGACGGCGCCAAGCTTTTCCATAATGTACGGAGGCCAGTCACCAAAGGTTCTGATGCGCTTGCCCTTTAGGTCAGCGAGTGTGCGGATCGGCGTTGTGCACTGTAGACGATAGGGCGGGAGACCATGTAACAGAATTGGCGTGAGCTCATTCTTTTTAAGTTCGCGTTTAACGGCGTCATTATTTTTAAACAGGTATTCCTGAACCTTCATGGCGGTCGGCGCATCATCCCACACCATCGGAAGGCTGTTGGATAAACCAATCATCGGCCAATCGGACGGGTGGTAGGTAGGAACGATACTGGCGATATTGACAGCATTCTTTTTGGCCGCACCAAAGAGCTCACCAAAACTAAATAGTGAGCCTGACCAAAAAAACTGAAACTTGATTTTCCCACCTGATTTTTCTTCAATCTCTTTTGCGTAAAGCAACTCTGCTTGCGCCGAACCCCACGCAGGTGGAGCAAAGTGTGCCCAACGCCATGTCTGGCTTGGAATGTCTTGTGCGAAAGCGAGCGGGGCTGCTGCCGCCAGTACCAAAGCTGAAAGCCCTTTGGCGAACATGCGTGATTTCATGATTTGTCTGCTCCACGAGAAAAGGATCGGATAATTATTTTTCTGGATTCACTTGTATGCAAATGAATCCTAACCTTTAATATGAAACATTGTATTTGGGGTTTACCCTTGCTTGATCAAAGCAGCATACCCGTTTCAAACTTGCTCCGATGTACAGAAAAAAAAGTGCGAACGTTACGAACGTTGGCATGTGCAGTGAGTGTCTGTTGAACGAGTGCGTGATAGGCTGGCATGTCGGCGACTTGAGCAATGAGAACAAAATCAGGTCCTGTTGAGACGCGATAGCACTGCATGATCGCGGGTTCTTTTTGCATGGATGCTTCAAACTGTTCGAGTCGCTCTGCGGTCTGCACATCAAGGGTGACCTCAACAATAGTCGTCAGTGCATGACCAAGCTTTGAGGCATCCAGGATCGCGACTTGTTTGGAAATAATGCCAAGCGTAGTCAGTCTGCGTACGCGTCTCAGGCACGTGGGGGCAGAGGCGTGGACGCGTTCAGCGAGTGCTTGATTGGTCAGGCTTGCGTCTAGTTGCAATTGATTCAGAATGCGACGATCCAACTCGTCTAGGGATTGGAGTGTCATGATGAGATGCGCCTGAAATTGAAGGTAAGTGAGTGACTTGGCTAAATATGAAATAATATTTCATAACGATGAAAGATTGAATTTATATTTCATAAATATTCATTTAACGAAATAAAATTTCTAATCAAATTGGGCACAATAGCGACATTCTCAGGAGAAAGTCTATGTGCGGCATCGTTGGAGCCGTCGCGTCGCGCGACATTACCCCCATTTTGGTCGAAGGCCTCAAGCGGCTTGAGTACCGTGGCTACGACTCCTGCGGTGTCGCGGTGTTTGACAATGGCGGCTTGCGACGCGCACGCAGCACCGAGCGCGTCGCAGAACTCGCGGCCGATATTTCGCGCAATCATATTGCCGGCTTTACCGGGATCGCGCACACGCGATGGGCCACGCATGGCGCACCTGTCACGCGTAACGCCCACCCGCATTTCTCCGCTGTTGGCAAGGAAGAGGCGAGCATTGCCTTGGTTCACAACGGCATCATTGAGAACCACGAAGAGCTACGCGCCGAGTTGCAGGCTGTAGGATATGTGTTTGAGAGCCAGACGGATACTGAAGTGATTGCCCATCTGGTGAGACATCTCTATACGGGTGACTTGCTTGAAGCCGTGCAGCAAACTGTCCGTCGTCTCCATGGTGCCTATGCCATTGCAGTTTTTTGTCGTGACGAGCCGCATCGTATCGTGGCAGCACGTCAAGGCTCGCCTTTGGTCATCGGGCGCGGCAAGGGCGAGAACTTTCTCGCGTCAGACGCACTTGCACTTGCCGGGACGACTGATCAGATTATTTATCTTGAGGACGGTGATGTTGCCGACCTTCAACTCGGTAATGTCTGGATCATGGATCAGTCTGGCAAGTCCGTCGAGCGCAAGATCAATACGGTTCACGTACATACGGGTGCCGCAGAGCTCGGCCCCTATCGTCATTACATGCAAAAAGAAATTTTCGAGCAGCCCCGCGCGGTCGCAGATACGCTCGAGGATGTCGAGTCAATCACGCCTGAGTTGTTTGGTGATCAAGCGTACAAAGTCTTTAAAGAAATCGATCGTGTGCTGATTCTGGCCTGCGGCACCAGTTATTACGCGGGTTCGACTGCAAAATACTGGATAGAGTCTGTCGCCAAGATTCCTGTTTCTGTTGAGATCGCGAGCGAGTACCGCTACCGTGATAGCGTCCCTAATCCCAAGACCTTGGTCGTCACGATTTCACAGTCAGGTGAAACGGCTGATACGCTCGCAGCACTGAAACATGCGCGAAGTCTCGGGATGGAGCAGACACTCACGATTTGCAATGTATCAACGAGTGCCATGGTGAGGGAATGTAAGCTCGCTTACATCACCCGTGCCGGCGTTGAAATTGGCGTGGCTTCGACCAAGGCTTTTACGACTCAATTGACAGCGTTGTTCATGTTGACACTCGCTTTAGCGCAAGTGCACGGTCAATTAACAGATGAGCAGGAAGCCGCACATATCAAAGCCTTGCGACACCTGCCTGTTGCCCTTAATGCAGTATTGGCACTAGAGCCACAAATCATCGCGTGGGCCGATCGTTTCGCAACGAAAGAGAACGCATTATTTTTAGGGCGCGGGATGCATTATCCGATTGCTCTTGAAGGCGCACTCAAGCTCAAAGAGATCAGCTACATTCATGCCGAGGCCTATCCCGCGGGCGAGCTCAAGCACGGACCGTTGGCGCTCGTCACGGATCAAATGCCCGTCGTGACAATTGCACCAAACGATGCGTTGCTTGAAAAGCTCAAGTCAAACATTCAGGAAGTCCGTGCGCGAGGCGGTGAGCTCTATGTGTTTGCTGACGCCGATACAAAACTCGTCAGCAGCGAGGGCTTGCATGTGATTCGCATGCCGGAAAATTACGGAATGTTATCGCCGATACTACATACCGTGCCATTGCAGTTGCTGGCTTATCACACGGCATGTACGCGGGGGACAGATGTGGATAAACCGCGGAATCTGGCGAAAAGCGTGACGGTGGAGTAAGTGGGGAAGGACCTCTGTCGTAGAGGTCCTCTCAAAGTCCCCAGAAATACTACTGTGTTCACATCGGACCTGTCACACTCAGCCTTAGAGCCATTAACAGATCACTTTGTTGTCTGCTTCTTTATCTCCGAAGTGACCTTGTCGACAGAGCTTTCAATTTTCTTACTGGCCTCGCTTGCAGCCTCGTCTAGCTTCTTGCCGGCACTCTCAGCGGGGCCCGGCTTTTCACATGCAGCCAAGCCAAGTAACAGCACGAACGATGCGCCACTCAACACAATTTTCTTTAAGATGTTCATAGTTGATACCTTTTAGGTTCGATGGAGCATATTCAATCAGAAATGATTGCGCCATAGTGCCAGAGTAGCAGTGATATCAAGCCTAGGACATTCAAGTTCGACAAGTTTTGGCCTAAAGCCGCAATCTAGTGACGGAATCACAAGAGAAATTGGTTGATTTTCGAGATTCCTTGTAGTGGCGTGCCTTCGGTGACGTTTTCGCGTTGAACTGCCTGTGGTCTGAGCTTGGCTTTGATCGCATGGATGAGCTTGTTAATTTCGATGCGAAGTTATACAAACATAATCTGGTGGTCATGTACTCGGAGGAAATCCGAAAACTCTTTGATAAGACCAGTACTAAGATGAGACCCATCGTGAACAACATAGATTCATCCTCTAGGGACTCAGGGACCCTCTCGCAGAGGTTCTCTGAAAATCCGATATGACGACAAAATGAACAAGTAGGCAAAAGTGCAACAACATCCGCATGTCGATGAGTTCGCCGATCGTCTTCGAGTCAAGGTTGATTTGATTGTTCCCGAGTTTGCGGCTGGCGATCACTACGACTTATGGGCGCTATCTTTAATTGAGAAGAGCACCTGGTCAGCCGATATTAAGCACCCAGAGTTTGAATCGATCCCTGGACAGGAACAGCTGTTTTTCCAAGCTTTTCTTCAAACATCTAGGCTTCTGTGTGAGCTTGGTCGTCTGCCAGTATTTGATATTCCAAGGGTTGTTGCTCTTATTCAGGATAAGCAAAACACGAAAAAATATTCACTTGAGATCGAATATTTTTTAGTTCCCTTTGTACCTCAAGATGCATATCAGATCCCGATCAAGGTTTCACTGGAGCTTTGCAGATGGATGGCTCAACACAGTCCGACACTAGAAAACAAGACCAAGGTTTTTAATACGATTACTGAGAAAGTGATCAAGCCGCTCAATAGAATTGTCCCGGCTGGAAAATCGACGATCCCAGTGCTGAAGGCTGTGCATAGTATGGGAATACCGTATATGCATTTAGGTCTGGGCACATACCAGGTAGGCTGGGGTAGCAAGGCCCGAAGGCTCGACCGAAGCACGAGTGAGCTTGACTCGGTGATTGGTTCAAAGCTCGCCCAGAACAAGGTCGTCGCTGCAAATATTCTGCGGGCAGCGGGTCTGCCCTCCCCAGTGCACGGCGTGGTTGAAACGGAAATCGAAGCCCTGGCTGCGGCGGCTAAGATTGGGTATCCACTGGTCGTCAAGCCTGCCGACCTCGATCGGGGCGAAGGGGTGACAGTCGATGTCTCCGATGAGTTAGGATTAAAAGCTGCCTTTGCTCACTCACAAAAACTATCAAGGTCAAAGCAGATCATTGTGGAGCGACAGGTTTCAGGCGTTTGTCATCGACTTTATATCGCAAATGGAAGGCTTCTATACGCAGTCAAACGTAATCCAATGTCGGTGATTGGGGATGGTAAGAGAAGCATTAAACAACTAGTGAACGATGCGGTGAACGAGCAAAGTTGCAAGCCGCCCTGGCATCGCTCTGACATTAAGCCTATCGATGAGCTGGCGATTCAGACTTTTGAGAAGTTGGGCCTTACGTCCGATTCTGTTCCCGGTGAGGGTGCAGTGGTTCCTCTGCGCCGAATTGAATCAAATGAATGGGGCGGTGTAGATGAAGAGGTAACGAGTGTCGTTCACGCTGAGAACTTGGACATTGCTCTCCAAGCAGCACAGTTATTTGGACTCCATATTGCCGGCATTGACATCATTAGTCCGGATATCACTAAACCTTGGCATGCCACTGGAGCGATCATTAATGAGGTGAACTATGCCCCATTATTTGGAGGGGCAGAGATATCGAGATCGTACATTCCAGAGTTTCTTACGGAGTTTGTCGATGGTAATGGCAAGATACCGATTGCAGTTTTTGAAACAGAGGCAGCAGCATTGGAATATAAGAATCAGCAACAGAATCAAGGCAGGCGTTGTTACTTCACCAGTGCAGACAGAACTTTAGACGAGTCGGGCAAAGAAATCGTAATGAATTTCAAGGATATACATCAACGCGTACGGGCATTGATTCTCAGACCGAGCGTTGATGCTATATCGATAGTTCAGTAAATAGGTTTATTGGGCTGCACTGCTTTCAGAGGACCTTTCTCTTAGGGGTCCTCTGAGCATTAGTTGTTAGTCAAGCGTTGCACCAGAGGCCTTGACGATTTCAGCCCATTTTTTGGTTTCGCTTTTGTTATACGCGGCAAACTCGGCGGGTGACGATCCAACGGGTTCTGCGCCCATTTTTTGGTACGTCTCAATGACCTGGGGGTTTTTGAGTGCGGTTTGAACCTGTTTAGCTAACAACTCTACGATGGCTGGAGGAGTGCCCTTTGGTGCCCAATAGCCATACCATGTGCTGATGTCAAAGTTTGGGTAACCACTCTCTGCAATGGTGGGAAGATCTGGGCGGGCTTTTGCTCTTGAAAGTGTTGTCACTGCAATCGGACGGAGTTTGCCCGCATTGATGAGTGGTGTAGCCGAGGGCATCGAGTCGAACATCAGATCAATTTGACCGCCTGCCAAGTCCTGTAACGCAGGTGCACTTCCTTTGTAGGCAATATGCTGCATTTCAATGCCGGCAGCGCGCTTAAAAGACTCGCCAGCCAAATGCTGCGCAGAAGATGTACCGGCCGAACCAAAATTAAGCTTGCCGCCTTTTTGTTTTGCATACGCCACCAAGTCGCTCACAGATTTGATGGGCGAGTTTGCTGGCACGACCAACACGAGAGGCACCTGTGCCAATTGTGAAATAGGGACAAAATCTTCGATGGCGTCGAAGGTCATTTTTTTGTAGACGCTCGGATTGATCACGTGAATGGATGCGTTCGCCAGTAGTGTGTAGCCATCAGGCTCTGCGCGTGCAACGGACTCGGACCCAATCATGCCGCTTGCACCGGCTTTATTGTCAATCACCACGGGTTGGCCAATCGTTTTTCCAATTTCGGCCGCAACCACTCGTGCTGTTAAGTCCGTGGGTCCGCCGGCAGGATACGGGATGACGAGTCGAATCGTGCGCTCTGGATACTTGATCGCGTTTTGGGCGCTTGCGGGGCTGACCGCAAATCCTGCAGTCAGCATCAATGCTGTGATTGATAATAATCCACGTCTTGTTGTGTTGGTCATGACTCGTCTCCGGTTATTTTTATGGCTAGTTTGTGTAACACCTGCCGAGAATGAAGATCATCCAGGGCTTGGGGTAAATCCCCCATTTCATAAACGCTGCTCGTAGTGGGTGCAATTTTCCCCTCCAGAGTCAAACGCTGAAGTGTTTGTATCATGCGTCGCATCTGTGGTTCATGAGCGATTCGTTCATCTGCGGGTGTCCAACCGATATAACGTCCGAAATAAAAGCCGTGGAGCGCTATATTTTTGACAAGCATGATGTTCTGAGGAAGGCATGGCGGTCTGCCTGCTGCAAAGCCGATACTCATGATCTGAGCGCCTTGAGCTGCGGCACCAAGTGCGATTTCCATCAGTTCAGCCCCGACTGGATCAATGATCAGATCGACGCCGCCTTGAGTGAATGCTTTAGTCTTTTTGACGAGATCAGCGTTTGGCTCCAGGACGAGTTGAGCGCCATGAGCGGCGGCAAGTGCGCGTTTCTGTTCGGTACTGGCGCAGGCAATCACAGTTGCACCTGATGCACTCGCAAGCTCCACCGCCGCTAAGCCTACTCCCGATCCTGCGCCAAGGACCAGCACGGAGTTGGAAGGCTGTAGATGAGCTTTCCAAAATAAGGCTGTATAGGCTGTCCCGTAAGAGAGCGTCAAAGGTAAGGCGCGTAACCACTCAAGACCCGGCAGGATAGGATAGACCGTGTGATGATTTACGTTAATTTGTTGGGCATAACATCCCCAGCGTGCAACCCCCATGACGCGATCGCCCACGTTGAGATGTCGAACGTGCTGGCCACATGCTAAGACCGTCCCGACAAACTCTGTTCCTGGTGTAAAAGGTAACGGCGGGT
>JAURZO010000153.1 GCA_030653405.1 Zwartia sp. | reverse complement strand
AGTCCGTCCTTCGCAAGGAGCGTCGGGGTGACTATTTAGGTAAGACTGTTCAGGTGATTCCCCACATCACCAATGAAATTCAGGATTACATCGCCCGTGGGGCAGAGCAGTCGTGGGATGGTGCGACGGATGTGGCCATTGTCGAGATCGGTGGCACAGTGGGTGACATTGAATCTTTACCCTTTCTGGAGGCGGCTCGACAGATGAGCTTGCGTCTGGGACGCAACAATGCGGCCTTCATTCACCTGACTCTCGTGCCATTTATTGCGTCGGCTGGTGAGCTCAAAACCAAGCCTACCCAGCACTCCGTACAGAAACTGCGCGAAATCGGCATCATTCCTCACGCACTGCTTTGCCGCGCTGACCGTCCGATCCCCGATGAGGAGCGTGCCAAGATCTCTCTGTTTTCTAATGTGCCTCTCGATGCAGTGATCTCTGTTTGGGACGAGGATTCGATTTACAAAATCCCCTCGATGCTGCACAAGCAGGGTTTGGACAATTTGATTTGCGAGGTCCTCAACCTCAATCCCCCTGCGGCCGATTTGTCCATGTGGGACAACCTGGTCTACAGGCTGGAGCACCCCGAGCGCGAGGTTCGTATCGCCATGGTGGGCAAATACGTCGATTTGACCGAGTCCTATAAGTCATTGACCGAGGCGCTCATCCACGCGGGGATTCATACGAAGTCGCGCGTCAAGGTTGAATACATCGACTCTGAAAGCGTTGAAGAGGGTGGCGTCAAGGTTCTGGAGCCGTTTGACGCGATTCTGGTCCCAGGCGGATTTGGCAAGCGCGGTACAGAAGGCAAGATTGCTGCGATCCGCTATGCCCGGGAAAACAACGTGCCCTATCTGGGAATCTGTTTGGGGATGCAACTGGCCGTGATCGAGTTTGCCAGGGATGTTGCGGGATTGGATCACGCGAACAGCACAGAGTTTGACCCGGTGGCTCCGCACCCTGTCGTGGCATTAATTACCGAATGGATGGATCGTGAAGGTATGACTGAGAAGCGCGATGCTCAGTCGGATCTTGGTGGCACAATGCGTAAGGGTTCGCAAAAATGTCCAGTCAAACCGGGTACCTTAGCGCACAAAATTTACGGTCCTGAAGTCAATGAGCGTCATCGTCATCGTTATGAGGTCAATAATGTCTACGTGCCACGTCTCGAAAAGGCGGGCTTGGTGATCAGCGCGCGAACGCCGACCGAAAACCTGCCTGAGATCATGGAGTTGCCTAATCATCCATGGTTTGTCGGTGTCCAGTTTCATCCGGAGTTCACCTCGACGCCGCGTGATGGCCATCCCTTGTTTACCAGCTATATCAATGCAGCGTTGGCGCATCAGACAAAGCGTGAAGGTGCCTGATGAAACTCTGCGGCTTCGAAATTGGTCTGGATCGTCCTTTCTTTCTGATTGCAGGCCCTTGCGTGATCGAGTCGCGCCAGATGGCTTTTGATACGGCGGGTCAGTTACGAGAGATTGCGGCAGAGTTAGGGATCCCTTTTGTTTATAAAAGCTCTTTTGACAAAGCCAACCGAAGTTCCGGGACATCTTATCGGGGTCCAGGCATGGACGAAGGCCTGCAAATCTTGGCGGATGTTCGCGCAGAGCTCAAGGTGCCGGTGCTGACCGATGTGCACGACAAGGATCAGGTCAAGGCGGTCGCCGCCGTTGTCGATGTGTTGCAGACCCCGGCATTTCTGTGTCGGCAGACGGATTTTATCGAGGCCTGTGCGGCGAGTGGCAAGCCTGTCAATATTAAAAAGGGTCAGTTCTTAGCCCCTCATGACATGTTACAAGTCGTCAACAAGGCGCGCCACGCAGCCCGCCAGGCAGGCGTGGCCGAAGACATTATGGTGTGTGAGCGTGGTGTGTCGTTTGGTTATAACAACCTAGTATCAGATATGCGCTCTTTGGCGATCATGCGCGAGACCGCTTGCCCGGTTGTATTTGATGCGACGCATTCGGTTCAGTTGCCGGGTGGTCAAGGTACCTCATCCGGAGGACAGCGTGAGTTTGTGCCTGTCCTCGCACGTGCCGCCGTTGCGGCCGGGATTTCAGGTCTCTTTATGGAAACGCACCCAGACCCAGCCAAAGCATTGTCTGATGGGCCTAACGCTGTGCCGCTTGGCCAGATGAAGGATTTACTCACGACGCTTGTCGAGCTTGATCGTGTTGTCAAACAGCATGGTTTTCTTGAGTCGCGTTTTGTTTAACGAAATTTTTATTTTTCAGGAAAGACAGAAATGAGTGCAATCGTAGACATCATCGGTCGTGAAATACTCGACTCGCGTGGTAATCCAACAGTTGAGTGCGATGTGTTGCTTGAGTCCGGTGCGATGGGTCGCGCCGCAGTGCCCTCTGGGGCGTCGACGGGCAGCCGCGAGGCGATCGAACTGCGTGATGGCGACAAGTCCCGTTACTTGGGCAAGGGTGTGTTGCGCGCGGTCGAGAATCTCAACACTGAAATTTCCGAAGCCCTGATGGGACTGGATGCGCAAGAGCAGACTTTTCTTGATCGGACTTTGATCGAGCTCGATGGCACCGAGGGAAAGTCACGCTTGGGTGCGAATGCCATTTTGGCGGCCAGTATGGCGGTTGCTCGCGCGGCAGCCGACGAATCAGGTTTGTCACTGTATCGCTACTTTGGTGGCAGTGGCCCAATGAGCATGCCTGTGCCGATGATGAACGTGATCAATGGTGGTGCCCACGCCAACAACACGCTCGATATGCAGGAACTGATGATTCTGCCAATTGGTGCCACGAGTTTCCGCGAAGCCCTGCGGATGGGGGCCGAAACTTTCCATGCCTTAAAGAAAATCATTAACGACCAGGGTATGTCGACGGCTGTGGGTGACGAGGGTGGCTTTGCTCCGAACGTCGCGAATCACGAAGCTGCGATTCAGCTCATCCTGCGTGCGATTGAAAATGCCGGCTACGAGCCAGGCACCCAGATCGCGCTAGGTCTGGATTGTGCAGCCTCCGAGTTTTACCGGGATGGCAAATACACCTTGCAGGGTGAAGGCGGTATTTCCTTGTCCTCCGAAGAATTGACGAATCTGTTGTCAACCTGGTGTGACAAATACCCAATCATCTCGATCGAAGACGGCATGGCTGAAAACGACTGGGCAGGCTGGAAGCATCTGACGGAGCGTCTTGGACGCAAGGTCCAGCTGGTTGGGGACGATTTGTTCGTGACCAACACAAAAATTCTCAAGCAAGGTATTGATCAAGGTATTGCCAACTCTATTCTGATCAAAATCAATCAGATCGGCACATTGACCGAAACGTTTGCCGCCATTGAGATGGCCAAGCGTTCCGGTTACACCGCAGTGGTTTCGCATCGCTCGGGCGAGACAGAAGACTCGACCATCGCCGATATCGCGGTTGCAACCAATGCGATGCAGATCAAGACGGGCTCTTTGTCACGTTCGGATCGCATGGCGAAATACAACCAACTGTTGCGTATCGAAGAAGAGCTCGCCGAGGTGGCGACTTATCCCGGTCGCGATGCGTTTTACAACTTGCGCTAAATCTACCTCTGGGGCGGCCCTGAGCCGCTCCCGTTGAACAGGGTGCTATGCGTCTGCTGCTTGTCGTTTTGATTGCGCTAGTCGGACTGATCCAGTATCCCTTGTGGATGGGTCGGGGAGGCTGGTTTTCTGTTTGGGATATGCAGGCGCAGGTGGTTGATCAACGCATGATCAATGAAGGTCTAACCGCACGAAATGTAGCGCTGGCCGCTGAGATCGAAGACTTGAGATCCGGCACAGAGGCCTCCGAGGAGCGTGCCCGCAGCGAGTTAGGCATGATGCGTCAAGGAGAGGTGTTTGTGCAGGTGCTCCCTCCGGGGGTCAAACCTCCCGAACTCAAGGTCACTGGCAAACCCGCTGTGACCGCCAAGCCTGGTGGGGCGCAACCGGCATCCCAACCGGCACCCCAATCGGCACCACAACAGAATCTTAAACAACCCGCCCGACCTCCTGCACGCTAAGCTGGTGTGTTTAAAACGTCGTCGGGGTTGTGCTGCGGTGTCTGAGCACCTGATACTCCACCACGATTGGAATCAGTCCTTGTCGCCAAGCTGCTTGACTGTACGCCGAAGCCCCTGACCAAGCGGGTACGGCATCAAATAGTTTTCCAAGCATGGCACGCAGCCAAGGCTGCAGGGGCCGATACAAATAAGTCAGCCTTAAATGGATAGTGTGAGCCTCGGTGCCAATCTGTTCGGTTTTCCACATGGGCTGGCCGTAGCGTTGCCGAAATTGATGCCTTTCAGCCTCCATTCGGTGTACTGCACTCGTGAAACGTCCTGGTGGTAGGTACAAGCGGGAGAGCGAGTGATTCAGCTGGGGCTGCCAATGCTTCGGATTGCCATGATGCACTGCCGCGACGCGGGCAGTTTCGTGCAGCGCAAGCGTCAACAGGTGGCGAACCTGATAACCACGCGCGAGTTCTATGCCCAGGCTCCCTATGAGTAGCACGGGGAGTAATGCTAGCAATGATTCCACCAAGGCGGTGCCACGCTGCGGCTTGAGGTCTACGAACTTGTTTATAAATATCCGGCTCTTTACGGATTTGGATTTAAAAAGCAAGTCAGGTTCAGGTGTGAGGAACATAAAAAGTGTTTGGGTGGATGGGCGAGCTTGATATGTATTGGCAAAGTGTGGCGTCCAAAGCACGGCTTGTCGATTCGGAAGAGCGCCTAGATAGCCATCGGTTAAAATCTCGCAACTTTCACAAGGATCGGATATGACCTCGTCTGCAGCTGCTTTCCCGTACTTCCCAGGTGTTCGTTTGCTCCATTCGCCCGGTCCATCGCATGTGCCCAAGGCGGTACTCGATGCTATGACGCGGCAACCGATGGATATGGGAGATCCGCGGGTCGATGCGTGCGTAGATGCCTGCGAGTCAGGATTAAAAAATCTGCTGAAGGCACAGGCAGTTGATGTGTTTTTTTACGCGGCGAATGGTCATGGCGCTTGGGAGGCCATGATTGTCAACTTGCTGGCACCCGGTCAAAAGGTATTAATCCCCGGAACAGGTCATTTTTCTGAGTCATGGGCCATCATGGCCGAAGCCATGGGAGCGATCGTAATTCGCACCCCATTTCATGAGGGTTATCCGATCGACATGGATGCTGTCGAGCAGGTGCTGCGTGCGGACACCCAACACGAGATCGTCGCTGTTTTTGCTGTGCATACGGATACAGCTAGCAGCACGACGAGCGACATCCCTAAGTTGCGAAGCGTGATTGATGGCACGGGTCATCCCGCATTATTTGTCGTGGATGTGGTTGCGTCCCTTGGTGCGATTCCCTTCGAAATGGAAAAGTGGGGCATCAACGCCGTGATCGGCGCTTCACAAAAAGGTTTGATGGTGTCGCCCGGTGTTGGTTTTTGCGCCGCAGATGCCCGTGCCATGAAGGTGTGTGAGAGCAACCCCGCACCTCGTTTTTACTGGGATTGGCTGCGACGCCGTAAGGGTCCTTCCTACAGCCGCTTTTGTGGTACGGCGCCTCAAAA
>JAURZO010000253.1 GCA_030653405.1 Zwartia sp. | reverse complement strand
ATGCGCCGACGATGCGCAAGTCTTTATTAAAAAAGTTGACGCAGACGGGCTACGCGATTCCTTCGGCAACCGGTACGGGTCACTTTTTACGGGATACCGTGAGAGGCCTTTTGTTTTGCCTGACTCGGCTCCTCAATCCGAAATGTTGGTTCGTCGGAATTGGTTTATTTTTTAAAGCACTCTGGGCGAGCGTTCGCTGGCTTGTCCAACAAGGGCCAACTGGCGTTCTGCGCCATGCCTGGGAGCTGCTTAAAAGTCTTTGGACGGTTAAACGCAGACGCTATACGCTCTTGTTGCTGTTGGTTGTTTTCTTTCCGGTGCGCCTGACGGTGTTGGCTCCTGCAGAACTCGTCCCCGAGAATCCCGCGGTCATTCGCGTTCCGATCGAGGGCGTAGTTGAGGAGTTTTTTGTTAAACCTAACGAGACGGTTCAACAAGGGCAATTGCTGTTCAGATTGGATTTAACCTCACTGATTAGCAAACTCCAAATATCTCAACAAGAGATGCAGATCGCCGAGGCAGAGTACCGGCAAAGCTCGTTACAGTCTTTAACAGATCCTAAGAGCCGCATGGTACTGACGGCTCAAGAAGGTAAGGCGGCTGAAAAAAAGCTAGAGACAGATTATCTAAAACTGTTGCTGGAAAAAGCACAGATCAAGGCACCCAGAGCAGGTGTCGCTATTTTTGATGACCCGTCCGAATGGCTTGGAAAGCCTGTTGTTGCGGGAGAGAAGATCATGGTTGTCGCAACAGAGAGCAAGGCCGAGATAGAGGTATGGATTCCCTTGAATGAGGCGATTGAGTTGCCACCTGAGGCGCGGATTTCGATGTACTTGAATACGACGCCCTTGTCTCCTGTAACAGGTATTGTTCGCTATATGGGGCACGATGCCATTCAAAGGCCCGATGGCACTTATGCATACCGCATGCGCGCGACGATTGACACACCGAACGCCAATGCCAGGATTGGTCTACGCGGTACCGCGAGGCTCTCCGGGCAGTACGTACCATTTTCATATTGGGTGTTACGCAAGCCTTTGATTGCCCTCAGGCAGTTTGTTGGCATTTAGGCCGATTGGATCAAACGCATGAGCGTTCCTTCATACTCATTAGATGCATCACTGCAGGACAAGGCCAGCGAGAAGAGCTGGCCAGTGTTGCGGCAAGAGCTCACGATCCACAGGGGGCCGCCAGACGAAAATGGAGCGTCTACATGGACGCTCCATGATCCCGTGCGAAATCAATATTTTTCTTTAGACTGGATCTCTTTTAATATTTTGAGTCGATGGCATCTCGGGGGGATTGATCCTATCAAAGATGCTGTTCATCAATTAACTCCGATACACCTCGAAGATCAAGATATTCAAACAGTATTGGAGTTTCTGGAGGCAAACGAGCTGATCCAGCGGATCGATCCGGCATCGTCCGCATGGCTCGCAGACAAGAGCCTGAAGCAGTCAAAAAGCCTCATGGCTCAACTCATGCATGGGTATCTTTTTTTTCGAGTGCCGCTTTTTAGACCTGATGCACTGTTATCACGCTTGTCACCTAACGTTGGTTTCTTCTACACGCCGCTTTTTTTCAAGTTGACGTTATTTGCATTCCTCTTTGGTTTGTGGGGCATTTACAGACAATGGTCTGTTTTTTCTGCGACGCTCGTTGATACTTTTAGCTGGAATGGACTTGCAGGATATGCGGGTGCATTGGTGGCGGTGAAAATTCTTCATGAGTTCGGACACGCCTTGACGGCCAAAAGGATGGGCTGTCGTGTGCCGACCATGGGTGTGGCGTTTTTAGTGATGTTTCCAATGGCGTATACCGATGTCACCGAGTCATGGAAGCTCGACTCAAATAAAAAAAGATTTCAAATCGCTGGAGCAGGTATCGCCACAGAGATGCTGGTGGCAGCATGGATGTTGTTTATCTGGACCCTTCTTCCTGAGGGAACATGGCGTGGTGTGGCGTTTTTCCTTGCAACCACCTCCATTGTGGCAACGCTTGCGATCAACGCCAGTCCCTTCATGCGATTTGACGGGTATTTTCTGTTGAGCGACATGGTCGGTATGCCGAACTTGCATCAACGATCGTTCGCCATGGGCAGATGGTGGTTACGTGAACGACTCTTCAAATTTGGTGATGCACCACCAGAACACTTTCCGGAGGACAAAACACGTTTGTTAGTGCTGTTTGCTTTTGTGGTCTGGATATACAGGTTCATTATTTTTATCGGTATCGCCCTGCTTGTGTACTACTATTTTTTCAAAGCACTGGGGATAATCTTATTTCTCGTCGAGATTTGGTATTTCTTAGCAAGGCCAGTATCTTCAGAGGTGAAGGTTTGGTTCAAGCGCAGAGATGAAATCCGACCACAGATTAAAAAACGTCCCGTCTATTATTTATTGTGGGGTCTTGTTCTTTTTTTTGTGGTGCCGTTTGATCTGACCATCAATACTCAAGGCATGTTAAAGCCAGAAAATAGCTTCAACTTTATTGCAAACGTCCCTGCGCAAATTGAGACGGACATACCGAAAGTCGGGACACGTTTGTCTGCAGGGCAAGGCTTGATGGAGTTGAGTTCACCTGATTTGCTTCAAAAGATCAACCTCGCTCGAGCTCGGATTGACTCCCTATCTAAACAGGTGGGCTCTGCGGGTTTTATGTCTGAAACCAAGGCGCAACAGACTATTTTGCGAGAGCAGTTGACCAATGCACAAAAGGTACTCGAAGGACATTTAAGCGAGCTGCGCAGGTTGGCACCCACAGCGCCTTTCGATGGTGAGATTGTCGAGGTGCAACAAGACATTCAGGTTGGCGATTGGGTTTCGCGCGGCACATCCTTACTCACCTTTATCAATAACGAAAGCTGGGTGGTTGACTGCTACGTGGACGAGTCAGATCTTGAGCGTATTGCCGTAGGCAATTGGGGTCGATTTATTCCTGATACGCCTGAGTTAAAAGCCCAGTTTTTGAAAGTCATTGCGATTGACAAAGACCGTAGTCGATCACTCGCCGATCCGCAGCTTGGATCGCCTGCCGGCGGTCATATTTTAGTGCGAGAGCAAAAAAACACCTTGATTCCGGAGCGTGCGATTTACCGTGTTCGCTTGCAGGTGCAAGATCATCAAGGCAAGATTGCGACAGGTTATCTGCGTGGAAGCGTTGTCATTTTAGGTTGGCCCCAATCGATTTTGGGGGAGTTTTTGCGGGGAAGTGCCGGGACCTTAATTAGAGAGTTGGGGTTTTGATTGCGAACTGAGTTCTCGATTAAACAGAGTATTTCCACGGCCATTGTGCTGATGCGCATCATTGAGCCAAGTTCAGAGTCCATGTTTCTCTAGGGACATCAAGCAGGAGTCGCCATAGATTTTCATTCGCTTGATCATTCCCCGATCAGGCCTCTTGGCCATGCATTCGGTGTTTGAGGGTAGTGCTGGCCACTAGCGAAGATAGTGGGACAGTCAGTCATAAATAATAAGAAGAACAAACGGCACTAATGAGCTTTCATAAGCTGATATCAAAGAGTAAATATTTTGGTGTGTTTGAGACTCACGACATCTTCATCATTCAGAAAATTTCCAACGACAGTAGCAGTCTAGATTCTTTACGCACCTTTGAAATTTTTGAAAGTGTAAGGATTGGTAATCTTTGTCGATTGTCATTGAGATACCATTTCAAATGGTAACTTTTCGATATATTTCTATTAAAAACATAGACTTAAATACTATATTTTTAGGTATTAAAGTTATTGATTGTTGAGTATAAATATACCATTAGTGCTGTATTTACTTGATGAATGTGTTGATCTTGTTGTGAATTTGTAGCTTGAAAAGTAGGAAAGTAAATATTTTTGTGCCTGGTTTCGATTCAAACGCTTTGAGTCTTGTCGGCTTGTTTACGACATTGAACTCAACATTGGCGATACCTTTAACTCACGCTTGAATTTATTCGGTGGGAGTGGCGTTCAAAACATTTATTTTTTTAAGAACACGAGAATTTTTCAGGATTTTTTCAGGCCCTACTTATGTGTCTGATTTGATCAATAAATAGTGCGACGAAACAAGTCCAGTGCGGTCGGTCTCATGATCTATAGGCTTCCTTACAACTGTCGATTAGGTTTTAGCACTCCATTGTTTAGAGGTTTTTAAATGACTGCGTCTAAGTTTCCCTGGAATAAGAAGGTTAAGGCATCGCTCATCGCGTTGGAGCCCAGAATGCTATTTGACGGAGCCGCAGCCGCTACGCCACCTGAGAGTTTGCCTCCTCCAGATCCTTTACCCCAAGCTGACTTGGCTGTTCAGCCAGTCGTATCAACTGCTGAGATAAGCATTGCCTCAACGAGTGGGATGCTGAATAACGATCCTGTCGTATTGGCGTCAACGCAAACTGAGCCTGTGCAAGATGCTGCCAAAGTGATTGAAGTCAGCGCGCAAAGCATTGAGGCGGACGATAGTGCCGATGAGTCAGTCGGTGTCGAGTTTGAAAGTAGTTTTGAGATCAAGCCGTTAGGAGTGATCGCGTTTGACCAAGAGGTTGACCAAACGTTGTCACTCTCGGCATTGAAAGTCGAGACAAGCTTGACGACCTTATTGCAGGCGGAGAATTGGGCGGAGCAGCTGTACGCTTTGTTCCCCGGCGACGAGGGCGGCATGACGCAATCCTGGCTGGATTCCGCGCAAGCGTTTAGGCAGGGTGTGCTCGACGGCAGCTTGTCGGTGGATGTTCAGCTTCGGGTCTCGGGTGACATGTTGGGCTTGAACGGTGCCTATGCGGCGAGTGGTCCAGAGGGGACGTCCGTTATTTATCTGAATCAAGATCTACTGGATGCGAACGATCAAAGCTACGCCAATGCTGTGTTGATGGAGGAAGTCGGTCACTGGATCGATCACCAGATCAATGCGCATGAAGATACGAAGGGTGACGAAGGCGAGCGGTTTGCGGCGTACATGTTGAACCTGCAGATCAGTGAGCTCGAAGCAAACAGAATTGCCATAGAAAACGATCGAATTGTTTTGACGATTGATGGCAAGGAAATCGAGGTCGAGATGGCCTCGCTGTTGTTTGGTGGTCAGTCTTACGATGTTGTAGGGAACCAGAGCTTAGAGGAAAACGTTTTGGTGGTAGGTGCTGCACTGCCAGGAACACGAACGTTGTTGGTGTCAGATCCAGCTGATGTGAAGTGGTTTAGCGGAAATAACGTTAGAGGTTGGTTGTATGTTGTTAATGAGACAAATTTTGTTCAAGAGTCTTTTTATGGTGAAGTGTCACGTTTATTAAAGACTGCTTCTAACAATATTGTCGGAATTCAATTTTATGTGTATCCGGTTCCGTCTGCCCCTAGCACGGGTGGTTTAGGCCAGACCTTGTTGGTTGACCTCAACGCCAACTCGGATCTTGTTTTAATCCCAGGTCAGACACAAAGAACAAGTAGTGATCCCGTTTCGACGTTTTTAAATAGTTTGTTGCCTGCGAACGTTGCTCCAATTGCGGTTAACGACTCGGGCAGTGCTTCAATGGCGAGTTGTACTGTTCCTACCCCAACAAGTGAAACAACAGCAACGGGTAATGTTTTAAGCAATGATAGTGGTTCCAACATTACGTACAAAATTGTTGGTAACCAAATGGTCGAAGATCGAGGCGCCCTGAGTGTCACGACAATAGCGAGTTCAGGTACTGGTGCTTCTGCTGTGTTGACTGTAGGCTCAACGAGCATCAACAATGGCTCGACAGTTACAGGTACTTACGGTGTGCTCACCATTGGTGCTGATGGCACCTACAGTTTTAACATTAACGAAAATAATGCTCAGTTGATTGCGCTGAAGGCAGGTCAGTCAGTCAATGAAACGTTCACCTATACATTGAGTGATAGCAATGGAGGAACATCAAGCGCCTTGCTCACTGTCACGATTAACGGTGGAAATGAAAAGCCTGTTGCAGCGAATGACTATCAACTGTTGCAAGAAGGGGCCTCTACACCGGCGACGCTAGTGACTACAACCACTACATCTGGCGGGTTACTCTTAAATGATTCCGATTCCGATACAGGTGATTCCCTAGTTATTACTCGTGCGGAGAAAGCAAGTGCAATTGATGATGAGACTTTTGATACTCCGGTCAATGTTTCTGCGTCAGGAATGCAGAGTTTTGATCAAACCGTTGCTTTTACATTTAACAAAGCTGGTCAAACATCCCAGTGGAGTGCATCTGTCGGTCAGTCTGTTTTTGTATCTTATGATGGCGGAGCGTCGTATGTTGACAGTGGGTTGTTTGTTAAAGCGATAGATAACGGAGGTTCGACTAAAACATTATCTTTTAAAACGACTTCAGCGGGCTCCGAAGATGGCTTTCTTTACCTGCCAGCGGTGCTGACAAGCGTTCGTTTGAGCTTTGGTGGGGCAGGTACCTCAAGCTCACCTACTCCGACGTCTGCTCTTGAAGCAAGTCAAACTCAATTTGTTTTAACAGGATCAACTGGAACGCCATCGGCTGGCTCGCTTGTTACTGGAGAAGGACTTCAGTCTCAAACTACGGTAGTTTCGACAAAAGTTGTTGGAGCTTTTACCTATGTTGTTTTGGATAAAACTGTACAGATTGGGGTTGGTGAATTTTCGCTAAGCTCTGGCGAAAGTCTATCTTTTATAAGTGGCGCCATTTACGGCCAATACGGTTATCTCGATCTTAAAAATGACGGGAGTTACAGTTATGTACTCACTACAAATATTCCCAGTAACACTCAAGTAAACGAATATTTCACATATGAGGTTCGTGATCTTTCTGGATGTACCGACACCGCTGTTTTACATCTTCAGATTCAAGGCGATAAAGTTCTTCCGCCTGTGGGCGTAGCTGATTTGGGTAATGTCACTGAAACAGGTGTATCTGTTGGTACTAGCCCTATTTCAGGAAGTGTGCTTAGTAACGATACGAACACAGGGGGGACGTTATTAACAACAGCAACGGCATCAATCACTTCCGTCTGGAGCCCCGCAAACAGTGCGAGTCCATCCGCAATAACTGCAGACACTACATCTGTAACATCTCCAACTCGCTTTGATGGGCTATACGGAAGGCTGTCAATTGGAGCCGACGGATCTTACATTTACACACTTGATAATTCGAAGCCAATAGTTGATTCGCTTGCAATTAGTCAGACATTAACAGAGGTGTTTTATTACAGTGTAACGAACAATGCCACCCCACCTGTAAGTGCAGTTTCGACCCTAACAATCACTATTAATGGTGCAAATGATGCGCCTGTAGCGAACGTCGACACTGCCGTTGCGCTTGAGGCCTCTGGCTTAGCGAACACTACTGCTGGATTTAATCCGACTGGTAACGTTCTGTTGAACGATACGGATGTGGATAATGGCGATACGAGAGTTGTTAGCGCAATTACTGGGGGCACGGTTGGTTCCGCAAAGACCGGATCCTATGGATCGATAATATTGAATGAGAATGGCGGATATACGTATACGCTGGATAATTCGAATTCTGTGGTTGAGGCACTAAAGGTTGGACAAAGCTTAACGGAAACATTTACATATACCGTTAAAGATTTAAATGATGCAACCTCAACAGCGACATTGACTATCACAATTCGAGGTGCAGACGATACAGTTCTCATCTCTGATTTGTTCGCCAACGAAGGCTCTCAGTATGCGGTATTTAGTGTTCAAAGTGGTGCAGGACAGGAGCTATCACTCTCGCTGTCTGCTGGGTCAGCATCTTTGTCTGATTCAACTCCAGCGGGGGATGGTACAGAGGATTTTGGGCCTAGCCTTCAGTATTTAGTCGGATCAACTTGGACAAACTACACGAGTGGATTTGTTGTGGTGCCAGCCGGAGGCATCTTGCTGGTCAGAAGTGAGGTTAGAAATGATTCATTGCTAGAGTCTGCATCGGGTGAAACATTCACGCTGACGGCGACCAACAAGGGCGGAACGGCTTATGTTGCAACAGCAACGATTCTAGACGATGGCACGGGCACGATCTTTAATGCTGATGGTAGTGCGAACGACAGTGCGGTGAAGGACGATGACCGGGCGCTGAGCGTCAATAGCATCACGGTCAATGAGAACTCGCCGCATGCGGTGTTCACGGTGACGG
>JAURZO010000248.1 GCA_030653405.1 Zwartia sp. | reverse complement strand
CATACAAATCATCCCCTGATTCTCCCGAAACGCGGATCGATCGCAACGCACCCCAAGGGGTATTCTCAGCCTGAGGCGATGGCGTATCACTGAATTTAAAAATATCGGTGCGAAAGCGCAGTGCAGCTTTCGCATCTCGATATCGCGCATATGAATGAAAAATTAAAATCGCAACGGCTTGACCTAGGATATTGGCGGCATCACCCTCAGGCAACAGCATGTCTTGAGTATAGAAAGCTGGGAAATCCAACCCGTCCCGTACTAAATCCTTTGCGGTGACGATACGATCAGGGCGTGTGTCCTTCGGCAAACTCGACAGATCCAGCCCCAGATATGCCGCATCCGTGCGTGTGATGCGCAGAATCAATGCATACGACTGTTCTGCAGGCCATCCGGGCATGTCTCGAGCTCGCACGTCACGGGCAAAGACTTTGGAGCCGGTCACTTTTGCAATGGCATCGATGCGTCGTTGCGGGTATGGATCCGTAGTCGTTGACCATATTGCCCGCGACACGTTAACCGGCGTCTGAGCAAGAGCACGAAATGGCTGGGTAGCAAGATAAAGTGCCACCCCGCCCAAAGTGCTTATTTTTAAAAAATCTCTGCGAGAAAATCCACTTTCATTATTTTTCACAAAGCAGTCCAATTTAGTCAAAGATCATAAAAAAACTGTCGTTTCATCATCAGAATTTATGGCGCAACCCAAATCCAACGAGTGCATAGGTCAACCCTTGACTCATGCTGTAGTTCGTCGCGTAGGCCCCCATCGCATAGATATTGGTTCTAGGAGTGAAGTTGTAGGTATATGCGATGCTGTAGACCGTCTGAGTATCGATTAGAAATTTTGAATTGGATTGCATCGCTCCGCTTGGCTTGGCAATCTGCCACGACAGGAAAACACTTGTTGATTGATCAGGCGTAAAAGTCAGACCTAGCAGATAGGAGTCAACCGCGATATTTGAGTCAAAAACAATACTGTTATTCGTCGTGCCCAAATCACTAGGCCGAGTAAAAGTCTGAAGCAGTTGAGCGGGGTTTAACCACGCATTGCGTGTCTGCCCGTACGCGCCGGATAACTTAAACCTCTCGATTTCATATGCCGCACCTAGGATCCATGCGCTTGCATTTGGAATCGCGCCTTTCGCTGTGGATGCATTCGGGTAGTAGATATCGTACGTTGCGGTCGTATAGAGTGGGCCTGTTCTATATTGAACACCGGAAGTCAAAGAGCGTAGGTTGTCTTGAGTTGAAAAATTGTAGTCACGCGACTCGCCCGGCACGATGGGGGATACTCCGCCCTGAATATATGCTGAGGGGATTTGTGTAGAAAATGAATACCCTACTCCTGCTTTAAATCCCTCAATATCTTCTGTCTCCAGGCGGAGCATATTGCTGAAACGCTCAGCATTGGCAGAACCAAATGAAAGTCCAAGTGAGGCAGATGCAAAGTCTCCTGGGCCAAAAGGCGTCAGATCAGAAACGTAATCGTTCGCAAAGTCGTATTGTCTACCGATGCGCACATTGCCTAGACCTTTGTGCTTGACACCTAACCATGCCTGCCTGCCAAACAATCGACCACTTTGGGTCTGATTACCATTACCGATGTCAAATCCACTCTCGAGTACATAGTTTATTTCTGTTTGTGAGCTGATCTGTTCCTTTCCTTTGAGACCGAAACGATTACCCGACTGTCCTCCGCTGATCATTCCGAATCGCGAAGCACTTGTGTACGTACCGGAGTCATTTGCAGAGTGACTTTGATACGCAAAGCCTGCGTCAACGGTGCCATAAAGTGTGACTGAACTCTGTGCAAATAGTTGACTTGGCGCAATCAATAAAGAGAGACTAAAGGCAAGGAGGTGCGCGTGACGCATTATTGAATCCTACATTTCAATTTTGATTTGAAATATAGAACGCATTGCAATATAAAAAACGACAAATAACGACAAATAACAACGAACAGCTGACATCACATAAGTTAGAGATGTTGGATGGCGACGGTCACTGACGCGAATCAGGCAATGAATTGTCAGGATTGGCTCGATCGATACTCTTGCCTACCTCATCAGAAGCCAAGGGCGCTAGTGGTGCCAAAGGCGCCATACACATCTTATTACCATCCCACTGCTGACCGCACCAACAGCGACCATCGGGGTCAATGATGCAAGTGCCGCTGCCACAGCACCGAGGATCTTCATTCATTCGTATCTCCTGAACTTAGGTATTTGATTTTTTTGAGTTTTAAAAAGTTATTTCACGAGCGGTCTGATCGTCGTAAAACCTCCATCCACAGCCAGCACTTGACCGGTCAAGCGCGCAGAACCCTCGCCAAGCAACCACGCCATGACTTCAGCGACCTGATCTGCCGTTTGCAAGCCACCAAGGGGATACTGTCGTCCTGCGCCTTCGCGCATCGCTGGCAGCTTGAGCATACCTGCTGTCATCGGCGTCTCCGTCATGCCGGGTGCCACCGCATTCACACGCACGCCTTGAGCGGCGTAGGTCGCAGCAGCACTACGCACAAGCGCCTCAACACCACCCTTCGCCGCAGCGATGGCTTCGTGATTGGCTACACCAATACGGGCAACTACGGAACTCACAAATACAGCGCTACCGGCGCTGCCCTGAAGTCCCGCAAGCCAAGCTTGAAGCATAAACACAGCGCTATCGAGATTGACACGCATCAATTCCCGATAAGCCTCGGCCTTCGTTCGATGAAGGGGTGCGATCAAGGTGCTGCCAATGCAATGCGCCAGCAATGTCGGTGAAGCGCCGAGTGACGCTTGGCAAGCTGCAATCGCTTGAGCAGCCCCCTCAGGCGTTGTTGTGTCAGCACCAATATGCAGATCAGCCGGTATGTCAACCAAGCGATCAACTTCGCGCCCGACGGCTACGACCCGATAACCTTGACCGTTAAGTTGGGCGCAAAGCGCTCGCCCAACGCCACCGCTCGCGCCTGTAATGAGAGCTATTGGTTTCATAATGTGTATTCTGAATGTATTCTGAAAAAATGATGTCTTCAAAAGTACCATTGACAGAACGGATTTGAATCAGTTTCCATAGAAGTGCTAATGGATTGAGACTCATCTCATTAGGACTTAAAGATTAGGCGCTAATGACGTTTTCTTGCATTCAGTTCAGCGTTTATTTAGCCAAAAACTTAATATGTCTTTAAAAAGTGGAGGCGCTGCAAGCAGCATCAAAAATAACGCAATCGGCACTGTGGTGAAGTAGCCAACGTGTTTAAAGGAAACAGCGCCCAAGATTCCGCCCAACAGAAACGATATAAAAACAGACAAGTGAATAAAAAGTTTTTTTCTATTCGCCCGGACATTCTCCTCAGGCGGATGATGTTTGCTTTTATTCCAATACAGCAATCGACCCAGTTCGATCCCCATATCAGTCACAACTCCCGTCATGTGGGTGGTGCGGATTTCTGCTTTTGATACCTTGGTCATCAGTGCGTTCTGTAAACCCATGATGAAGCAAAGCAATAGCACGGTCGTTGGAACAAACACCTCAACCAGAATATTGAGGTTCGCACCTAAGAGTCCAAAAGCTAACAAAAGCAAAGCCTCCAACATCAGTGACAAGGCATACTCGCTATGCAAGGCGTAACGTCGTGCCCAGTTGATAAAAATAGCGGTCGTCATCGCACCAGAAACAAAGCAAGCCAAAGCAGCAATGCCAGCCATCACCAGCCTGGCCTCGCTCACAATCAAATCGTCTGCGATGCCTGAAATAATGCCTGTCATGTGAGAGGTGTATTTTTGAATCGCGAGGAAGCCACCGGCGTTTACAGCTCCCGCGACCAGCGCCATCACGCAACCGAGCACCAAATTGCTTCGGGGATCCCGATTTTTATCAGTCAGTCTAAGGTAAAGAGATAAGGACATTCCGTCAAAAAGTCATTTAAAACGCATGATCAATTGCCAATTATGCGCCTGATCGGCGAAATACCCGTGAGTCATAAGCATTATGTGAGCCACATGTTCGCGATACTTATCACGATGTTTATCAAGCACTCGCAGCAGGTTAGAATTATTTCATTGCAAATTGGGAATCTTTTTCTGGAGAAATTATGCTCAAGCATTCACTCCGATGTGGCCTCGCCAGCGTGCTTTGCCTGGTCCTTACCCTGACCTTGGCCGCGCCGAGCATGGCGTGTACAACCTTCAGACTTCAAGCCAAAGATGGAACATGGGTCGTCGGACGCTCAATGGAACTCGGTCTTAACCTTGAGAGCCGTGTCATGCTTGTTCCCCGTGATTTTCAGCTAACGGCGATGCTCCCTGATATGAAGCCTGGTATGCCGTGGACAAGCAAATATGGATTTCTGGGGATCGATACTTTTAATCTGAATGTGGCGACCGATGGAATGAATGAGGTGGGACTGACCGTCCATGCTTTGTACATCCCGGGATTTTTTGAATATCAGCGTCAACCAGACGATGCCAAAGCTGTCATCGCCAATACTGACTTAGTGAACTGGGCATTAAGCCAGTTTGAGACCGTCGATCAGGTGCGTGAAGCGTTGACCAACATCAAGGTTTATGGTCTGGACGTCCCAAAGATTGGCGTGCAGCCCCTGCATTGGGCGATTCGCGACGCTAAAGGCGGATCAATTGTTGTTGAGTATATTAAAGGTCAACTCGTCGTGACCGAGAATCCAATCAGTGTGCTGACGAATGCGCCAAACTTTGACTGGCACATGACTAATCTTCGTAATCACATCAATCTCACTAATATCAACGTTGATTCGCTCAAGCTGGGATCGACCACCGTTTTGCCCTTGGGGCAAGGTAGTGGATTACTCGGCCTGCCCGGTGACTTCACCCCACCCTCACGATTCTTGCGCGCGACAGCCCTCGCCTTTTCCGCCGCACCTGTTGCGACAGGTAAAGAGGCTGCGAACCTTGCATTTCATATTTTGAATGCTGTCGACATTCCGATCGGCATCGTCGCCGAAAAGGTAAAAGGCAAAGATGGCGCTCAAGATACGTTGATGTATGAACAGACGCAGTGGGTCACGGTTTACGACCAAACAAACAAACTTGCCTACTTTCGCACTTATGGAAACCTGAACATGCGTATGGTCGACCTGAAAAAAGTCGACTTTTTAAACAAGGGGATTCAGTACGTCCCGATGTCACGCGAAATGGTTGCCGAGGACTTGACGCCAAAAGTTAAAAATCAATAACCGCCATGGCTTGCAATGCGCTTGGTTCGCAAAATTAGGGGCTCATGTATTTAGCTGATTAAACGCACTGATCATATGTACTTCTGATACACAGATGCTTTACCGTTTTTTCTAACTAAAAGTACATCGTAGGGTTGCTTTTGACCTTTGTATTCAGGACCGTCCATACCAGGTGAGCCAATCACCATTCCTGGCACAGTTAAACCAACGGCCTCTGGTCGCTCTTTTAGCAAGCGAAGAATTTCGCGCACAGGGACATGACCCTCAATCGCGTAACCTGCAATGCGCGCGGTGTGGCAAGAGCCAAGCGTGACAGGCATCCCCAGTTGTTCGCGAATATCTGAATTACCCGTATCGTAAACAGTGACTTTAATACCCGCTTGTTCAACAATCGTTACCCAGTCCTGACAGCACCCGCACGTGGGGCTTTTCCAAACCTCCATGGTCAAAGAAGGCGCAGCCCGGGCGCTCGGTAAAGCCAAAGCAAGGGCAGCTAACATCAAACCGCGTCGCATGACGTTCATTTTTTGTTTCATTTCAAAGTGACACTCATCAATATTTTGGTATCTGTGCGGCATTCTTAAATCATAAAGTGCGCACTTTATCAACGAAGCAAAGAACTTAGAGTAACTCTGACAATTCAATCAAATTGAGATCTGGATCTCTGACATAAATTGAGCGAATAATCCCCGTAGCGCCGGTCCTTTGGACAGGACCCTCAAGAATTGGCCAATTCGCACGCTTCATTTTTTCAATGACGATATCTAAAGGTACCGCTACGATAAAGCAAAGATCCAATGCGCCGGGCACGGGTAAATGAGCACGTGGCGATAGCTCTGCGCCCTGCACATGCAGATTGATTTTCTGCACGCCATACTTGAAAGCCTTTCTTTCTGAAGGTGGCGTGCCACCCATAAAAGTGACGAGCTCCATGCCAAGAAGGCGCGTATAGAAATCAATACATGCTGCTTCGCGCGAGGTCGTGAGCACAAGGTGATCCAGTCGATCAATCATCGTACAACTCCATTTTTATGATCTAAAAATTTACTTTTGATCAGCTCGTTTACAAAAATCGCGGGAAAGTTCAGTATAAAGTTCGCCCAAGCCAAGTTTATAGCTTGGGCGACGAATTTCCGCGTTACTTACTCGAATTTGTATTTGCATTATCAAGCATGATTTGCATCATGGTTTCCATCATTTCCAACCGCTTTTCCGTCATTTGATGTTTGCTTCCCATCTCCATTTTCATGGGAGCAGCACCATCTGTTTTGTCATCCTTTTTTGCGGCACCCATAGCACCCATAGCACCACCACTCATGCCGCTCATGCCACTCATGCCGCCCATGCCACTCATGCCACTCATGCCACTCATGCCGCTCATGCCGCACATGCCGCCCATCTCACCCATACCTCCCGAACCACACATGCTGCACATTCCACCCATACCTTGCTTTCTAGAAGCAGCACCCATCTCACGCATCATGGACATAGTGCTTTGCATCGTCTTCATGTTCTCAGCCATAATGGCCTGACGTTCTGCTGGGGTCTTTGCATTCGACATTTTTTTATGAATATCGTGCATCGATTTCATTCTTTCTTCCATGCGTTGCATCATTTCATTGTTCACGTCAGGCGATGGAGAAACCGCCGTAGAATTTGAAGTAGATGTTGTTGGCTGAGGGTGATGATCTTTGTGCTCGTCTTTGGCTTGTGCCATAGTGATCGACGAAAAGGCACTCACAGCGAATGCCGCGACGAATAATTTAATGACTTTCATGATTATTTCCTTGCAATGCTTGCAAAACTGGCAATCAACTAATCGGCATTGAATGTCGAGTCAATCAACAGCAAGTAATATTTAGATAAATATCCGGCTATTAACGGGTTACCGTTAGAATCAAGCGAATCGAGGTGGGCGTTCAATACCGTCCAGAACAGGCGGCAGATGGAAAAGGGAAGAGTAAAAAAAATCCGAGCGCGCGTGGGTCGAATAACAAAGTGAACTGACGTACCCAACTGCGCCAGGCGGGCAGCTCGAACCGCAATGATTATGTGTCAGATGATTGCTGTTCGATTCGTGATCAGACGTGCGAAGGTCCAGGTGAGCCTCATCAATATGCCCCGATGCATCGTTAACTGAAATGTCATAGTCATGGCAGGCATACACCAGGACACCAGCGAATCCCTGAGTGGGGATCGCCACAAAAAACATGCAAAGTAACAGTCGTCTGATAAAGTTTCGCATATGTTCATTGTACAGCCGCAACAAATAAATCAGTCAGCTAAATCGGTCAGCTGAGACCACGTAAAACCGACAGATTGGCTTAAGACTCCCGGCTTTGTACTCACGATCAAACCCATTTTTTAAAAATTTGACTCAATGATCTTATTCAAAACATTATTCAGCATCTGGCTGTTGTCAACGTCGATGTTGTGGTCAGGCCAAACCGAAGCTCGGACAGACCCCTGCACTCCAACAGAAATTTTTCAGGTTTACTGTATCAAACCCTCAACAACAGATCCTCGTATTGAGCGATTTGATCATCCTCACTATGTGTTGTTCAAGCGGGCTGAATCTCGCCGGGAACTACCACTAATGGTTTTCTTACCGGGAACGACCGGGCAACCACCTGGCCCACTGCTCTTTCTTCATACTGCGGTCAATCATGGCTATCGCGTCATTTCGCTCGAATATAACGACGAGCCCTCAATCGCGGTTTACTGTCCGGAAAATGGGGGCCCAGAATGCTCGGCCAGAATGCGACATATGCGCATCTACGGCAATATCTCAATGGATCCTGCGATTGACAACACGCGACCCGAAGCCATTGTGGAGAGGCTCTTCAAGCTCCTTCAATACTTGGAGCGTGAGCATCCAGATGAGGGCTGGTCTGCCTATTTTGATCACCATGGCATGCGCTGGGAGAAGATTGCCCTTTCCGGACAATCTCAGGGAGCAGGGATGGCGGCTTTTATCGGCAAACAAAAGCTTGTGAATCGGATTATTCTTTTTTCAAGTCCATGGGACTTTTTTCATGTTCGTGGTCGTGAGCGAGAGCTCGCACCCTGGCTCGCCTGGGAGGCAAAAACACCTCTTAGCCGATGGTTTGCCGGCTATAACGAACACGAAGCGACCGCTCGTCTACTCCAACGTGCCTACGCAATGCTCAGCATTCCTCCCGCTCATATCCGTATGTTCAGCTTGCCCTTACCCATGGATTATCGCGGTCACTCAGACAATCCCTTTCACATGCAAGGCATCTCCAATCGACAATATCAAGCCGACTGGATCTTTTTCTTGACGGCGCCTACCCAATAATCACACTCATTTACTTATAAGCAAGAAAGATTTGCCTTTATATTGTGCGTTAAGACACAATTAGAAGCATATGACTCAACATGACAGATCATCAGATGCACACCCCCATTTCTACTGGCCTCAGCGCCTTAGAAGCCAGAGTTAAGCAAGACTTGGCCTGGCTGGAGCTTCCGGCCAAACCGTGGATGATCAAAAAGACATTATCAGGCATCCCTGTTATTGACGTTGCTGTGATTGGTGCGGGGATGGCTGGCTTGACTGTAGGCACCGCACTCACGCACTTGGGCATTAAGCCTGTCTTGTTCGACCGCGCCGCCGAGGGCCAGGAGGGCCCGTGGGTCACGACCGCACGCATGGAGACCCTTCGCTCACCGAAACAGCTTACCGGGCCGGCACTCGGCCTGCCTGCTCTGACATTTCGTGCCTGGTATGAAGCACAGTATGGTGCAGATGGTTGGGCCACCCTTGACAAAATTCCTCGCACACAGTGGATGGACTACCTGCGCTGGTATCGCAAAGTCACCGCACTCGATATTCTCAACGAGCACCAGGTGCTAAAAATCAACCCGCGTGCGGATCAACTCATAGAGTTGGCGGTCCAAGGACCAACGGGCATCGAGCACTTACTGGCGCGTCGAGTAGTGATTGCCTCTGGACGGGACGGTCTGGGCGGCCCCTCTCTGCCTGATTTTGCCAACAAGATTCCTGCACATCTGCGTGCGCACTCTTCTGATGCGCTTGACTATCATGCACTTGCGGGCAAACGCGTCGGGGTCATCGGCGCGGGTGCTTCGGCCATGGATAGCGCGGGGACAGCCTTAGAGTGTGGTGCACAAAGTGTTGATCTCCTGATCCGACGCCAGGATATTCCGCGGGTGAACAAGTCAAAAGGAGCGGGTAATCCGGGCCTGACACATGGACATGTCAATCTGCCTGACGAATGGAAATGGCGACTGCGTCATTACATTAATCGACAACAAGTGCCGCCACCGCGTGGCAGCACGCTGCGCGTTTCCCAACACCCTAACGCACGCTTCAATGTCGGCTGTCCCATTCAGGATGTCCGCATTCATTCGGATGGAAGTATGCAGCTACAAACCCCAAAAGGTGTTTTTGAGCTGGACTTCCTGATTTTCGCGACGGGCTTCAAAATCGACTGGCTCGCCAGACCCGAGTACGCGGCGCTCGCGCCACATCTTCGCACCTGGGGGGATCGATTTAGACACGAATCTGGCCAAGAGGATCAAGAGCTGTTTGATTCGCCTGATCTCGGACCTGTCTTTGAGCTTCAGGAAAAAAGTCCAGGCAGCCTACCCGGGCTTGACCGTGTGCATGTGTTTTGCTATCCGGCCGCGCTATCGCATGGGACTGTATCCGGAGATATTCCGGCAATCAGTGATGGTGCGAAGCGACTCGCGCAAGGATTAGCCAGCTTGTTTTACAGCGAAGATATCGACGCACATTTTGAAAACCTGAAGAACTATTCCGAGCCTGAAATTCTTGGCGACGAGTGGTCGCCTGCCCCACCTTTAACATTGTAGGAACATGCATGACCGTCACCTCATCGCCATCGAATCATTCAGATACGCTCGATCGTATTCTTGGCCTCGCGCCTGGCTCCCTCGCGTTTGAGACGCGACATCAGCGCGCCAAGGTCGTGGATGCGACGCAAGCAAGCGAAACTCTATTATTGGACTCACCGATTGAAGGTTTGCCATTGAGCGACCGCTTGCTGGTGGCGTTATTAGCCTGTGCGTTGACACCCTCACCTGAGCTTGTCGCGGAATATGCGCAACGACTTAAAGGTACTGGGGTCACTGACGCTGTCATTGATGAGGTCTCAGGAGGAACATTCAGTCTCATCCGCGATGAACGACTCAAGCAGATATTGACGTTCACACACACGCTTATTACCGATCCGATCAAGGCGGATAAGCAGGCATTGCTCACACTCAAATCGTCAGGTTTAAGTACGGCACATATCACGGCACTTGCACAGTTAATCGCATTTGTCTCTTATCAAGTTCGGGTATCCGCTGGCCTAAAAGCACTCAAAGCATTTGGAGAGCAAGCATGAGCGAAGTCATTCGTATTAAAGGTTTTACCAACGAAACGCTTGACTGGAAGGCTTGGCTTGATGTGGTGGATATTGAACAAGCCACACCCGAGCAAATTGCGATTTTGGAAGAAAGTCATCCTAAAGCCAAGGTGTCCGACTACTACCTGTTTCTCGCGCATCAACCTGAGATTCTGCGTCAGCGTTCAGCAGCCTTTAACGCCATCATGTATGCACCAGGGGGGATGCCACGAGCAGAACGAGAGCTCTCGACTGCGGTCGTTTCGCGTATCAACGGCTGTGTGTACTGCGCCTCTGTGCACGCCCAACGCTTCGAACAACTCGCTAAACGCACTGATGCCATCAAACAAGTGTTTGAGGAGCCTCGGACAGCAGGAACGACGGATCGTGAAAAGGCAATCGTACAGTTCAGCATTGAACTCACCGAACATCCTGACAAGGTCTCTGCAAAGAGCATTCAATCACTCAAGGATGTCGGCCTGACTGAAGCCGAGATTCTAGATCTCATCCACTCCGTCGCAATTTTTGCCTGGGCTAATCGCTTGATGCTCAACTTGGGCGAACCCGTTTTTCCATCCGCTTGACGTCAAACATCAGGAGATCTCCATGCAACCGAATTTCAAAACACTTTCTGCCGTAGCGCTACTCGCAACGGCGTTTGCAGCTCCAGTCTCTGCCCAAACATGGCCTGAGGCCGGCAAACCCATTCAAATCACTGTCCCTGCGCCTGGTGGTGGCGGCACAGGCGACACCATCGCCCGCATGTTGGCCGAACAACTTGCGCCGCGCCTCAAAACAAACGTCATCATCGAAAACAAGCCTGGTGCGAATGGCAACATTGGTGCCGCAGCCGTGGCAAAATACGCGCCGGATGGTTACCGATTCCTGTTTTCCTGGGCCGGCACTCTCGCGGTCAGCCCCAAGCTCTACACGACACCTGGCTTTGACTCTCAAAAGGACTTTGCCCCCGTCGCCTTGATCTGTGATGTACCCAACATACTTGTGGTCAACAATGGGCAACCCGTTCAGACGCTCAAGGAGTTTGTGGATTTTGCCAAGAACAATCCCGGCAAATTGAACTTCGGGTCGACTGGCATTGGAAGCTCCATGCACTTGGCCGGCGAACTTTTTATGAACCAAACCGGTGCGAAGATGGTGCATATTCCCTATAACGCACCCGGTACTGCGACAACCAACATGATTGCCAACGATATCCAGCTGATGTTCCAGTTGGTGCCCGGAATCGCAAGTCAAGTCAAAGCCGGCAAAGTTAAAGCGCTTGCGATCCTCTCTGATACGCGCTCGCCCGCACTGCCCGATGTACCGACCACCAAAGAGCTCGGCTACCCAAAACTTCAGTCTTCTACTTGGTTCGCTGTGTTGGCACCAAAGGGTACGCCAGAGGCTATCGTGACGAGGATGAACAAGGAAATCAACGAGGTGTTGAAAGACCCAGAGTTCCAGAAAAAACTCGCAGCGATTGGTGCGACCCCTCTTGGGGGCTCATCGCAGCAGTTGGCGAGTCATTTGAGCGCAGAGCTTGATAAATGGGGAGGAGTGATTCAGGCTGCAGGCATCAAGGCGCAGTGATTGGATCCTCGATTACTATCCGGGGATCTTCTCAAAAGCATTTTGGAGCTCTTGTGACAATTTTCCCCGTTAGTCTGCGTTTAAGATTCAATTTTGTATCGCTTGCAACAGCTGTTGTCTTGAGCCTCCCGTCCACAGGGCATGCTTACTTTCCTTTTATTACTGACGATACAGGCACCCAGGGACAGGGCGGCAATCAGCTCGAAATCAATTATGTCTTTACCAAAGAAAGAGGCATAGACATCGCGGAGGACGGCACTTATTACTCTGGTGAGTTTGGCACGCGCAACGTGTTTCCAATCACCTATACGCGGGGGCTAACAGAAGATCTGGATGTGTTTGTGGGCATCATTCGTCAGACCTCACCCATCAACGGATGGATGAATGCGGGGATAGGATTTAAGTGGACCTTTGCCGGTGACCAAGAAGAGGGATGGAGCTTTGCAATCAAACCAGTATTACTCACC
This sequence comes from Zwartia sp., assembly GCA_030653405.1. GTDB lineage: Bacteria > Pseudomonadota > Gammaproteobacteria > Burkholderiales > Burkholderiaceae_B > Zwartia. Next base: position 11,382 of record JAURZO010000248.1, on the reverse strand, counting down.
CCGGTCGGACGCGGCATGCAGGCCTCAGGTCTAGGCAATGGTCTAACAAACGGGACTGTTTCACTCATCAGTTCCTATGTTAAACCGCAGTACGAAATTCATATCAATGGCAGATATACTAGCAACCGCGCCTATGGTGACCCTGAAAACCAACAGGCTCCTCACTTATGGGGTGTTTCTGTCGCACCCATCTGGGTACTGAACCATCAATGGAAGCTCGGCGTGGATGCAGGCCTGGAAACCAACCCGAATACTACGAGCTCCCGACTTGGCTACGCTCAAATCGGCGCCGTTTACGCACCGGTTGAAAATGTGCAAATCGGGCTGGGCCTCATCGGCATCCGCGCGTTGGGGAGTGCGGGCAAAGAGTACAACTGGTCACTGATGTCGGGGATCACTTGGCAGTTTTAATCACCGCCCTCTAACCACCAAAAGCCCCGCCACACCCGCCTAGCGTCCTTTAAAAACAGGCTGACGTTTCTCCTTGAAAGCCAGCTGTGCTTCTTTAGCGTCCTCCGTCTTTGCGATGGCTGCTGTCATGTCCTGCTCATAGCGATAGCCATCACGTAAGCTCATATCCTCGATCACATTCATGGTGTGCTTGCTCATGCTGGTCGAGATCGGGCTTTTCGAGGCGATCTTCATCGCCATCGCCATTGCCGTTGGCATGAGGTCGTCGATTGTGGTGCATGCCTCAACGATTCCTAACCTGTAGAGTTCCGCACCGCTCATACGATCGCCAGTGAGTGACATGCGTCGCAAATTAGAGTGGCTAAACAATCGCATCGCATGACGACAGCCACCAAGCAGGCCGACATCGACTTCAGGCAGTCCTATCGAGGTTTTATCGCACGCAAAAAGGATATCGCTTGAGGCGACAATGGCTAAGCCGGCTCCAAGTGCAGCTCCGTTAATCGCAACGATGACAGGCTTGGCGCATTCGCGAATCGCATGAAAGCACTCGCGTGTGCGACGAGAGTGGGCAGGCAAATCTCCCGGTCCTTTGATGACGTCTGCGCGACCTTTTAAATCGGCACCCGCGCAGAAAACCTTACCTGCACCAGTCAGCACCACCACCCTAACCTCATCCATCTCGCTGATCCGATCCATCGCGAGCGTTAGCTCGTCATTCAGCGTTCTGGTCAAGGCATTGACCGGCGGAGCGTCCATCGTGAGCACCGCGACATAGTTGGAGATTTCTACTTTGAGCTGCGTAAAATCTTGCATCGTTCCTTGTCCCATCAATTTAATGTTTTAAGTTTCACCCTTCAAACACGAAAGGCTGTGCTTCATAAGTGTAAAGCCAGAGTGGATGTAGCCAAATGACTGACTGAAGCAACTAAATAAAATGACTAAATATCATTATTGGTCATTGTCTTTTAAACCTAAACGTTTTGCGAGCTTGTGCAGATTACTCGTATCGACACCCAGGCTGCGCGCGGTTTTGGCCCAGTTACCATGCCGCCTCGACAGCTCGCGTTTGATATGTTGACGTTGAAAAAAATCAGTCGCCTGGCGAAGAGAAAAAGACTCGGAGGGATGGAGGCTTACATTCTCAAGCGCAAGCCTGAGCGATTGGTCAGAGGTATCAACCACCTCGCTTTGTACATTTTCCAATAACAAATGCTCTGGTTCCAAGGTCAGAATATCGTCACGACTTCCTCCCTGGCTAATCGTACGCAATGCCGCCCTGCTGATCACGTGCTCAAGCTCTCTGACATTTCCAGGCCAGTCATAGCGACACAACGCCAACTCAGAACGTTCTGACAAACGAAGACCACGTAATCCCAACCGCGATCGATTCATTTCCAGAAAGCGACCTGCCAAAATCAGCACATCCGTACCCCGCTCTCTGAGAGGAGGTACGTGAACGGGATAAACCGAGAGGCGATGATAGAGGTCTGCTCTAAAGCGACCTGCCCTGACACTATCTTGCAGCTGTCGATTAGTCGCAGAAACGAAGCGCACGTTGACCTTGCGGGGCTTGTCCTCACCAAGACGTTGAATCTCGCCATTTTGAAGGGTACGCAACAACTTCGCCTGGGTCGAAAGCGGTAACTCTCCAACCTCGTCCAAAAATAATGTGCCGCCTTCGGCCGCTTCAATGCGTCCCGCGCGATCCGCAGTCGCACCCGAGAACGTACCTTTGATATGTCCAAATAATTCGCTTTCCGCCAATGACTCAGGCAGCGCCGCACAATTCACTTGTACAAGAGGTCCTTTGTTTCTCAACGAACGCCGATGGACACGCTTGGCAAATAAATCCTTACCGACGCCGGTCTCTCCCATCAGCAAGATTGGCAAATCAGACTCAGCAGCGACATCCAACTCGCGCAACATCGATAGGATCACAGGACTCTGACCGAGAATTTCATCGGGGATGCTGACCGCAGTCAGGTCACTTAAATCTCCGCCCCGGAACAAACGTAAACTGCGGTTCTCTTCTTCGAGTCGGGAGACTCGCACGGCAGCCTCAACCAACAAGGCAAAGGCGCTAAGTCTTTCAATATCCCGATGGTGAAATGATTTTCCTTCAAAGGCATCCAGCGTCAAGGCGCCCCAAAGCATGCCCTCCAGATGAAGACTGATACCTAAGCAATCATGCACCGGCAGAGGCTCGCCCAAAGAATCATCCAACAATCCGTCATAGGGATCTGGCAGCGGGTTGCCAGGAAGAAATCGCACGGGCGTCCGTGTAGAAAGAATACTCACCAATCTAGGGTGCTGTGCAATAACAAACCGACGACCGATCGCTTCTTTGGCTAAACCTTCGAAAGCTAATGGAGAAAGAACATCGCCCTCGACTTTTAACAAACCGACTGCGTGACAATTGAATTGCTCGCGGATGGCACGCACCATACGCTGCGCGCGTACCGCTCGCGGCAAATCCGCAATCATGTCAGCAATCAATGAAAATTCAGCATTCATCTCGATTCGGTTATTTGGGAGTGTGATCAACATCAGAAAGTAGGTAGGGTTAAATACACCCTAAGAAAGGTATTTTATACCTTAAATTACATGGTTAAATTCACCCTTTATGAAAATAAATGCAATGAAATCAATGTGTAAATTGATGGCACGGGATTTGCTAATTGTCTCTCACAACCCTGAACAATGGAGAATGAGATGACTGACCTACTTGATCGCAGTATTGGCTCGATTGCTTGTGACGTACCAGGCGCCACGCAAATTTTTCATGAGTACAAACTTGATTTCTGCTGCGGTGGGCACCGAAGCTTGCGCGAATCGTTAGAGCGACGTCGCATCGAGGAGCCCACGCCGATTTTAGAGAAGCTCTCAGGCCTGATCGCCGCTCAGCAGGTGGACACATCCACACCTTGGCAGGAACAAACTAGCGATGCATTGATTGACCATATTCTTGAGCGTTACCACGCACGACATCGCGAAGACCTGCCAGAGCTCATTCGACTGGCGCGTCGTGTAGAGCAAGTCCATGGCGATCGTCCTGATTGTCCTAAAGGCCTTGCGGACCACCTTGGGGACATGCAGCAAGAGCTCGAGAGTCATATGATGAAAGAAGAGCAAATACTCTTTCCAATGTTGCGCAAAGTATCGGCCGGTCATGTGAATGGACCGATCTCGATGATGCGCTTTGAACACGATCAGCATGGCGAAGCACTCAATCATCTGGAAAATCTGACGCAAGACATCACTGAGCCTGAAAATGCTTGCAACACATGGCGAGCACTGTATGCGGGACTTCGACAACTTCGGGAGGACTTAATGCAGCACATCCATCTTGAAAATAATATTCTCTTCGCCGAAAGACAGGTCCAGAATGAAGAAAAGGTTCTCCAGGCGTGAGCGATCTTTTCCACACCCGCAGCGCCAGCTTCGATTCGCCAATTGAAATGTTGGAGCTTTGTCATGAAAAAGTCAGGCGCTTTGCCAGGCTGACTCAAAGACTCGGGCGACACATGGAAAAAAGCAGTATCGACGCAGCGGCCAAAGAAGCCGCTGAATCGGTGCTGCGCTATTTCACCATTGCCGCACCACTTCATCATGAAGATGAAGAGGATGATCTGTTTCCAGCACTCCGAAATTTGAGTATCGAAAGACTCGGTGTAACAGAGCACGAGGTGCTACACCGCAATCTTCAAGAACTCGAAGCTGAACATGTACAACTCACAGCGCTATGGCATCAAATAGCGACTTGGTTGAATGCATTGCTTCGAGACATCGCAACACCTCCTCCTCAATGCCTGAACACCTTCGCCATCACCTACACCGCGCACGCGGACCGCGAAGAAAAATTTATATATCCATACGCAGAAGCCTTGGCGCCAGATACGCTAAACACGATCGGTCAGCGTATGGCAAAACGACGCACCTTGACTCAGGTCAAGCAATTCAAAAAAGATCAATAAAGAAATAATCAAGATGCATTGAAACACAATATGTGGTGTTAGGATTCACTCAATAACACAACATAGAGTGCATCATGAAGCCCACCACGATTTCAGACACTAGCAACGATCCGTCAATTTCAGCGCCTCGCATCAGCATTGATGTCGAACATGCAATGGACGAATATCTTGAACAACGAGACTGGCGCGTCAATGCAAATGCCAACCAAGGCTACAGTCTCGGTGGACTGATCCTAAACGTCGCGGGTAAAGTCACTGCGAACTATTGGCTCTCACACATCTTTTCTCCTCAGGCGGGACACGCTCACCGTAATGGAGACATTCACATTCATGATCTGGACATGTTGTCGGGCTATTGCGCAGGATGGTCTCTGAGGCAACTCCTCACAGAGGGCTTTAACGGTGTACCCGGAAAAGTTGAGGCATTACCCGCGAAACATATGTCTGCGGCAATCGGACAAATCGTTAATTTTCTGGGGACGCTACAAAACGAATGGGCGGGCGCCCAGGCCTTTAGCTCCTTTGATACTTATATGGCACCGTTTGTCCGCACAGACGCAATGAACTACGCACAGGTGCGTCAATGCATGCAAGAGCTGATTTACAACCTGAACGTGCCAAGTCGCTGGGGAACGCAAACTCCCTTTACCAATCTGACGTTTGACTGGACTTGCCCGGCAGATCTTAGGGAACAAATTCCTTACATCGGTGGCCAGGAAATGCCTTTTGCATATGGCGAGCTCCAGGACGAGATGGACATGATTAACCGTGCTTACATCGAAGTCATGATGAAAGGTGACGCCATGGGACGCGCCTTTACGTTTCCAATCCCAACCTACAACATCACTAAAGATTTTCCGTGGGAACATCCCAATACATCACCGTTATTTGAAATGACAGCCAAGTACGGCCTGCCTTACTTTCAAAACTTTTTAAATTCGGATCTTGAACCGCACATGGTTCGGTCTATGTGCTGCAGACTGCAACTCGATTTGCGAGAGTTACTCAAAAGGGGAAATGGCTTGTTTGGCTCAGCTGAACAAACGGGCAGTGTGGGTGTCGTCACCATCAATTGCGCACGACTCGGGTATCTGTATGCAGGCGATGAAGCGGCTCTGCTCTTGAGGCTTGATGCGCTATTGAATCTTGGACGCGATGTACTGGAATGCAAACGCAAGACCGTACAGAAATACATCGATGAAGGACTCTACCCCTATACAAAGCGTTACCTTGGAACGTTACGTAATCACTTCAGCACACTCGGCGTCAACGGCTTGAATGAAATGCTTAGAAATTTTAGTCACGATCGTGATGACATTACCTCGCAAACAGGTCAGGCGATGGCGCACAGAATTCTCGATCATGTACGGCTGCGCATGACTGAGTTCCAGGAGGAGACCGGTCATCTTTACAATCTGGAAGCCACGCCGGCGGAAGGCACCACCTACCGTTTCGCTCGGGAAGATAAAAACCGCTGGGCAGACATTCTGCAAGCAGGTAGCGCTGAACAGCCCTACTACACCAATTCAAGTCAACTGCCTGTTGGTTATACAGACGATCCTTTTGAAGCACTGTACTTACAGGAAACGCTGCAAGCGAAATACACCGGCGGCACTGTTTTACATCTTTATATGAACGAAGCTTTGTCCAGTGCGGATGCATGCAAAGCACTCGTCAAGCGCGCGCTCACAAATTTCAAAATTCCGTACCTCACCATCACCCCGACTTTTTCCATCTGCCCCAATCACGGCTATTTGTCAGGCCACCATGAGTTCTGTCCAAAGTGCGACGACGAACTCTTGGCCAAAGAAAACATCGCCCAAGCTGCATAACCTCAGGAGATTTCAATGCAATCCACACTAAAGAACAGCGCCAAGAACGTCGCAACCATGGTGCTAGCCGATCACAAAAGAACGAGATGCGAAATATGGACACGCGTCATGGGTTATCACCGTCCAGTCAGTTCGTTTAACACCGGTAAAAAGGGCGAGTTCAATGAACGAATATTCTTTATCGAGCCAAAAAAATCTTCAGCATAAAAATCCTGTCATCGGGGGCTTCGTCCCCTTCTCGACGGTAGACTGGCCCGGCAAACTGGCTGCTACGCTCTTTATCTCAGGCTGTTCCTGGCGCTGCCATTATTGCCACAACCCCCATCTGCAAAGCCGACAATCACAGGCCGACTGGAAGGACATACTAGAGCGGCTATCGCATCGCAAAGGTCTACTCGACGGCGTGGTTCTGTCCGGGGGTGAACCCCTTGTCGATCAAGGTTGCGCGACCATGGTGGATGCGTTAGGTCATCTCGGATTTGAGGTTGCTGTTCACACCGCAGGCATCTATCCCGCGCGCCTGTCCGAGCTGCTGCCCAAACTCTCTTGGGTCGCGCTCGATATTAAGACCTCTGAGCGGGCCTACGATCAACTCACAGGCAGTCGGGGCAGCTTTGCGCGAGCAAACGAATCTTTAAACCTCTTACTCGACTGGGGTGGTCAATTTGAATGTCGAACCACCTGGTCACCGGAGTGGCTGACTGAAATGGAATTAATTGATCTAGCGCAAAGCCTTTCCGCGCGAGGTGTGAGGGAATATGCAATACAACGATTCAGAAATATTGAATCACAGGCAACCTCTGTATCACTGAGTCAATCTGCACTAAACACACTACAGGGATTGTTTGGAAAATTCTCCTACAGGTAAAGTTTATGGCGAACCAGATCTCAATCGATCAGTTACTGTCCCATCTGGAATTATTCACAGAAGTCAGTGATGAGGATCGCCACGAACTTGCCCGCAACGCGCTTTTAGTTCGAGTGCGCAAGTCTGAGCATGTGTTTAAGCGTGGGGTACACGCAACGGGACTCTATGTCGCGATTACGGGACAAATCAAGGTTTCCATTCCTGGCACGGAGCAGCGTGACAAGGTCATAGAATTTTTCGGCCCTGGTCAACAATTTGGCGAAGCAGTGATGTTTTTAAATCATCCTTATATGAGTGATGCTCAAGCGATCGAGGATGCACTTTTAATCTGGATTTCGCACAAGGCTATCAGCACTTTGATGAGTACGAACACGCTCTTTATGACGAGAATCGTAAAAGGGTTGGCGCAACGTTTTGAAACGCTGCTGCATGATATCGAGATTGTTAATCTGCATTCGGCGACCGAGCGTCTGGCTGACTATATTTTGCGCCATGCAGATCAAAAAACTGAACTTTATCTGACCTTGCCTAAGCGGACAATCGCCTCAAAATTAGGGTTACAGCCAGAGACGCTCTCTCGTGCCTTCCATCAGCTGTGTGAGGAAAACTGTATCGAAGTCGCGAATAACAAAGTGAGCATCACGAACCAGTCTGCTCTTGAAAAGTATGCACCCAAGAATCCTGTTGTCCGACCTACTGGGGTCGATCATTGCGATTCGCCGCAAGACCTCTCTCCACCGCATAAATCGCTGCCTGCACACGATTCGACAAATTCAACTTTTTCAAAATACTCTGTAAATGAATTTTAACGGTGCTCTCAGCTAAGTCTAACGTGCGCGCAATTTCCTTGTTACTTAGACCAGTGGCGACTTGAGCCAAGATATCGCACTCGCGCGGAGTCAGTTTACTCACCTCTTCTGCTGGCGCAACATGACCACGGCGTAAATTCGCCACCAGCTTAGCGGTCATTTCATTCGAGATCACTGAATCTCCCTGCATAGCTCTCCTGAGCGCGCTCAGAAAAAACTCTGCATCGATATTTTTTAGCAAATATCCCGCCGCACCATTTTTTAGCGCTGTCGTGAGATCATCACCCTCTTCGGATACTGTCAATAAAATGATATGACAGGCGGGCACCTCTTCGTGAATTAATTTGATGGCATCCAAACCCGACAGACCAGGCATATGTAAATCCAGCAGCACAATATCTGGCTTTAAGGCCTTGGCGCGTTTGATTCCCTCAATGCTATCGGAGGCCTCACCAATGACTTCAAAATCATCTTGCCGTTGCAAAAGGAGCTTGATGCCGCTACGGAACAAAGCATGATCGTCGACCAAGAGAACGCGAATAGGATTTGTCATGAATTTATGCCGTGATGCGATAGCTCTGCGTCATTGTCAGAGAAACTGTGGTGCCCTCACCCGGCGTTGAGCTCACCGCGAGTCGGGCGTGAATTCTCGCAGCACGTTCCTGCATAATGTTGAGTCCGATATGATGTTCACGACTAATTTCTGGATCGTACATATCAAAACCTTGTCCATCATCAGTCACGGTGAGATTAAAGTCAAAGGCATCATCAAGCGAAATGCGAACATTCTGCGCGTTGGCATGTTTACGGATGTTGGATAATGCTTCTTGCAAAATAAATAAGACTTGTAACTGTTGCTCTGGCGGCAAGGGTGGTCCCTGATTCAAGATATCAACCGAGGCATTAATACCGGTTTGTTTTTTGAACCGTTCAGCAGCCATCCGCAGCGCGTTGGCGATATCGCCATCCTCTAGCTTGATCCTGAAACTGGTGAGCAACTCACGCACATCATCATAACTTTCTCGCACACCAAGCTCGATGAGCTTGATGACCTCCTGAATTTCGTCTTTCTCATCTCTTTTAATCGAATCCTCCAGCATTTGAACTTGAAGCTTCAGAAAATTAAGCCCTTGCGCGATAGAGTCATGCAAGCCCTGCGCGACGAGGTTTCGTTCCTCTGCAATCGCCAGTTCTCTGGTACGGGCAAGAAGTCTTTGATTTTCGATCGCGACGCCCAGGTGCTGCCCAAGAGTGTTGAACAAACGCCTGTCGTCCTCGGAAAATTCGCGTGGCTCCTGAAAATGCAAGGTGTAACTGCCGAGTTGCTGTCCTGCATGCTTGATCTGAGCGATCGCAATCGCTGTGAATCCCTCTTCGCGACAACGCAAGCTAAACTCAACGGGTAACTGACGAAAATCATGAAGAACCGTCACACCCTTTTGCGCGGCTTCGCCACAAAAACAATCTCCTGCGTGTAGACACTGTTCCTGCTTCACAAATTCAAGCGAGAGACCCTGATGCACAGTGAGGTGAAGGTCATTATTTCGCCGATCGGTGATTCTGACAGTGCCACCGTCCGCATCAAAATACTCAATTAATCGCGACAGAAAACCCTGACAACGATCCTCCAAGCTTCCTGCTCGACTCAAATAGGCTGAAAATTCGTATAACGTTGAAATTTCTTTGTTTTGCTGAGCAAGTTGAAGCGTTTTCTCCTCAACGCGACGTTCCAGCTCGGTGTACAAAACATTGAGCTGTGCCGCCATATCATTAAAACCCTCGGCAAGCTCCCCTAACTCGTCGCCCCCCTCGACAGGCACACGGTATGTGAAGTTGCGCGATGTCATTTGGGAAATACCTCTTCGCAAGGCCTCCACCGGACGGATGACCCAGCCATACAACAAGTAAATGATACCGACACAGCCTGCAATCATCAGAACGATCACGGCCATTTGCGAACCTCGCAACAGTGCCGTATCCCGCGCATTTTGCGCTTCAATCAAGGAGACCAGTTCATCGGACTGCCTGACAAATTCAGGGAGATTTTTAAGATAGACCTTGGCGATACGTTCTTGTGACGGCGACGTCTGGAATGCCACCACTGCGGGTTCAAGCACGTCATTCCATAGCAAACGAACGCGCTCAAACTGCAGCTGCACGGCCTCGGACTTTGGCAACCTCATGGGGCGCTGGGGATCACCTGTACTTAAAGCGTCAAGCGTACTATTGAATAGAGCCACTCGTTGCGTCATTTCAGTGCGCGGAGCCGCTTCGTCGCTCATGATCAAACCGATGCGAACAGACTGCATTCTTAAACTGCCTGTATCGTTGATTGCGGCAGCGGCCCCCTCCAGAGCCCAAGACAACCATAACGTCACCATCACCATCGTGAGACCAAAAACCAGCGTCGTCAACGCAACAGAGACCAGACGCACGCCGAGCCGATAATTGCGGCCAATCGACGCCTTCCAGTTCAACGCTGTAGGCTGACTCGCTGCAACGCCCGTTTCGGATGGGTTAAGGTCTCTCATGCTGGTTGTCATGTATTGGAATCAATGAATGATGACGTCAGTGTAGTCTTAACAGCATGCTCAAACGACCCGCTCGCGGTCAGTGCGCACACCATAGGTAAAAAAGCACCCACTCGTTTAGCGTAAGCCAGCAGCTCCCCCCCCTCCAAATCGAAGTACCATCCATGCACACTCAGGCGTCCAGCATCCACGGCCTCCCTTATCCAGGGATAGGTCGTCAGATTATTGAGTGAATTGAGTACCGAGGATTGTTCACACACCTTGCACTTGACCTCGAGCGGTGCGCCACCGAATGCCGCAAGTGTTTGCTTCTTGGCAGGCTCAGCGATGCTGACCCAGCTCGAAATAAAATCAATCGGCTCTTTGACGCGAGAGTCGTCCATGAGCGCGCGTATTCCGCCACATTTGCTGTGACCAAGCACAATGATTCTCTCGACTTTCAAATTTTGTACGGCAAACTGAATCGCTGCGCTGACGCCATGGTGGCCACCATCACTGATTTCACAAGGAGGAACAAGGTTTGCCACGTTACGTGAGATGAACAGCTCACCCAATTCGGCTCCCATGAGATGCGCCGGATCGACGCGCGAATCACAACAACCGATGAGAAGCGTACGTGGGTGCTGCGCCTGAGAAAGCTCTGTCATCAGCTCATGATCATCCCCATAGTATGTTTTTTGAAATCGCTCAAAGCCAGAGATGAATTTCTCTAAGTCGTGTTTTGGCATCGCTATTTCCGAGAGTTATCCACCAGTCTGCGACATGAAACGCATGACTTGTTCGGGACGTTCATTAAAAGTATGTCGCTCAGGTTTTAGCTCGATCGAGTAGTCCCAAGGCGTACAAACAGTCTCACAACGCGATCGATCAAAGGCGAAATATTCATGTCCGTGTTGGTGTTCGTTTTCATGCACCTATTGTCACGTTATTCATAGGTGAACACCATGCGTCATT
>JAURZO010000231.1 GCA_030653405.1 Zwartia sp. | reverse complement strand
GACAGAAGAGGTCTTGCAGCGAAGCTTCGCGCACGATGTCGTCTTGCTCAAGCTGATTGGTTTGAACCCGATCGTGGTACATGGTGGAGGACCGCAGATCGACGAGGCTTTGCGTCGCATCGGCAAGCAAGGAACGTTTATTCAAGGTATGCGCGTGACCGACGCCGAAACCATGGAAGTCGTCGAATGGGTGCTCGGCGGCCAGGTGCAGCAAGATATCGTCCTCATGATTAACGAAGCCGGCGGCAAAGCAGTCGGTTTGACGGGCAAAGACGGCTGTCTGATCCAGGCACGCAAGAAAATGATGCCGAACAAGGACGATCCTGCCAATCCGCTGGATATCGGTTTTGTGGGTGACATCGCGCAGGTCGAACCCGCGGTGGTTAAAGCTCTGCAAGACGACCAATTCATCCCTGTCATCTCACCGATTGGATACGGTGAAGATGGTCTGGCCTACAACATCAACGCTGACATTGTTGCAGGGAAGATGGCCGAGGTTCTCGGTGCCGAAAAGCTTCTGATGATGACCAATACTCCGGGCGTACTAGACAAGGACGGCAAGTTACTGCGCAGCTTGTCTGCCAAAACTATCGATGCATTGTTCGCTGACGGCACAATCTCTGGCGGCATGCTGCCCAAGATATCTTCTGCACTCGATGCGGCACGCAAAGGTGTTAAATCGGTGCACGTCGTTGATGGTCGCGTCCCCCATTGCTTGCTACTCGAAATCCTCACGGATCGTGGCGTCGGCACCATGATTACCTCCGAGTGATTAAAAAGAGGTTTGCGCCACATGCACCGATCCGCACACGGCGCGCCCGTGTGCACACGCCTGCGCGTCCAAATAATGTGTCACACGCCCGCGAACGGGTCTGGCTGTTCGATCTGGACAACACTCTGCATGACACTTCCTACAAGATATTTCGTGAAATCAATCTTGGGATGACTGCTGCGGTGATGGAGAGCCTCAATGTGGACGAAGAGACCGCCAATCACTTGCGAACAACCTACTGGAAACGCTACGGGGCGACCATGATAGGACTCGTCCGTCACCATGGCGTCAATCCACATCATTTTTTACACCGCAGTCACAACTTTGATGTCGCGCCCTTGGTCCGAGCAGAACGCGGTCTCGCAGGCAAGCTCAACCGACTACCCGGTCGAAAAATCCTGGTGACGAACGCGCCTTTGCATTACGCGCGCGCGGTCATGAAACATCTGAATATCTTGCGTTGCTTCGATAGTTTTTGGGGTATCGAACAAATGCAATTACACGGACATTTCCGACCCAAACCTTCTGTTTCCCTGATGCGACACATCATGGCACACGAGGGTATCCGACCCAGACGCGCGGTGCTCGTCGAAGACACCACTGCAAACTTGCGAGGCGCAAGACATGCTGGCTTGAGAACCGTACATGTTTTTCATCCCGGCACGCCCTTTGCCCGAGGCAAGCGTGGACGTCCTAATTACGTAGACTTGCGGGTAAACTGCGTGGGTGATTTATTGCTACAAAAGCGCATTCTGCAGGGCTCATAAATCAACGCAGCAGCCACGATTCACCTCTCTATCCACCGTCACTTCTGGACTTGAAAGCATGTCGGTTAAAACGGGCGAGCGCAAACACCAAATCCTGCAGACACTTGCAGAAATGCTAGAACAACCTCGCGCTGCACGCATCACTACTGCGGCACTCGCCGCCCGCATGCAACTCTCCGAGGCGGCACTTTATCGGCACTTTGCCAGCAAAGCGCAAATGTTTGAAGGGTTGTTCGAGTTCATCGAAACAACGATTTTTAGCCTGGTGAATCAAATCGTCGCCACCGAGCCCAACGGTGTTGAGCAAGCTCGCAAAATCACCACTATGCTCCTGACTTTTGCCGAACGTAACAAGGGAATGACGCGAGTGTTGTCAGGCGATGCATTGGTCACCGAGGACGAAAGACTTCAAGGGCGCGTCAGTCAAATTACTGATCGTATCGATGCTTCTTTTAGACACTCATTGCGACATGCGATCACCCACGGCACGCTCAATCCTGCTACGGAAGTCAGCGCACTTGCAGCGTTACTGACTCACTTCGTGCTTGGCAGTTGGTTGCGCTTTGCTCAAAGTCGCTGGCAATCCGTCCCATCCGCGCATATGGATGTGCAACTCAAGCTCATCCTCGACAATCTGACTCCAGCCTAAAAGCCTCCACAGCCGACCCCGCAGGCTCCCTGCAGGCACCATAGAACCATCACACACTCATTGCTCAGCCCTAACCGAGCACACTGGGCAAGCAGGATCACGCTTGACGCGCACACTGTGCCATTGCATATCAAACGCATCAAGCATCAACAGTCGCCCCTTGAGTGTTTGACCCACTCCAGCGATGACTTTGATGGCCTCGGCAGCCTGCATACTGCCGATAATGCCGACAAGAGGCGCAAAAACGCCTGTCGTGGCGCAGCTTAATGCCTCAACATCATCGGCCTCGGGAAACAGGCAGTGATAACAAGGCGCCTCGGCGTCTCGCGAATCGAATACGCTGATTTGACCCTCGAAACGAATCGCCGCACCAGAAACCAGTGGCTTACGATGTTGGACGCACGCTCTGTTGACCGCGTGACGTGTTGCAAAGTTATCCGTGCAATCCAGCACAAGATCCACCGCTGCAATCTCCGCCAGTAAGGTCTCTGGCTCCATCCGGGCTGTGCGTACTTCGACTGTGATATCGGGATTGAGTGCAAGCATTGTCTGGCGACCCGACTCAGCCTTGAGTTGCCCGACTCGGTCATCTCTGTGCAAAATCTGGCGCTGCAGATTGCTTAATTCGATCGTGTCGTGATCGGCAAGAATGATGTGACCCACACCCGCGGAGGCGAGATATAAAGCGGCAGGAGAGCCGAGACCTCCTGCCCCGATGACCAATACACGCGCAGCCAGCAGCTTTTCCTGACTTTCTATTCCGAACTCATCCAGCAGGATATGTCGGGCATAGCGCAATAATTGGGCGTCGTTCATTTGCCTTTTGCCGTGCTCCCTGCTGCATCAGCCTGTGCGGCCTTTGGACGAGGCACCGCTTTCTGAATCGGCTTGCCGTCGAGGAAGTTCACAGCCTGCTGCAACTGGAAATCCTCAGGCGTCCCGAACTGGAAAATCTTATTGGTATCAGCCAGAGGTTCTTCCTCTTTCGCTTTCTCTTCAGCCTCTACTTGTTTAGCGCGGTTATTACTCAGGTGACGCTTGAGGTCAGCTTCACGCGAGACACGGAAGAGATCTCCCTCAGATGTATCGGCGACCACGATGTCAGGATTAATGCCCGTTGCCTGAATTGAACGCCCTTTGGGAGTGTAATAACGCGAGGTCGTGAGCTTGATCGCTGTGGTGTCTGAGATCGGAAGAATGACCTGAACAGAGCCCTTGCCAAAGGTTCGATTGCCCATCACCGTGGCACGCTTGTGATCCTGAAGCGCTCCGGCAACAATTTCTGAAGCCGAAGCTGAGCCGGCATTAACCAGCACAACCATCGGCACCGTCTTGACCCAAGCAGGCAGGCCGGACAAATAGTCCGTCTCGCCGCGCGCATAATCGGATGGATTGGAGAGATATTTTTGTTTGGAGTCCGGTGCACGACCATCGGTTGACACCACTAAGGTATCCGGCTTTAGAAAGGCCGCAGAAACACCAATCGCGCTCGTCAACAAGCCACCTGGGTCATTACGCAGATCCAAAATCAAACCACGCGGCGCACCCTTCTCACCCAGTTCTTTCAGATGGCGAACAAGATCGCTACCGGTTTTTTCCTGAAACTGCGCAATCCGCACATACCCGATATTGTCAGGCAACATCTTGCTGCGAACACTGCGCACACGGATCGTATCGCGAACGATTTTGATCACGATGGGCTGCGCCTGACCCTGACGCGCAATCGTCAGCGTGATGGGCGTCTTGACAGGGCCGCGCATCATTTTGACCGCATCGTTCAGCGACAAGCCTTTAGTGGACGTGTCGTTGATTTTGGTGATGACATCGCCTGCACGGATGCCCGCACGTGCGGCAGGCGTATCCTCTATTGGGGAAATAACCTTGACCATGCCGTCTTCAGTGCCGACCTCAATCCCTAGACCACCGAACTCTCCTTGGGTCGCACTCTGCATTTCTTTGAATGCATCCGCGTCAAGATAAGCCGAATGCGGGTCAAGATCAGACAGCATCCCGGCGATTGCGCCACTAATCAACTTTTTATCAGGAACTGGCTCGACATAATTATTCTTGATGGCGGAGAACACACTGGAGAACTGCCGCAGTTCGTCGAGAGGCAAAGGCGAGCCTCGCTGAGCGACAGCGCTCAAGCCGACGCTCAGCAACACACCAGCGATGATGCCAACTGATACCAAACCTAGACTGCGTAATTTGCGAGTGCTCATGCACATTCCCAATTTGAATGCCGATCAAACTAAATAAAACCTAAACTTTACGCGATGTTCAGCGAGACAAAAAGCCTAAGGGATCCATGGCAACGCCACGGTGCCTGATTTCGAAGTATAGGGCCGAATCCACTTGTCCACCGGTACTACCTGCAAGTGCTACGGGATCTCCTGCCTTGATCGTATCGCCGACTTGTTTGAGCAAACTCTGGTTATAGGCGTAAACACTCAGATATTCTGCGCCATGATCCACAATAATCAGATTTCCAAAGCCTCTGAGCCAGTTGGCATAGACCACTGTCCCGCCCCCGACCGCTTGTATCGATGCGCCCTCGGCCGCTTTGACCAGGATTCCACGCCAAATTCCACCCTCGGGCCGGTCAGTCCCGAAACGGGCCATGATGGTGCCCCGAAGCGGCCAACGCAGGCCTTTTTGGAGACCGCGCCCCGCCTCCGGGGCAGCAACGGCCTCGGAAACGCTGGCAGCCTGCGTGCGCTCCTGGCTTTGAGCTGCGCGGCGCGCCGCCTCAATTTGCTGCTCCTCTCTGGCCTGAAGCGCTTCGCTTCGGCTGGCTTGCTCCTGCGCCCGGCGCTTTTGCTCAAGCGCTTGGCGTTCAAGTTCAGCCTTTCTAGCCGCTTGAGCCTGCCGCTCCAACTCCGCCTTTCTGGCCTCTTGGGCGCGGAGCTCTTCTTGGGCACGGCGCTCTTGCTCTGCCTTTTTAGCGGCCTGAATCTGCGTCCCTAAGGTGTCAATCAGCCCGCCCAAACGCTGGTCATCCTGGCCAAGTCGTGCCGCCTCAGCCCGTTGCGCCTGAATCTGCCCCTCAATACGCGCCAAGACCGTCGCTCGTTCTTTTTTCTGTACCTCGAGCAAATCGCGCTGCTTGGTGGTTTCCTCCACCAGGCGTGCCACATCCTTCTGGCGCGCATCCTGACGCGCCTCCAATTGTGCGAGCTGCTCGACCTCTTGTTTAAGCTGCGCCACCGCCCGGGCTCGAGCCTGCGAAACATAATCAAGATAGGCCAGATTACGCGTTAAGTCCTGAGGATCGTCGCCGGACAACAACGCGCTCCATGGCGATAAGCCACTTGCGTATTGACTGCGCAATTGTTTAGCCAGTTCCTCGCGCCGCTGGGAGAGAATGCCCTGCTGCTTCAGAATCTGCTTTTTAAGGTCCTCGAGCTCTGTGCGCGCCTGTTTGAGCTTGATGTTGAGCTCGCTGAGCTGCCGCGTGGTTTGAGAAATCGCGACCTCCGAGGCCTTGAGCGCATCGGCCGCTTCCTTGCGAACAGACTCACGGGCATCAAGCTCCTTTTGGAGCGCCTGAATCCGAGCACGCAGATCGGCACGCTGGCGCTCGGCGCTGTTTCGTTGGGAGGCCAATTCGTCCGGAGTAGGCGCGGCCAACGAGGCACCAGCGAGCGCAACTAACAGCATCGCCACGCACCACCCGCGCCACGCAAGATGCATAGTACTAGTCCTTCTTAGCTTTGCCCTGCGCGGCGACCGCGGCCATCGCAGCCTCAATCTCCGCGGGATCACCCAGATAGTAGTGACGGATCGGGCGCAAGTCTTTGTCCAGCTCGTACACCAAAGGCTGACCTGTCGGAATGTTCAAGTGGACAATTTCCTCTTCGGAAACGTCATCAAGATGCTTGATCAACGCGCGCAAACTATTGCCGTGGGCCGCGACAAGCACACGTCGACCCGCCCGAATCGCAGGCGCAATCGTGTCATCCCAAAAGGGCAACACGCGCTTGACGGTATCCTGGAGACACTCCGTCGCAGGGAGCTGGTCGGGTGTCAGGCGCGCATAGCGTGGGTCAAACTTTGGATGACGTGGGTCATTCAAATCCAGCGGGTTTGGCGCAATCGCGTAGGCACGGCGCCAGATCAACACCTGCTCATCGCCATATTCAGCTGCCGTTTCGGCCTTGTTGAGGCCTTGAAGTGCGCCATAGTGGCGTTCGTTGAGGCGCCAATTGTTATGGATGGGCAAATACATGGCATCCATCGCATCAAGCGCGATCCAGAGCGTGCGAATGGCGCGCTTGAGCACCGAAGTAAAGGCCACATCGAACTCATAACCCTGCTCTTTGAGCAGCTGGCCCGCCTTAAAAGCCTGTTCGCGACCCAGATCGGTGAGATCAACATCGGTCCAGCCCGTGAAACGATTTTCCAAATTCCATTGGCTTTCGCCGTGACGCATCAATACGAGTTTATACATGGCAGACACAGGTTAAAGTGTGGTTAAAACATCATTTTATAATTGTACGGGTCATTACTCACAATTCACCCCAAATCAGGGGTGCAACCGTTCTTTTGGATACACCGTGGATTTCTTTTTAAGTCAAAATAACCTGCTACTCATTGGCGTAGCGATTGTCTCAGGTCTGGCGCTCGCCTGGCCCATGATACTCAGCAAGCGCGCAGGCGCCAGCTTGTCTTGCACTGAGGCAGTACAAATGATGAATCATCAGCATGCCATCATGATCGATATCCGCCCGACGGAGGCCTTTAATGCCGGGCATATTCCTCAGGCACGCAGCCTTCCCACAAGCGATATCGAGAAAAAAGCCCCTCACTTGCCCAAGAACAAACCACTGATTGTGGTGTGTGATCTGGGCCGAACCTCTGGCAGTGCCGCAACACGCCTGCGCACCTTGGGTTTTACTGAAGTCAGCATTCTCGGCGGTGGCATGCGCGCATGGTCCGCAGCCGGCTTGCCAGTCACCACCAAATAATCCTACTGCCAGGAGACCTGCCGATGAATAAAGTCGTGATGTACACCACCGGATACTGCCCTTACTGCACACGCGCGGAAATGCTGCTGAAGCAGCGCGGCGTCGACGAAATCGAAAAAATCCGGATTGACGAAGACACCGCTCAGCGGGCGCTCATGATGGAACGCACGGGTCGCCGCACAGTGCCGCAGATTTACATCGGCGATACGCATGTCGGTGGCTTCGACGATCTGTCCGCCCTGGATCGCGAAGGCAAACTCCTGCCTCTGCTGAACGGCTAGATACAATCACCCTCCCCAAAGCCCCAACTGGAAATTTTCATGGCCGAACAAAATAACCAAGCTGACAACGCCCCTTCGTTCAATATGCAGCGCGTATACCTCAAGGATCTTTCACTTGAGATGCCTAACGCACCTGCAGTGTTTCTCGAGCAAGAAGCGCCGCAAGTCGAAGTTTCGATCAACATCGGTGGACAGGCGCTCGCTGAGACCATTTTTGAATCAAGTGTCACGGTAACGGTCACAACACGCATCAATGACAAGGTGCTGTATCTGGTCGAGGCCACCCAGGCAGCTATTTTTGAGATGGTTAATATTCCTGCAGAGCAGATTGATCCGCTCATGGGCATTGTGTGTCCGACGATGCTTTACCCTTATCTGCGCTCAAACATCGCCGATGCGATCACACGCACGTCATTGCCACCACTGCACTTGGCCGAAGTCAACTTCCAGGCACTCTACGAGCAGCGACTGGCACAAGCCGCACAAGAAGCCGAGGCGCAACCCGCCGATTCTGGATTGATTCTGCCTCCCGGCATGACACGCCAGTAGTCAGGCACCGGTTTAAATCCCTCCGCCAACGCCTCGCCGGTGAGTCCTCCCATGCTTAAAGCCGAACAACCGCCACGACCTGTGGTGGTTCTGGGCGCTGGGGCTTGGGGCACGGCGCTCGCGATCGCCGCCAGTCGTCACGCCCCAACTTGTTTGTGGGCGCGAGATGCAGCACTCGCAGAACGGATGTCCGAGAAGCACGAAAATACGCGCTACCTCCCGGGCATCAACCTTCCTAACAATATTGTCTGCACCTCAAGTCTCGATCAGGCGCTCGCCTTTGCCTCAGCCAAAGTAACAGGGACGGGGATCAGCCCCCCCGGACTCCTCATTCTCGGTGTGCCACTAGCTGGGCTTCGTAATCTGTGCTCCGAGTTAGGTGAAAAACTATCCAGACAACTCGTCTCTCAGCTCTCGCCAAAACCGCAAATTCTGGCAGGCATCGTCTGGACCTGCAAAGGCCTTGAGGCTGAAAGCGGCAAACTGCCAAGCGAGGTTGCTCACGAGTCACTGCATGCCGTCCCCGACATTCCCACCGGCGTCCTCTCTGGTCCATCCTTCGCGCGCGAGGTGGCGCAAGGCCTGCCCGTTGCGCTGACGATCGCCAGCCACGATCCAAACCTGCGACGTGCCACGATCTCTGCACTTCATGGCGGATCGATGCGCGTCTATGCCAATCAGGATGTGATTGGTGTCGAGGTCGGTGGCGCGCTCAAAAACGTCATGGCGATCGCCTGTGGCATCGGCGAAGGTCTTGGACTGGGCACCAATGCCCGCGCCGCGCTGATTACCCGTGGACTCGCAGAAATGACACGATTCGGCGAAGCCCTTGGTGCACAAAGCGCGACTTTTTCTGGCCTGACTGGCTTGGGCGACCTGGTACTCACCGCGACGGGCGACCTTTCACGTAATCGACAAGTCGGTATTGAGATCGGTCGTGGAAAGTCGTTAAATGAGGTGCTGGCGACAGGACTGACGGCAGAGGGCGCACGCTGCGCCCAAGCGGTCCAGAACCGCGCCGCTGCGCTCGGAGTCGAGCTCCCCATTACCCATGCAGTTTGCCAAGTCCTGTTCGACGGCGTTGCGCCTCTGGATGCCGTCACCCGTCTGCTCTCTCGCGTCGCCACTTCGGAATAAGCATGCTTCGTCTTTCATTTGCCTTCCCTGCCCGGACTCTCCTGCAGGTTTTCCTGGCACACTGCGCGCGCGGCACGCGTGTTCGCCATCGGTTTGGCATGCGGGTGGGCATGTGGGTGGGCGTATCGCTGCTGGCGACACTAATACTCGGCCTTCTACCCGCTCACGCCCAACCCTCCTGGCCCCATGAGCGCCCCATTCATTTGATTGTGCCTTTTCCGGCAGGATCCTCTCCCGACCTGCTGGCACGCACCCTTGCAACACCCTTAAGTAAAAAACTCGGGCAAACCATTGTGGTCGAAAATAAACCCGGCGCAGGTGGCAACATCGGGACGCGCTTTGTTGCACGTGCACCCGCGGATGGTTATACCCTGCTCTACACCATCAACGGGCCGCTTGTCACCGCCCCCACGCTGTACAAAAAATCCCTTGGCTACGATCCATTCAAGGACCTCGCACCGATTACGTTGGTCGCAACAAGCCCGAACGTACTGATCGTCAATGCCAGCTTCCCTGGCAGTACTGTGGCTGACTTCGTGCGCTATGCAAAAACGCAGGCGGGCGCTTTAAATTATGGCTCGGTCGGACCCGGCAGCGCCTCACACTTGGCCATGGAATTATTCAAAAAACAGGCAGGCGTGGAGCTCGTCCACGTGCCCTATGCCGGTTTTCCCCAAGTCGTCACAGCGGTCATCGCCCAAGACATCCAGGCCGCATTCATGGTGCCTGCAATCGCGATGACGCAAGTCAAAAGTGGCAAGGCCAAAGCACTCGGCCTCACGAGTGCTTCAACAGTCGAAACATTACCAGGGGTTGCGCCACTCGCCACGCAGGGATTCCCAGGTTTCGAAGCCATCTCTTGGAATGCAATGCTGGCCCCTGCGGGTACGCCTCCCGCCATTCTGAACAGGCTCAACACTGAACTCGCTGGGTTATTGAGTAGTCCAGAAATTCAAGAGAAGTTTTCGGCGCAGTATTTTTCAGCAGTGGGGTCGACACCCGCCCAGCTGCAACAAAAAATGCAAGAAGAAAAAACCCGCTGGGATGCAGTGATTGAAGCCCTGAAGTTATCTCTCGACTAAGGTCTTAGGGCCTACACAGCACCCGAATAGCCTTGCTGACGCCATGCCTCAAACACAACCACCGCGACAGCATTCGATAAGTTGAGGCTGCGCTGGCCAGGCAACATCGGCAGACGAACGCGCTGTGAGGCGCCAAACAGGCCGATTTGCTCCGCAGAGAGTCCTGCTGTTTCCCGTCCAAACACAAACACATCGTCCGCTCGCAATTCCACCTCACTGACAAGTTGCGTTGCCTTAGTCGTCATCGCGAACGTTCGGTCAGCTGGCGCACCAATGGCACCAAGCGCCTGCTGCAGGCTGTCGTGAATTTGGACAGGCTGCCACTCATGGTAATCCAGTCCCGCGCGTTTAAGCTTTGTATCGTCAATCTCAAACCCGAGTGGCCGGACCAAGTGCAGCCTGGCCCCCGTATTGGCGCACAAGCGGATCACATTGCCCGTATTGGGAGGAATTTCTGGCTGAACGAGGATGACATCAAACATAGTCGCTATTTTGCCAGAGTCCGAGCCGCGACCAAGGCTACGACACCTTCCGCGCCAGCACGAAGCAAAGCCTCTGAGGCGCGTTCCAAGGTCATGCCCGTGGTGAGCACGTCATCGACCAAGCCTACCCAGCCCCCTCGAAGAGTGACCGGACAAACGTAAAGACCTTGCGTGCTGTGTTGACGAGCATGCCAACCTAAGGTTTTCTGCCGAGAGACCTCGCGGGTGCGGGCAAGCAAACCGCGTTTCAATGGTAAGCCGCTCAACCCAGCGAGCTCGCGTGCGATTTCACCGGCAGGGTTTTGACCCCGTTGCAACATGGCCTCACGCCCCGATGGAATAGGAACTAGAGCCTGCAGCTGCGGCAACTCCTTGTCGAAACATTGCATATTTCTCCAGATTAACCGAGCAAATAACCCTGCGTCGGTCAGTCTGCCTTGTGCCTTGAAAGCGCGCATCAGACGATCCCCGGGAACCGTGAAATGCATCCCCGCCACCACGCGAGTATAAAAATGTGGGTGTGTCAGGCAAGCATCACAAAGCGCCTGCGAGGTCGCGTCCGCCTGGGTTCGGTCAGGCTTGACGACACCCCAGCAGCGTCTGCAATATCTGTCCGCCTGATAGTCAAAACGTACCGCCTGCTCACATGGTGCGCACAAATCACCGCCCTGTGCCCTCAAACCACACAGCGGACACTCAGAACCCAGTACTCGTCGTATTTGTTCTCGGATAGAGTACATTTTCATACCTCCTGCGACTATTCTCCCTTGGAGCAGCATCGACTCTCGCCAAGCTATGACAACCACATCCACCCCAGAACGTTTGCCACTGAATCCCGACCATGTCATCCGACAGTTCACTCGTCGAGGTGATTTAAGTAAAGCTCAATTTTTATATGGCGAGATCGCGCGCCGCATGGACGAGAGGTTGCGTCTGGTTCGGATTGAACCTGGACAAATTCTGGACAGTGGTTGCGGTGCGGGTGCGCAAATTGCACTCCTGCACAAGCGTTATCCCAACGCGCGCTATATCGGTCAGGATCATAATGCCGACCTGCTAAAAATGGCCCGAAAACGTGCCCGTACTGAATTGCCACAAGGCTGGCGGGAGTGGCTGGGTCAATTACGAGGGCAAGCGCCCGTGGCCTCATGGATAGAAGGCGATCTCACTCAAACAGCGCTAGCACCAGAGTCGGTTGACTTAGTTTGGTCTAATCTCGCGCTGCACTGGCATCCTGCCCCACACGAAGTATTGCAGGAATGGGGGCGTGTGCTCAAGCCCAATGGTTTGGTCTTTTTTTCTTGTTTTGGTCCCGCGACGATGCAAGAGCTTCGCCTCGCACTTTCCACCGCGGACTTACAAACTGCCACCCCCAGCTTTGTCGATATGCATGATTTTGGCGACCTGCTGATTGAAAAAGGTTTTGCCGACCCCGTGATGGATCAAGAAGTCCTGACGCTCACCTATGCCTCGCCTGAAAAGCTGTTGCAGGATGTCAAAGCGCTCGGCGGCAATCCCACACTCGGAAGACGCGCGGGCTTGACCACCGCTCGTTGGAGAAAAAAACTAATGGATGCGCTCGAAGTGCAACGCCAGCCTGACGGGCGTCTGCACCTGACCGTCGAGGTGGCTTATGGCCACGCTTGGCGCAGCATCGCACGACGCGGCCAAGCGGGCGAAACGCGCATCAGTGTGAGCGCGATTAAACGAAAATCAGCCGAAAAATGAAATGTAAGCCTTGTAAGCCATATAGGCCGCAAGACCAAACAACAGAAAGGCGAAAATACGCTTCAGTGTTTTGACCGGCAGGTTATGCGCAGCCTTTGCACCTACTGGTGCGAGGAAAACACTACATATCGCCAGAATGATCAAAGCCGGCCAGTAAATGTAGCCAACCATTTCAAAGGGCAGGCCTTCCTTGTGCCAACCGGACCAGACATAACCAATTGTGTTGGCCAGCGCGATCGGGAAACCCAGCGCAGCGGACGTACCAACGGCCTGATGTAACGGGATATTGCACCACAACATAAAGGGTACGGAGATAAACCCGCCACCTGCGCCCACCAGACCGGATACAAAACCGATTGTGCCACCCGCACCCACAGTGCCGACCTTACCTGGCATATGACGAGAGGGTTTCGGCTTTTTGTCGCGCAGCATCTGATAGGCAGAGTAGCCCACAAATAATGCAAAAAATAGTGCGAGCCAGCCTGTCTTGAGGAAAGAGAAAATTGCGCCGCCTGCAATCAACCCGCCGATCACAATCCCCGGCGTTAAAGCCGCCACAAGATCCCAGCGCACCGCACCTCTTTTATTGTGCGCACGCACGCTTGAAACAGAGGTGAACAAAATTGAAGCCATTGAGGTAGCGATCGCTGCATGAACAATCAACTCAAGCGGGAGACCCTGCCAGGTGAGAAGCAGCGTGAGAAAAGGCACCAGCAGCATACCGCCGCCAATTCCTAACAAACCGGCGGCAAAGCCCGTCACGCAGCCTAAAATAGCAAGGGCAAGAATAAATAGTGGATCCATGAGGTTGAACTCGATCTCGACGCTGGGAAAGGCGCTCAGTATACTGATTGCATCCTCATAGCGCCCAACTACTCAATTTCTGAAAAATAGCTGAATGGACTCTCTCGATACCGCAGTGTTGAATCAAGCCCGAGAATGGGTGCTGGAAGGTCATGTTGTGCATCTGGCCACCGTCGTCAAGACTTGGGGCTCCGCACCGCGCCAGGCCGGTGCGATGCTTGCCGTTCGCCAAGACGGCCGCGTGGTGGGGTCGGTGTCCGGCGGCTGCATCGAAGATGACTTGATTCTTCGTGCCCAGGAAGGGCGCCTGCCCGCTAAGCCTGAGTGGGCACGCTATGGCGTGTCTCAAGATGAAGCCGCCCGCTTCGGACTGCCCTGCGGGGGCACCTTGCGACTCGTCATCGAGCCCCTGAAAGACTGTGACTGGCTTGAACAGGTGGTGGCGACGATCCGCACGCAACAACTCATCGGTCGCTGGCTGGATATGTCAACAGGTCTGTCCGTGCTGACAGGCGCGCGGCCAGGCCAGCTGACCGAAGTCAAAGAAGAAGGCTGTCATTTTGTGTACGGCCCTCACTGGCGACTGCTCATCATCGGTGCGAACCAGACTGCCCGAGCTCTCGCTCAAATCGCAACTATGCTGGAATTTCAGGTGATTATCTGCGATCCGCGCGAAGAGTTCACCGCAGACTGGACGATGCAGGGCGTGACCATGCAGCCCGGTATGCCCGACGATGCGGTGCTTGAAATTCAGACGGACGAACGCACGGCCATTGTTGCCATTACTCACGACCCCAAACTCGACGACATGGCCTTGCTCGAGGCCTTGAAATCAAAAGCCTTTTACGTTGGTGCACTTGGATCCGTCCGCAATCAGGCCAAACGACGTGAACGCCTGCTCAGCTTTGATCTTTCAGAGCAAGAGGTGGATCGACTCTATGGTCCGGTGGGTTTACAAATCGGCAGCCGAACACCCGCCGAGATTGCCGTGGCTGTCGGGGCTCAACTTGTACAAGTCAGACGCGCCCTCGAGGATGAGCGGGTGGGCGGTCTCAGCCAACCACCGGTGACCGGACCCTAAGACTAAGCCCGAGCCCGAGCCCGAGCCTGAGCCTAAGCCTGAGCCTGAGCCACTCAAGCTTAACTACTGCGCTTACGCGACTCGATACCGAGTTGTTTAAGTTTGCGGTAGAGGTGCGTGCGCTCCAAGCCCGTTTTCTCTGATACGCGCGTCATGCTGTTGTTCTCGCGTGCCAAGTGATACTCGAAATACACGCGCTCAAACGCATCTCGCGCTTCACGCAAGGGCTGGTCCAGCGTGATATTGCCCAGCAAGCTGTGATCAATCAGCTCGACAGCGACTTCAACCTCAGCCACAGCAGGCGCAGGCTCAGCGATCTGTGGTGGGCCACTGCTTGCAGGAGCAACGGGCACAAAAGAACCATTCGCAGACTTTGCAACCGGCAATCTACCCCGCGCCAATCCTGCCGAAATCGTCTTGAGTAACCGTTGCAACGTAATCGGTTTTTCAAGAAAATCGATTGCACCAATACGCGTTGCCTCAACGGCCGTGTCGATCGTGGCATGACCGCTCATCATGATCACAGGCATATCCAACAAGCCTTGTGAACCCCACTCTTTGAGAAGCGTCACGCCATCGGTATCAGGCATCCAAATATCGAGAAGGACCAGATCGGGTCGCCCACGCAAACGTGCGGCACGCGCCTGGGCTGCGTTCTCAGCAAGCTCAATCGTGTGTCCTTCGTCGTACAGGATTTCCGAGAGCAACTCTCGTATCCCGACCTCATCATCGACAACCAAAATTCGGGCCATATATCTTTTATCACCTATTACACACAAACATTATCGTTGGCTTACAGCGCCCCGTCTAGCAGTCAGGCTAGCTGTGTCAACAAAATCGAAACTTTGGCGCCACCTTCACGCCGATTAGACAAATCAATGCGGCCTTGATGCTCGTCAATGATCTTACGCACAATCGCCAAACCCAAACCCGTACCCTGAGCCTTAGTTGTAATGTAAGGCTCAAATGCCCGCTGCAAGACCTGCGTTCCAAACCCAGGCCCATTATCAGAGACTGTAAATCTCAACGCCGGCCTGTCTGGTCTCTCCGTATTTTCAAGGCTTCCCGCATGAATCAATTTAGTCGTGACTTCGATGACACCTTGCTGCGGCACCTCTGCCAGAGCGTCTCGCGCATTAGCCAACAAGTTATGAATCACCTGGCGCAACTGCGTTGGATCGCCCAACACAAGCGGCAAAGCCGGATCGAGAGAGACTTCCAGACGCCAAGCATAGCCCTCATCTCTCACCATACCATCGTTTGGGTCCCAACCATAAAGCCCGAGGACTTCGTCGACCAAGGCATTAAAATCAACAGGCACCATCAACACCGCCGGTTTTCTGGCATATTCTTTGAAATCATCCACCATGTGCTTGAGCGAACTAACCTGATTCACAATCGTATTGGTTGCCCTTTCAAGAAGCTGAGCATCTTGAGGCTCAAGCTTGTGGGCCAGCTTCATTGCGAGTCGCTCAGCGGAAAGCTGGATGGGTGTGAGCGGATTTTTGATCTCGTGCGCCAGACGACGGGCCACCTCTCCCCACGCCACACTGCGGTTCGCCGACATCACCTCGGTAATATCGTCAAACACAACCATATAGCCAGTATCACGCCCATCGACGAGCAGCTGCGTCCCCCGCGCCAACAAGGTGAGCGTATAAAACTTTTTGTCATCACTCAAATCTGGCAGCTTTAACTCAAACTGTTCCTGCCAGTGCGTGCGCTCAGAGCCCACGGCAGCATGCTGCGCAAAAGCCTGCCGAATCATGCCTGCGAAATCGATCATGCCATCGATCGTTTCAAGCGGACGTCCGGGAGCGGCACGCAGGTCCACGCTCAGGATGGCCTGTGCGCCCTGATTAAATGTCGTCAGGCGAAACTGCTGATCAAAAACCAGCACACCGGCAGACAGATTGGACAACACGCTCTCCAGATAAACGTTAGAGCGTTCGAGTTGCGCACGATTGGTTTCAACCATACGGCGCGCATCTTCGAGCTGACGCGTCATGTCGTTAAAAGATCGCGTCAACTGCCCGACCTCATCACTTGAAGGTGGCTCGGGCAATGGCCGAAAATCGCCAATACTGACCGCCTGAGTCCCGGCTGCAAGCGTCAGCAGCGGACTGACCAGTTTTTTGGACAAATACAGCGCCACGGCAATCGCCGCAAAGACCGCGAGCAGGAGTGCCAGAGTCAGAGTCACGCCAAACAAATTACGTAAGCTCTGCCGTGATAATGCCAACTCCTGATAATCCAGATAGCCTTTCTGAACCTCATTGGCGTTCTCAGCAATCTTTTCTGAAACTGCTTGCGTCAGCTGTAACCACCGCGACTCCGAGGTCACCCCAAGCGTTGTCTCGGTGCGCTCGGGCGAGCCTACCGGTACGATTACACGTAATTGCAAGCCGGTATCTCCCAAGCTTGCCCCAGGATCGTCAGAGTCGGCGGCAGAATAACCTCGCGCAGTCCGTAACTGATTCAAAATAGCGGCAGGCGGCAATGGCGGCAAAAGCGTACCGATTCTATCGGTGGAAAATGCAATAAGTCTACCGCTCGTTGTAAATACCATCGCATCAATCGAGCCATTTGTCTCACGTAAGCGGGTGAGTACGGAAGCAATGTCTGGGTCGGGCATGCTGCTCAAATCAGGGGTCATCGCACGGGCACGCACATCGAGTTGCGCGAGCTGCGAGTCGAGGGCGGCTCGACCAAGCGCCAGGCCGGACTCAAGTGCGGTATCGACCCGCACATTAAACCAGGACTCGATCGATCGCGACATAAACTGAATTGAAACTGTATAAATCAACGCACCTGGCAAGACACCGATCAATGCGAACGCCAATGCGAATCTTGCCGTTAACCGTGAGCCAAACTGACCCCGGGAAAACTGCCGCGCGAGCCGAAAGGTGAGCCCCACCACCCAAACAAACAATGTCAAGGCCAGCGCACCATTGAGCCACAGCAATAGCGTCTGGTACTGCGCCACACGCGAAGCATTACCCGTCGACCACGCCAGCAATGCAAACAAGGCGATGGCCATCACAATGCCGAGCCCTGCCACCATTCGCATCAATGGGTTCATTTTGATTCCTCACCCTTGCGGATCGAAAAATCGAATGGCGCCCAGCTGCTCGTCAAAGACCAATCCCCACGATTACGGGCATCAAGCTTAAGAGGCCGCGCCAAGTGTGATGTATCCAGACGAATTCGCACCTCGCCATCGTAGCGAACATTCCGATCAAAGCGATCAAGCGGCGCCACGGGCCAACCCCGTACTTTCTCAAGCACTGCCACCGCATCCTTGATTGAAGCGACAGGCAAAAACAAATCCCCGGTCGCCACTCTCCATTGCCGGGTCAGCGTGTTGTATGAAATCCGACGCGTCAGAGAAGTTTCAACGATCGGCCGATCCCACCACCACCATCGCGGTGTTGTGATTTTGACATCCAGCGTAAAGTAAAGCGGTACACCGCGCTCCGCCGCATCCAACATCACCGCGCTGAGTTTTAAGGAGGCATCTAGATCCATGGTGAGATGTCCCTCACCAATCAGCGGTTCAATGTGCGTGATCCGCGCATCGGTCGTCGCCGCAGCATTCGTGCTCAACAAGGAACCTGCCAGAACAAGTGCCAGCAGCACACACCCTTGCATCGTCCGGCGAGTCAGGTACGCGGTCATCGTCCTCATTAGCACCTAAGCATGTCGAGTAAATAAAGCATAAAAGAATCCATCGGAACCCGCGGGATGCTCCGCATCAGGCAACTGAGGCAACAACTGCCCTGGCGCACTGAGGCGCTCAGCTTGCGCGTGGCGAGCGCTAAAGGCTTGAGCTTGCAGCTCTCCCTCTTCAGGGAAAATCGAGCATGTCACCATCAGCAACTTACCGCCCGGAGCCACGACACTCCACAATGAATCGAGGATTTCCCTGGCGAGTTTGGCGGTCTGCGGCACATCTTGCGCACGTCGTAACCAACGAATATCTGGGTGACGACTCACAATGCCCGAGGCCGTGCACGGCAGGTCAGCCAAGACAGCGTCAAAAGGTTTGCCGTCCCACCAAATATGCGTCTTAATCGCACTTTCAGCGACCAGACGGATGCCGCGGCGCATCAGACCCAGTCGCTTGAGATTCTGGTGCACGCGCTCCAGACGAACCGCGTCAATATCCAGCGCTGTCAAGTCTGGCTTTGCCAGCTCGAGCAGGTGGGCGGTCTTGCCTCCAGGTGCGGCGCAGGCGTCCAGCACCTGCATGCCGTCCGATACGCCAAGCATGGGTGCGGCGAGCTGCGCGCCGGCGTCCTGCACAGACCACCAGCCCTGCGCATAGCCCGGCAACGACGTAATCGGTCTTGGTTCGCCCAGCACCAGACCCGCCACCCCAAACGGGATAGCCGCAATGCCTTGCTCAACAAAAGCCTGTTGAACAGCTTCGCGCGTTGTTGCGCGGACATTGACACGTAGCGTCAGTGGCGGATGGGCATTAGCCGCCTCGAGCAAACGCTCCCAATCCTGCGGATAAGCCTTTTGCAAACTCTCTATCCACCAGCGCGGGTGATTCCAGCGCGCCTCAAGATCGCCTTCAATTTGTCCAAGCAGCTTGGCGCGTTCTCGCTGAAAACGACGCAACACTGCATTGACTAAACCTTTGAACGTGACCGTCGAACGATGCCACTGCGTCGCTTGCACCGCCTGATCCACCAAAGTATGTGCGGCATATACGGGCGTGCCAGGCGCCAAGGTCTCTTGTTCCGAGCGCATCGATGCATCAAGCAAGAGCAGACTCAGCCCAATGAGCGCATACATCGTCGCACTGGAAGGCTCACGCTCGACCAAAGTACGCCGCAACGCCTTGGCCATGCCCCAATGACGCATTGCATAAAAAGCGAGCGCCTGAGCGCCAGGGCGCAAATCAGGATGGACATCGGCAAGCGCCTCGGTCAGGGACTGACCGGACTCGACCGCGGCCACGGCGCTCGCAGCGGCCAACAAAGAATGAGATAAAGCAGGTGTGACTGGATTCATCCCTCAATTGTAGGGGTTGTCGCGTGTTGGTGTCGGGCTTGTGTGGTCATGTTGTCCAAAACACCTAGCTAGCGTCCTTGCAAGGTAAAATCAACCTCTGTTTAACGCGGGTTACGGCCCGTCAGGTTCCTCATCATGTCTTCGCCAAAAGTCGGTTTTGTCAGTCTCGGTTGTCCCAAAGCGCTCGTAGACTCCGAACGCATCCTCACGCAATTACGCATGGAGGGCTACCAGATCGTGCCCAACTACGACAATGCAGATGTCGTAGTCGTCAACACCTGTGGTTTTATTGATAGCGCCAAGGCAGAATCGCTCGATGCGATTGGTGAGGCAATCGCCGAAAACGGTCGGGTCATCGTCACAGGCTGCATGGGCGTCGAGGAGTCCGTCATTCGCGCGGTTCACCCAAGCGTGCTGGCTGTCACAGGCCCACAGCAATACGAGCAGGTCGTGCGCGCGGTGCACGAGGCCGCTCCGCCTAATGCATTGCACGACCCCTTTACCGACCTAGTTCCCCCACAAGGGATCAAACTCACCCCACGCCATTACGCCTACCTCAAAATTTCCGAGGGGTGTAACCATCGTTGTAGTTTTTGCATCATCCCGTCTATGCGCGGAGATTTGGTGAGCCGCCCCATTGGAGACGTTCTGGACGAGGCGCAACGTCTGGCCAAGGCCGGCGTCAAAGAACTTCTCGTGATTTCCCAGGACACGAGCGCCTATGGCGT
This sequence comes from Zwartia sp., assembly GCA_030653405.1. Lineage (GTDB taxonomy): Bacteria > Pseudomonadota > Gammaproteobacteria > Burkholderiales > Burkholderiaceae_B > Zwartia. Next base: position 207 of record JAURZO010000231.1, on the reverse strand, counting down.
GGATGTCAAATACCGTAGCGGCTTCTGGAATGGGCGCCCTGTTAAAACGCGCATGACAGAGCTGTGCGCGGCGCTCTCTGAGTTGGGCATTTGGGTGCGTCTGCATTATGTCTACCCATACCCGCATGTGGACGAAGTGATTCCTTTGATGGCCGAGGGCAAAATCCTTCCATACCTGGACATTCCCTTTCAGCATGCCAGCCCGCG
>JAURZO010000224.1 GCA_030653405.1 Zwartia sp. | reverse complement strand
TAAAGCCAGCGATCCTGACTGGTTTGAAGGTCTTTTGGGAGATAGGTGCCGGCCATCAAGCCCGAATAACTCTCGCCCAGATAGCGGAATTCACTGCCATATTGCACGCCACGCTTGGACATGCCGCGAATCTGCGCCGTCATGTCGTAATTGGGCGCTAGATTGAAATAGTAAGGTTGCGTGTAGTCAAAGCCCGTATTGGTGGTGTTGCCGAACGTTGGCAGCAAGAAGCCGGATTTTCTTTCCTTTTTAATGGGAAATGTCAGGTAAGGCGAGGCCAAAATAGGGACTTTTTTGAAATAAAGCACGCCGTTTCGCGCCACACCCTCGTTGGCGGCATAGTCAAGGTCGAGTTTTTCAGTCTCGATATACCAGGCGGGATCCGGGCAGGGGCAACCGCTATAGGTCACATCGGTCAGGCTCATCTGGTCGCGATTAAAGACATCTGCCCAGGAACCCACGCCTGCACCACCGTTATCCACCCAGAAATTGGGCTGGTCGACGCTGGCCGTGCCATCCTCAGAGTTATAAATAATGCTGGTGCCGGTGATGACGTTCCCGTCTCTGATCAAACGCGCGTTCAACTGGGCATCCATCACACCCGTACGCTTGTTGTAATCAATAATATTAGCTTTGAGCACCGCATCCTGGCGTCTGATTGACGCTTTGCCCCGCAATTTGACGTTCCCTAAGCCATCGCCCTCCATCTGGGCGCCCTCGAGGAAGGCAGGCATTTCATTTTCTGGAACCGTGCTGAGCTCGAGCATCGGCGAAACGCGCAAACCAGGCCCTACAATCACCGAGTTGGCGGACGCAGCAGGAGATTGCTGCGCGTTCACGGCTGCAGCACCCAATCCCAACATCAACCACAGCGAATGAAAGATACGCACGTTCGAAAAAATCACCTTAATACAGATACTTAGCTAAAGGTACACCAGAAGAGAGGCCCCAGGCACTCGAAAAAACCTGTGCACACCAACCGGTATTATAGAGAAGCGTCTTATATTTGCTGAGGCATGTTAAATCGCCCGCCCCGCTCACCTTTCGCTCGATTATTTAAGATTATGTCAACACCAAATTCCGACTTCAGAATGACCGGCCTGCTTGACTGGCTCAAGACATGTCCAGCCTCGCTTGGGCTCGACCCCAGCACGCTTGTACCCGCCTCGAGCGATGCCAGTTTCAGGCGCTATTTCCGCATTTCTGCCGCTGCGGGTACTTTGGTTGTCATGGATGCTCCTCCACCGCAGGAGGACTGTGCTCCCTTCATTGATGTCGCGCACAGACTGGCAGAGGCAGGGCTTAATGTGCCGAAGATTTTGGCGCAAGATCTCTCTCAGGGATTTTTGCTCCTGTCAGATCTTGGACCCACAACCTATTACGACCGTATCCAGGCGGGAGTCAGTGACGCTAAGCTTCAACAGATGTATCGCGAGGCGCTTGCCGCACTCGTGCAGATGCAAACCGCAAACCAAGAGGGCCTGCCTCTGTATGACGAAGCGCGCCTCACGTCCGAACTGGGACTCTTTCTCGAATGGTACGTCACAGTCCATTGCAAGGTGACGCTCCCCCCTGCTGCGCTTGAGCGTCTGGATCAGGTGTTCAATTTGCTCGCCAAACACAACGCCGCACAACCTCGGGTGCTTGTGCATCGCGACTTTCACTCGCCAAACCTGATGGACTGCGAACGCCCGGAACATGGCCAAAACCCAGGAATCCTTGACTTTCAGGATGCGGTGTCCGGTCCGATCTCTTACGATCTCGCCTCGCTCGTGTTTGACGCACGCACCACTTGGGAAGAACCGCAGCAACTGGACTGGGCAATACGTTATTGGGAGTTAGCGCGCAAGCAAGGACTCCCGGTGGCCGCCGACTTTGCAGATTTTCATCGGGACTATGAGTGGATGGGTTTGCAACGCAACCTGCGCATTCTGGGTGTTTTCGCGCGGCTCAACCATCGGGATGGCAAAGCCGCCTATCTTGCCCACATGCCACGGGTCAACCAATACGTCCGGCAAGTGGCTGGGCGCTATATCGCCTTCAAACCCCTCATCCGTATTCTGGATGAGCTTGACCAAGTTCAGACAAAAGTGGGATACACCTTTTAATGCGCGCCATGATCCTTGCCGCGGGTCGGGGCGAGCGGATGCGACCACTCACCGATACTTTGCCCAAGCCTCTGATTCCGGTAGCGGGCAAACCCCTCATCCAGTGGCATCTCGAAAAACTCGCCGCGGCAGGCATCACGAACATTGTCATCAACCATGCCTGGCTGGGCGCTCTGATTGAGGATGCGTTGGGTGATGGTCGACAATGGGGTGTGAGCCTACAGTACTCGGCCGAACCCGTCGCGCTGGAAACGGCAGGAGGTATTGCCACGGCCCTGCCCCTGCTCGGCACTGAGCCTTTTTTAGTGATCAACGGTGATATTTGGTGTGACTGGGATCCCACTGAGGCCCGCCAGATCGGCGAACAGCTCTCACGAGGGTCGCAACAAGCCTGGCTTTTGCTGGTCACAAACCCGACACACAACGCAGCCGGTGATTTTGGTCTGACTGCGACAGGTCTTTTAAGTCAGACCGGCTTACCTCAACACACCTTTTCCGGCATAGGGATTTACAAACCGTCACTCTTTGCAAACACGCCAGCGCATCAGGCCGCGAAACTTGCCCCGTTGCTGAGAGAAGCGATCTCCAGGCAAGCTGTTTCTGGACAGCTTTTCAAAGGCATTTGGATCGATGTCGGGACACCGGAGCGGCTCAGCACGTTAGAATGCATGCTTAGAAGTTGATGTCTGTCACGCGGAGGAGCTCATGGTTATACGCGTTCAATCTAAACGTGCAATATTCAAACCCGCACCCTACGATACACGTCGGGGCTCTCGAGGCCTGCCTGGCTGGTTGATCCTGTTTATTGTGGGCATCATTCTGGGCGGAGGCGGTGTGCTTTTTCTGCAAGCCAGCTATGGAGAAAAGCGCCTGTCCGTTGCCGAGACCCAAAAACTCACCGAAGAGCTCAAGACTATTTCGGTTGAAAGGCAAACTTTACAAAAAAAATACGACGATACGCAGCAAACGCTTGATCGCAGCATCAAGGATCATGAGGCTCTCGTTAAACAGCTGCAGCTCAAACTGACCACGGCAGAATCCACGATTAGTCCGCTCCGTGAGCAGCTCAACCTGTTCGCCAAGACGCTACCCTTTGACCCACGTTACGGACCGGTTGGCGTCAGTACCAGTGTTTTTACGCAGGACAAGAAAACCGGCAAGCTCACCTATTTGATTTGGCTCCTCCAGGAGAATGCGCAACGGCCTGAGTTCAAAGGCTGGCTGGACCTCTCTTTTGAGGGGCGCTACGCCAATGGCCGTACACAAACTATCTCGATTCCCCGTGTTGAGGTCAAACTCAATCACTACCTTCATGTGACTGGGACGACTGAGCTGCCAGAGGGATTTGTCGCGACGCGTGTGAACGCGAAAATCCTGAGCGAAGACGGAAAACGACAAGTGACATGGCGCATTTTGCCTGTTCAGGTTCAGTAAGCGCACCTCAGCCAACGTGGAGAATCCTAGCGCTCACGCAGCGGCTCGACCGTTCTATGCCAATTTAGCGACTTTACTAGCGCTTGGTCTGCTCATCCATGTTGGCTTCGGATCCCTGCTGACGCTTTCTGTCGATGAAGCACACTACGTGCTTTACGCGGCAAAGCCCGACTGGAGCTATTTTGATCACCCCCCGCTTGTCGGCTGGGTCCAATGGCCGTTGGTCGCCGCGGGCGCTCCTGACAGCATCATTCGCCTGATTCCTCAACTGCTATGGCTGATTGCCTGCCTGATCGCGAGACAGCTGGCTCTCAGGATTCATGGCCTGATGAATGACTCGCCGAACAAAGCGAGTGCGGATTCAGTCGGAATCTGGGCCGTTGCCTTGGTCTTGCTCGCGCCAGTGATGCATGTTCTGGCGGTCGGCTTACTCCCAGATACCCTGCTGATGGTGCTGGTTTTACTCATGATGTCCGTCACGCTCAGCCTCGCGACAGAGCGCCACGCAGCAATATCCCGATGGCTCACGCTAGGGCTGTTGCTGGGGTTGGCAGGACTCTCCAAATACACCGCCATACTGCCTGCCATCGCAGTCATCGTCACACTGCTCTCTGCGCGCGGCTTACGCGTACTCACCACAGCAGGCCCTTGGTTGGCGGTATTCATCGCACTCGTCTTCATCGCGCCGGTTTTTTACTGGAATGCTCAGCATGATTGGATTTCCTTTGCCTACCAGCTCAAGCATGGCAGTGGTGGCGAATGGAAAGCGCGCAGACTAGCGGCCTTTGTCGGCATCCAAGTCGTTGCATATGGTCCTTTGCTGATCCTCGGCGCCTATCTGGCCACGCGCGAGACACTCAAAAACAAACGCTGGCTGATGGCCTCGCTACTGCTGTTTTTCTTTATTCCTTTTCTAGTCACGGGGTTGATGTCCGGTGGCGGGGGCAATTTGCCCCACTGGACGGCGCCAGCCTGGCTCGCCCTGACCCCTTTTGCCGCCAATGCGCTGGCAGAGCGTTGGGCCAGCGGCCGCCGCGCCTTGATCCTGGCTTTCATCAGAGCACAAGTCATCATCTGTTTACTCGCCTTTGCCGCACTCTTTTTTGTCGGCATTCCAGGCCTGCCAGACGATCATGCCTTAAATAAAAAAAATCCCTTAGCCGATCTTTGGGGCTGGGATCAAGCGGGTACCAAAGCGCGCGAACTTGCCCGAGAGAACAACCTCAACTCGCTTTCAGTCCGTAATTGGACCCTCGCCAGCAGACTTGCCTGGTATGCACGACCGCTTTCTGTCCACGTCATTGACAGCCGCTTCGATCAATTCGACCTCTGGTTTGGGGAAATTCCACGCGGCCAAGATAGTCTTTTTGTAAACTGGTCACAAGTGAAGTTTGAGCTGCCCATCAAAACTGGCGAATTCGAATCTTGCTCTCTGATCGAAACGCTTGATTCCATGCGCTTTAATCGCCGCGTTTCAAGCTTTGATTTTTACCACTGTCGCAATTGGGGCGCGATTCCCCAGAATAAATGAAGCGGTCTCCTTGAAACAAATTTTAAAAAAACTTTGGCCGTATATCCGTATTGCCTTGTCAGTGGCTTTGCTCTGGCTGGCAACGCGTAACATCGACTGGCAAGCGCTCAGAGATACGAAAATTTCGATCCATCCCCTTTGGTTTGGTCTTGCACTCATCATGCTGATCCTGACCAACCTGCTCGCTGTCTTGCGCTGGGGCTGGCTGATGCGTAGCGTCAAACTTTACCGACCGGCCTGGGACTACATCGCCCTTTACTTTACGGGGGGGTTGATCAACCAAGGTTTGCCCAGCACGATCGGCGGCGATAGTTATCGCGCAGTCCAAGGCAGTCGCTCAGTCCAATCACTCCACAGCGTCAACAATTCTGAAACCTTGCATGAAGCGCTGCATCATTCACTGGACTTGAACCATGCCCCGCCTAGATTGCGCCTGAGCTTTTTTAGCGTTGCGCTTGATCGCGGCCTTGGCCTGGTGGGAAACAACATTCTGGGCGCGCTTGGCTTGATCCTGGGTGGCGCCATGCTGGGGCCTTGGGGAGAAACGCTTGGGTGGTGGATACTTGGCGCGATGCTCGGCGGTGCGGCCTTGGCTGCCACGCTCCTAAAAGCCAAAGGCAGCCGGAGGCTGATCGAGCAAATTCTTCACAAACTCGGCATGCCACAAGCCATGGCCGCACTGAATGTTGCGCTTGGTTGGAAAACGGTATGCGTGCAACTTGCCATTTCGGTCATGACGCACTTATTGGCCCTCACAAGCTTCTGGTGTTGCCTGATGGCCTTTGGCGTGAACGCGCCACTCTCGGCGCTCATGATTGGGATGCCTGCGCTGGGCTTGCTCATGATGCTCCCCATCAGTATTTCCGGCTGGGGGCTCAGAGAGGCGACGCTTTCAGCCACACTCGCACTGTGGCAGATCGACAGCGGCATCACCGTCCTTGCCTCAGTGAGCTTTGGAATTGTGACGCTGATTACCTACTTGCCCGGAGCGATCACACTCCTGAAGCGTCCGCGTGCTGGCTCAACACAGCAGGCAAAAAACGCCTCAAAACACCATTAAAATGCAAAGCCTATGAGCCTCAGTGTAGACACCATGCGCACCATCGACCATCGGGTCGGTGTTCCGCTTTGCGCCCTCTTTACTCCCGTTGTGGTCCTCCTCGACTGGATTGGCCGATTGTTTTCTGGTGCACCCTCGGCGCCTCGTCATGTATTGTTTATTGAGCTGTCTGAAATGGGCAGCGCAATCATCGTTGATCCTGCCATGCGCGAGACCCAGGCGCGGGGCGCTGAGATCTTCTTTCTGATTTTTAAAAATAATCGTGCCAGTCTGAGCCTGCTCAACACCGTCCCGGATCAGAATATTTTCACCATCGATTCGAGTTCGGTGGTGCGTTTAGCCGTCGATACCCTTAAGTTTTTTCTCTGGGCGCGCGCCCGCAAGATTGACACCGTCATTGATCTTGAGCTGTTCTCACGCTTTACCGCACTGCTCACCGGATTAAGCGGTGCGCGGCGTCGGGTGGGCTACCACATCTTTCATGGCGAGGGTTTGTGGCGTGGCAATATGCTGACGCACAAGGTCCATTACAACCCCCATATCCATATCGCCAAAAATTTTCTGTCTCTCGTGCATGCGGCATTTTCCACGGACCAGGAAAAGCCCTTTAGCAAAATCCACATTAGCGATGAAGCGATCAAAATCGCGCAGGCTGTGATCGATCCGGCGTTGCGGCTGGCCTTGCG
>JAURZO010000218.1 GCA_030653405.1 Zwartia sp. | reverse complement strand
TGAACAAAGAATTCGCTGACAAGCACAACATTCGGACGATGAAGAATCTGGTGGATTACGCTCTGGCGAATCCCGGTAAATTGAACTACGGGTCTGGCGGCTCGGGCAGTGCAGGGCATCTGGCGGGTGAATTATTGGCTGCGCGTACCCAAGTCAAAGCGGTACATATCCCTTATCAAGGTGCCGCTCCAGCCAAGCTCGCGCTCTTGTCGGGTCAGTCGGACTTTATGTTTGATAACCTGGCCTCTGCGGCGAGCTTGATTAAGGAAGGCAAGGTTGTTGCATTAGCCGTGACGACAGATAAGCGCTCTGACATCTTGCCAGAGGTTCCCACCGTGCAAGAGACGGGTATCAAACCCTTCGATATCGGCACATGGTTTGGCGTCTTTACGACTGCTGGCACGCCTCCCGATGTAGTGTCAAAGCTTCACAAGGCATACACCACTGCAATGGCTGATCCGGCCATTGACGCTCGGCTCAAACAAATGGGTTCAAATGCCATTGTGTTGACGCCTGCTCAGTTTGCCGAGATGGTTTTGCAAGAGCGTCAAAAGTATCAGGAGCTGGTCAAGCTTTCTGGCGCTAAAGTCGACTAAGTCGTTGAGCTGGTTTTGCGCTGGCGTAACGATTCGCCAGCGCTTGGTGACAGTTTCCAAAACGAAAAGCTCGCCAGTGCGCATAACGTGCCGATCACAACAAAGCCCACCATCACGTCGGCAGCGATAAGCGTGTCGGCCCCGCGCCAAGCCATGCTCAGGCTGAGAGATTCAGCCGCCACACCAACCCCCAGACTGATTCCAAGTTGCTGCGCCATGGCCGCGAAGCTGCTGGCACGGCTCATGCCCGCCTGCGAGATATCAGCATACGCGAGGGTATTGACTGCAGTGAACTGAAGCGAACGGAAAAAGCCTCCGATCAACAATATACCCAGCATGATTAATGCAGGCATTTCCGGGGTAAAGCTCGCACAGGCCGCCAGACTGATCCCTGTCAGGACAGCATTGATGGTCAGCACATGCCGATATCCCCAGCGATTGAGAATCCTCGGTGCGGCAAATTTCATTAAAAGTGAACCGATTGCGCCAACGAAGGTGATGAGGCCTGCTGCTAAAGCGGTCATGCCAAAGCCGATTTGTAAGAGCAGTGCTAACAGATAGGGCGTTGCACCGACACCGAAACGGCAGAGATTGCCGGCCAGAACGGCGGCCCGAAAACTCTGGATGCGCAACAATGACAGGTCCAGAATCGGGTTGGGATGTTTACGGGCATGCAAAACATACAGATAGCCGGTGATCAGGCCCGTTGAGATAATCGCGATCGATATCCATGGTGCGGGGCCGCCCTGTCCGAGCGACTCAAACCCCCCAACGAGTGCTGCCATACAAACCGCACTTAATAAAAATCCCACGAGGTCGAGTCCAGGAAGCTTAAGAGGAGCTGGAGGTTCTTTGACATAGCGCATGATCAGCCAGATGCCGAGCATCCCGATTGGGATGTTGATGAGAAAAATCCAGTGCCAGGACGCATATGTCACCAACAAACCTCCGAGAGGGGGACCGGCCATGGGACCAATCAGAGCTGGCATGGACAGCAAGGCCATGGCTTTTAATAAGTTATGTTTAGGAATGGTTCTGAGCAAAATGATGCGCCCGACCGGAACCATCATCGCACCCCCTAGTCCTTGAATGACACGGGATATGACAAGTTGCATCAGTGAATTGGACAAAGCGCAGGTCAGTGAGCTCAGACTGAACAACGCGATCGCCGCGATAAATACTCGCCTTGCGCCATAGCGGTCTGCTGCCCAGCCACTGATCGGCACGAAAACAGCCACCGCGATCAAATAGGACGTGATGGTGATGTTCATGCTGATGGGGTCAGATCCAAGATCAAGCGCCATGGCGGGGAGCGCTGTGGTGACCACGGTGGAATCGAGCATTTGCATGAGCAACGCACAGCCGACAATAAAGGGCAAGATGCGCTGTGCGGGGGTGGGTGGCGCGAGTGGGTCGCTAGAGAGTTCGTTGTCGTGCGGCGAGTCAGTGGTTAAGGAGGGGTGAGCGTCCTTGCCGGAGGGCGTGGGGATCTGACGAGACATGGGGAGTTGAAGAGTATGTGGGTTCGACCGGCTCTACAGTACACTAGAAGGCAGTCTAACCTTTTGTCGATGAGTCATGGCAGACCAATACACCTCCGAAATCACCCAGTTTCTCCAAAAATATAAAGCGGAGCATCCCGATGTAGAGCAGCGTCAGCGTGATGGGCGGGCCCGGCTTTGGGATCGCCCTCAAGACCCTGAGCTTGCCGAGGGCTTTAAGCAGGCGCGGGTACGTCAAGACCCTTACGTTTATCAGAACAACTAAGAATGGCTGGTAGCAAAGTTTCAGGCGATCGCATCAGCGAGCTTGTCGATCCTTCGATTGACACGACGCCGGACGTGATTGATGCGGTGGCACTCGCACGCCTCTATGGGGAACCTCTGTTCGCGTTACCCAACGATCTTTATATTCCGCCCGATGCGCTTGAGGTGTTCCTGGAGACTTTTCAGGGACCGCTGGACTTGCTGTTGTACCTGATCCGTAAGCAGAACTTCAATGTTCTGGATATCCCGATGGCCGAGGTCACCCGGCAATATTTGTCATACGTTGACCAGATTCGCATGCATAACCTCGAACTTGCGGCCGAGTATTTGCTGATGGCCGCCA
>JAURZO010000215.1 GCA_030653405.1 Zwartia sp. | reverse complement strand
CTCAACCAACTCTTTGATGTTGTTGGCAGGAAAGTCTGAGCGCGCCACGATGGTCATCGGCACATCTACGACCAGACCAATCGGTTCGAAACCCTCGATGGGGTTGTAGTTGGGTTTTTTGTACAACGAGGGCGCCGTTGTGAAACCCACATGCATCAACAGCACGGTGTAGCCGTCTGGATTCGCACGAGAAACGTAGGAGCTACCAAGCGTGCCGCCAGCACCGGCTTTGTTCTCGACGACAACTGTCTGCTTGAGTGTTGGGCGCATGGCTTCTGCGAGAGAGCGGGCGACGTTGTCAGTCGGTCCGCCTGCAGCAAATGGCACCACCATGTTGATGGGCTTGCTGGGGAAGTTGTCTGCGCTTTGAGCCATAGCTGAAAAGGCCATGACCGACAGCAAGGCGCCCACTGAGCGAGAAAAGGTTTTCATAAATGCTCCGATAGATCAATCTAACTAATGAAATGGCTTATGACGTCTAGAGATAGTGTCTGACTGTTTATTGATAATTGATTTTTGCTAGGAAACGTCAAAGTGTGTGGCAGTAATCAACTAGATATCTTCGCGTTGAGTGATAGAAAATTATAACGATAAGACTAATTAATCTATTGATATCCTTGAAAAAGTAGGTCTTTAAGGCTACGCAGGTCTGCTTAAGATTCCTCAAAGATGATTTGTGTCGTAAAGCTCGAAGAATGGGTATAGTCAGACGCAAGCTAGTCAAATACCTAACCTGAGAGACATTTCGCTATGACGATCCAGTTTTTTTCATTTGATACCCCAAACGGGCGCAAGATTTCAGTGGCACTCGAAGAGATGGGTTTACCCTACTCCGTCACACCGGTCGATATCGGTAAAGACGAGCAGTTCAAGCCTGAGTTTTTAAAAATTAGCCCTAACAACAAAATCCCGGCCATTATCGACAGCGATGGGCCGGATGGAAAACCGATTAGTGTGTTTGAATCCGGCGCGATTTTGATTTATCTGGCGGAAAAAACGGGTAAGTTTTTGCCCGCTTCAGGTGCAGCACGGGTTTCAGTCTTTGAGTGGTTAATGTTTCAGATGGCAGGGTTCGGCCCAATACCGGGTCAAGTGCATCATTTCCTTGGCCTGACCAATGAGGACGACAAGCGCTACGGTGTTCAGCGTTTCATGAACGAGACACGTCGACTCTACGGTGTGATGGATCGCAGACTTGCCGAGCAGACCTTTTTCGCAGGCGACATTTCGATAGCCGATTTCGCTATTTTGGGCTGGGTGTGGCGTCATCCGCGGCACCAGGTTGATTTGGCGGACTTTCCTCACGTGAAACGTTGGTACGAAATGATGATGGCTCGACCCGCAGTACAGCGCGGATTTGCGGTTGCACTTAAATAAATGTTGAACAAAAGGCGCTTCAAGTGCCAATCTTTAAGGGGATAGAAATGAAAATCCAGCAAACTTTTATTGCTAAAAAACTTTGTACTGCGTTGCTTGCGTTGACAGGAGCAGCTTTCGTGGTTGCACCCGCGCTCGCTCAGACGGCGGATGCCTATCCTACCAAGACGATCAAGTTGGTCGTCCCCTTTGCGCCCGGTGGCGTGACTGATACCAGCGGACGCATTGTTGCAGAGGCGCTGTCCAAGCGACTAGGGCAGCAAGTGATCGTCGAGAATAAACCTGGCGCTTCAGGCAACATTGGCGCGCAACTCGTCGCGACCTCGGCGCCTGATGGCTACACCCTGTTTCTCGCCCTTGATGGCACGTTGGTCATAAATCCGCATGCCTATTCAAAAATTGGCTTCGATACGCTCAAAGACTTTGCACCTGTTGCCAAGATCGGTAACTCAGTGATTATTCTGGCCGCCAATCCCGCCGTCAAAGCAAAGAACCTCAAGGAGTTGGTCGCCCTGGCGAATGCCACACCAGGGGGCCTGTCGTACGGAACGTCTGGCAATGCAAGCATTGTTCATCTCGCAGGAGAGTTGCTAAAGCAACAGACGAACTCCAATTTTGTGCATGTCGCCTATAAAGGGGGCGGTCCAGCCGTTGCTGACGCTTTGGCGGGTCATATTCCTCTGACGTTTGCATCGGCGGCTTCCATTAATCAGCATCTTAAAGCTGGCAAGTTGGTTGCCTTGGGTGTGCCGAGTGCGACACGCTCTGTCGCGTATCCCGATATCCCTACCTTTAAAGAGTCGGGTATCCCCGGGATTGAGTTGAACTCGTGGGTCGGTATCATGGCTCCTGCCAAGACACCTGTTGCCATCATTGCCAAGCTGAACAAAGAAATCAACGCGGTTTTGCAGGAACCGGCAGTCAAGGAAAAACTACTTGGCTCGGGTATTGAGGCGGCAAATATGACGTCTGCGAAGTTTGGGGAAGAGATCAATCGAGACCTCGCAATGTATAAACCTGTTGTGGAGAAGGCAGGGATCAAAGTGAATTAATGTTTACGGTTCATTGGCGCATCTTTTTTAAATTGTGCCAATGCGCTAACTAGATTCAATCGGAATAAATTGATTTAAGCGTCAATTGGAGACAAAAAATGAGATCAAAAAAAATGATTCATTCATGCATGACTCAATATGTTGGTCGCGGTATCGCGGCACTCATTGCGGGCGGATTTTTCGCCGCGATGCCGCCTTCGGTTGCGGCACAGGACTATCCAAATAAACCGATCAAAATTGTTGTTGGGTTCCCGCCCGGTGGTGGTTCGGACTTGATGGCACGTTCTGTGGGCGACAAATTGTCTACAGCGATGAATCAACCTGTGATTGTTGAAAACAAACCTGGAGCGGGTTCATCGATTGCAGCCTCTTTTGTGGCGCAGTCAAAGCCGGATGGGTACACCATTCTGTTTGCTCAGGCTGCCAACTTGGGCATTGCGCCAGCACTCAGAAGCACGCTGAACTACGATCCCATCAAAAGTTTTGCACCCATCACGCGCCTCGTTTCAGCACCGCTTGTGATTGTTGGCCCCGCAACGTTAGAAGCTAAAACGCTGAAAGAACTGATCGCGGCGGCCGCGGCTAAGCCTGGTGCGTTGAGCTATGGATCACCTGGTTCCGGTACGGCAGGTCATTTAGCCGGTGAGATGTTTGGCTCTGAGGCCAAAATCAAGATTGTGCATGTACCTTACAAAGGCCAGTCCGCTGCGATTACTGACATGATTGGCGGTCGTATCGAGATGTATTTCAGCACGCTTGCAGTCGTCAAGCCACACGTTGAGGGCGGCAAGATTCGCGCGTTCGCTGTGACGTCAGGGGTCCGATCACCTGCTTTCCCTGATGTCCCGACTGTTGCTGAAGCAGGCGTGACGGGCTTCGAGATTGAGAACTGGTATGGCTTGGTCGCACCTGCAGGCACACCTGCGGCCATTGTGAATCGCTTGAACCAAGAAGTCGTTAAGATTCTGAAGGATCCGAAGTTGGTTGAAGAATTATCGAAGGAAGGGGGAAATATTAAATCTGATACTCCCGAAGAATTCGCAAAATTCTTGGCAGTCGACGTGCCGCGCTGGAAAAAAATTGTGACGGACGCGAAATTAGAAACGAACTGATCTTGAGGCAACTTTGCTGATTTAGGCATCGCCAAAACTGACATTCCACAAATGTGAATTCAGGTTCAATAAAAATATCGACAATAGAACTCTGATCATTTTGTGCAAGTGGGTGGATGGCGATGACTAAATTACAAGGGGAAACGGGAAAGCCTGCAGCAAAAGACACTCCAGTCACAAAAATACTTGCTGAATTCGTTTCGCATTTCGACTCGAATAGCCTGCCACCTGAGGTTCGGCATCAAGTGGCCAGAGGACTGGTCAACTGGGCTGGCTGCGCAATTGGTGGGTCTCGTCATGCAGCCGTGACCAATGCTTTAGCAGCATTCGGTCCGTTTATGGGTATTGGACAGTCGAGTGTGCTTGGGCGAAGTGAGCGTGTGGATGCGTTGCATGCTGCGCTCTTTAACGGCATTAGTTCGCATGTGCTGGACTTTGATGACACGCATCATGCGACGCTGGTCCACCCGAGCGGCCCCGTTTTGTCTGCAATGCTCGCGTTGGCACAGTTTCATAAAATTGATGGCCCGACATTTGTCGAGTCGATCGCGCTTGGCATCGAGGTTGAGTGTCGAATTGCGCTTGGAGTTTGTCCCGCCCATTACGACATTGGCTGGCATGTCACAAGTACGGTTGGCGGGTTTGGTGCCGCAGCTGCAGTCGGGCGTGCGTTAAAGCTCAATGCGAAACAGATGGCTTGGGCTTTTGGCATTGCCGCGACTCAGGCATCCGGGTTGCGAGAGGTATTCGGGACGATGTGCAAAAGCTTGCACCCTGGTCGCGCTGCACAGAGCGGCCTGAGCGCGGCGTTGATGGCACGCGCTGGGTTTACAAGCTCGGAGCGTATCATCGAAGCCCCGAGAGGCTTTGCTAGAGTGATGTCTACCCAGCCCCATTTGAACGATACGATCGAAGGCCTGGGTGAAAAATGGGTTGTCATGGACAATGCTTTCAAGCCCTACGCTTGTGGCTTAGTCATTCATCCGATCATTGATGGTTGTATCGCACTACATTCCAAGCAGCTTTTTAAGCCTCAGGACATCACATCTTTGCATCTGCGTGTCAATCCACTGGTCGTCGAACTAACGGGTAAACCTCAGCCCACGACTGGGCTGGAGGGGAAGTTCAGTGTTTATCATTCAGCCGCGATAGTTTCGCTGACAGGTTTCAGCTCGTCTAAACATTACAGTGACATCGCTGTGCAAGGAGAAGAGGTCACTGCACTGAGACAGAAAGTTTCTGTTGAGGTTGATGCCAGCATTCGGGTCGACGAGGCGTATATTACGGTCACTCTAAATGATGGGACGGTACATCGCCACCATGTTGATCATGCTTTAGGAAGCTTGGAGCGTCCGATGAGTGACGAGAACTTGAATCAGAAGTTTACTGATCTGGTTTCGGATATTTTGCCCGCGACACAAGTCCTCAAGGGTCTTGAGCAATGCTGGCAAGTCAACTCGTTACCCGATGCAGGCGTGTTAGGAACGTTACTGTCTACGGGCTAGGTATTTGCGGATGGTCTCCTAGTAACGTATCAATGAGACGTTGTACGGGCAGTGAAGGCGACTCGCCCTTGCGAATTGCAATGCAGAGCTCTCGTTCTGCCCATCGATCGAGGAGCGTCACAATTGTGATGCGGCGTGCACGCGCCTGAGAGACCGCGATGGCTTCAGGTATGACGGCCACGCCAATGCCGGACTCTACAAGCTTGCATAAGGCGTCAAAATTATTGACTTGAATACGCAACTTGATCGAGGCACCTTCATCACCGGCCACCCGCATAATGAAATGTTGAAGCGCTGCATGCTCTGGCAGACCGATGAAATCTGCGCCGAGCGTTTGGTGAAAATAAAGTGAGGACGTGGCGGAAAGAGGATGCAAAAGAGGGATGACGAGCACCAAACGTTCTTTGCTGTAAGGCAGGTACTCGAGTCGGTCGCTTCGTGTTTCGGATGCCAAGATGCCAATATCCGCCTCTCCACTTACGAGCGATCGGGTGATATTTGAGGAGGCATGCTCCTGCAAAATAATATTGATTTCAGGATACTGCAGCAGAAAACGCTGCAAGAGGTTAGGCATTGAGCCATGTGTCGATAGGGTGTTGGCATGCAGTCGGATGTCGCCCTTCATCAAATTTGAAGTTGAGCTCAGCTCTCCCAGCATTTGCTCAAACTGCGAGAGAATTTTCTTGGCGTTTGTTAAGACGCTCAGACCCAAGGGGGTTGGTGATAAGCCATGGGAGTTCCGGACGAAAAGCTTGGTCCCCAGCACTTCTTCAATCTTTTTGATTCTGGTGCTCGCAGCGGGCGCAGACATGTTGGAGAGTTCAGCGCCCCTTGACAAACTCAGCGTCTCGGCGACATGCAGGAGTAGCCTGAAGTCGACAAGATCAAAATAGCTGATGAGTTGGGCGGATCCAGCCTGCGGATGATGTGTCTTCATGCCCTTGGTTGTAAAAAAATAGCGGTCGTGGATCGGCAATTGAC
>JAURZO010000209.1 GCA_030653405.1 Zwartia sp. | reverse complement strand
ACGATTGATGATGTTTACTGTGCCGGGAAGCGCTTTGGCTAGTTCAGCAGCAAATGCTCGGGATAACGGATCAGCTGAACCACCAGGATTAAATGGAACAATAAAAGAAATGTCTTTGTTGGGATAGGTTTGAGCGTTTACTGAAAATGAAAGCAGCAGCGAAGCTGTCGCGACACAAGCACCTCGGAGTAACGCGTTCAAGAATTGATTCATGGCAGCACCTTTAAGTTTGCTAGAGCAATGAGCTGTTAACAAAAAACTAAACAGAAGAAAGGACAAGCAACACCAAAATCAGAAGCAATAACAATAGCGAAAAATGATGTCAGGTAATAATCAGAAAAAACAATTGAAGTTGATGCATAGTTAGCATTAATCTAACTGCGGATGCATGTGATGCCAGTTCGTGGCGCGTTCAAAAGCGGCACCTGCACGAAGTACAGTCCGTTCATCGAAATAGCGCCCCACTAATTGCATGGAAAGGGGGAGACCTGACTTGCTTAGTCCGCTCATGAGCGCGAGGGCTGGGTGGCCAGTTAAATTAAAAATTGCACGGGCCTGTCGGGAGTAAGTTCTCAGCAACTCAGGCTCATCATCAATGCGGCAGGCTGGTTCCATCGCATTGGCGCAAAGCAAAACATCGTAGTCGCACAAGATGTCATCAACAACACGCATGTACTGCCCTCGACGTTGCATTGCATGCACATAATCCGCAGCTGAGAAAAATGCGCCAGGAAGAAGCTTGCGACGAGAGGTTTGGGCATACTGCTCGGCGCGGGAAGATAATCCGTTGGCATGCACCGCCCAGCCTTCGGACATTTGAATGACCTTTTGAACGGCGGACATCTCGTTAAAGTGGGGAAGTTCTACTTCCTGGACATTTGCACCCAATTCTTTAAAAGTGTTCGCGGCTTCATTCAATGCCGTTGTGACCTCTGGGTCAGCAGGCATGTCGCGCTCATGAATGTTTCGAATGAATCCAATGCGAAGCCCCTTGACGCCTCGCTGAAGGTCACTCGCGAAAGAGGGTTGTGGCTGGCTCGTGAGCGTTGTGGCTAGCGTGTCTAGCAGCAAAGCTGCATCCTCCACAGACCGACACATCGGGCCAACATGGTCTAACGAGAAAGAGAGCGGAAATACTCCCTGTCGTGAAACTAAATCGTACGTTGCTTTCAAGCCGACGATACCGCATGCTGCCGCTGGGTTCCGTATCGAGCCGCCCGTGTCTGTTCCCAGGGCGAGAGGCAAAAACCCCGCAGCAAGCGCAGCACCAGAGCCAGAGGAAGATCCGCCTGGGTGATGGTTGAGATTCCAGGGATTGCGGGCAGGAGGAAAAGGCAGATCAAAGGAAGGACCTCCAATCGCGAACTCGTGAAGAGATAATTTTCCAAAGATGATTGCACCGGCCGCCCTCAGGTTTCGAATGACTGCAGCATCGGTTTTTGCGACATGATCAAGCATGAGTGCAGAGTGGCAGGTGGTAGCCTCGCCTGCAATATCAATGATGTCTTTGATGCCAATTGGCACGCCGTGTAAAGGGCTTCTTTGTTTGCCTGCATGAATATCTTTTTCTGCCTGCTGCGCTGAGTCGAGCGCGCCTTGGTGGTCAAGGCGAATAAATGCGTTGCAATCTCCATCGAGTTTGTCAATCCTGGCCAACAGGTGTCGCACAAGTTCAGTCGGCGAGAAGAGTCCATCGCTGTAGCCGCTTGCAATTTGAGACGCAGTTAGCCAGTGCATGACGTGACCCTCACGCGCATGGGCGGCCATGGCTCTTGCGCATTGTCTGTCGGTGGCGGCAAGGTAGCCCGCACTCGCGCGGCGGTCTGAGCGGCCGCCAACATATCATCGGGGAATTGGTGAGCGGCATCCATCAGTCCCGCGGCACGCAGAATGGATTCGATGCTTCCTAATTTTTCAGTTGAGCTCATAGAAAAATTCCCCTGAGGCTGTAGACCTTTGTATACTGCGGGATACAAATATAAATGTCAACCCTGAGTTGAACAGAAAAAATGAGTCAATCGTTTGACTAAATGGAGACGCAAGAGATGAAAGAGGTTCGCGTTTTATCTGCGACAGGGATGTTAGGCTCCGGCTTTAAGGAGGACACCATTCGGCGAGCGATGGCGCTCAAGCCCCACTTCATTGGTGCAGACTCGGGCTCGACAGACCCAGGTCCGCATTACTTAGGATCCGGGGATAGTATGTTCTCGAGCGCCGCATATAAGCGTGATCTTAGGCTAATGCTTCTCGCAGGTCGTAGCGCAGGCATCCCAGTGATTGTGGGCTCGGCATGTACATCTGGATCCGATATCCATCTTGAAAGATTGATAGGGATTGCACGCGAGATTGCGCGTGAAGAAAAACTGTCTTTCCGCTTGGGTGCGATACATAGCGAACAAAATAAAGATTACTTAAAAGAAAAATTGCGTGATGGAAAAATCAGACCGTTGGAAAATGCGCCTCATCTAGACGAAGCGGTGATCGACCGAAGTACGCATATTGTAGGGATGGCTGGAGCGGAACCATTTATTGAAGCGCTCGAGCATGGCTGCGATGTTGTTATCGCAGGACGATCAAGCGACACGTCCATCTTTGCCGCAGTACCTGTGATGCATGGCATTAACCCAGCCTCGGCTTGGCATGCCGCCAAAATAATGGAGTGTGGTGCAGCATGCATGGTGCAGAGAAAATATCCTGACTGCAACTTTGCCATTGTGCGTGATGACCATTTTATTATTGATGCGCCTAACCCTGATTTTTACTGTGATCCCGATAGCGTCGCTTCGCATAATTTGTACGAGAACGCATCACCCTATGAGTTGATTGAACCTTCAGGCGTTCTTGATACAAGACAAGCACGCTATGAGGCGATTTCGGACCGTGCAGTCCGCGTCTCGGGCAGTACCTTTCGAAAGTCAGATCAATACACCATTAAGCTCGAGGGCGCCGAGCTCGCAGGGTACCAGTCGATCATTATCGGAACGGTTCGCGATCCATTGATCCTGAGGCAACTAGACCCATGGCTTGAGCAGCTGCTCGTCACTGCAAAACAGCGCATCGAAAGTATCTATGGCGCAGGCATTGAAAAAAAATACAGATTGGATCTGCGCGTCATCGGAAAGAATGCAACGATGGGAAGCATGGAGCCAGAGCATAAGATCGGGCACGAAGTCGGCTTGTTATTTCAGGTGACGGCGCAGACCCAAGAGCTGGCGACTTCGTTGATGAAATCAGTCAGTCATATCGCGGTGCATTTTCCGATCCCGGAATGGAGTGGCTTGATTACCTCGATCGCCTATCCGTATTCACCGGCGGAAATCCAACGCGGTGCAACGTATCGATTCAATATGAATCACGTTGTGATACCTGCAAATCCGCTTGAAATGTTTCCAATTGAATACTCTGATGTGAGGTTCTAAAAATGAAACTCTGGGAAATGACAAGGCTAATACGCAGTAAAAACGCTGGTCCGTTTGAGCTGACGTTTGATATCATTTTTAAAAATACTGCAGGTTACGAAAAAGTGCGCGATGCAAAAATTATTTCCACTCAATGGATCGCAAACACATATGGCGTGGATGCGTCAACGATTAAAGTCATTGAGTATCCTGCGGCGAATGCGATCAAAGTCACTATTCCGCGACCAGTCATTTCCGGAGACATTCTGGACTCCGATGTATATGGGGGACAGCAGCATGGCCCCTTTGTAGAGCTCGATATCCATTGATAACAGCTCGAGGCTCATTGAACGTATTCATCAAATTGCTAAATAGTCTTCTTGGGAAATCTGGAAATCAACATGACCACATCTAACCTGACAAAATCAATCTCCAAGACTGAAGCACGCGTCGCGAATCCTGCGGAAAGCCTTGCGAATTTTGCGTATACGGCGCAGTTTAAAAAATTACCACCAGAGGTTGTAGAGCGTGCGCGGTTGCATATCTTGGATGCTGTTGGCTTGGCTCTTGCTTCGCACACTCAAGAGTACGCTCCGGTAGCGTTGGCTGGAATACAAGCTGTGAGCGGACCCGGCGTGAGTACGGTCATTGGCACACGCACGCAATTCGCGGCGCGGGATGCTGCTTTAGCAAATGGCCTCTTAGCCCACGGCTTGGATTATGACGACACGCATCCGATGAGTATTGTGCATCCGACCGTTGCGAGTTTGCCGACGGCCTTGGCTATTGGTGAGCAGGTGAATGCGAGCTGGGAAGATGTTTTGTGCGCTTATGTGGTGGGCGTGGAGGCTGCGATTCGTTTGGGTGCCGCAGTGAAAGGTGGCTTTCATCACGTGGGTTTTCATGCAACGGGAATTGTGTCGCACTTCAGTTCCGCGCTCGTTGCAGCCAAGCTGATGGGGATGAATGCTCAGGCGATGTGGAGTGCACAAGGCATTACCGCCAGCACAGCCTCTGGCGTCCAAGTCTTCCTTGAAGAAGGCGCCTGGACCAAACGTTTTCATCCTGGCTGGGGGGCGGTTGCTGGCATTACGGCAGCACATTTGGCCGGCAAAGGTTTTGTCGCGCCTTCACGTCCTTATGAGGGTCGCTTTGGTTTGTTCGATACCCATCTGCATGGCGCGCCAACAGACATTGCGTTGATCAGTAAAAATCTGGGTGTTGACTGGCAAATGCTCGGAACGGTTATCAAGCCATATCCTGTATGCCATTTCATTCATGGTGCAGCCGACGCGGCGATTGAGATGTTTGACGAAGTCAAAGACCGTATCGATCATATCGATAAAATTGAGGTGTTGCTACCTGAGCCGACTTTGCACATTGTGGCGGAGCCGATCGAAGAAAAACACAACGCCACAACTGACTATGAAGCCAAGTTCAGTGCGCCTTATGTTGTCGCGGTATGCCTGATAAAGGGCTATTTTGGCTTGCCAGAACTGGAGGCGCAGACGCTTCAATCCAAACAAGTACAACAGCTTGCTAAAAAAGTGCTGTGTGCGGCAGATACAAAGTCTGAGTTTCCACGGTATTTTTCTGGAGGCGTCACAGTCAAATTTAAAGATGGCACAGAGGTTTCACGCTATGTGCCTGTCAACAAGGGCGCGGGTTCCCGCGCGTTGTCACGTGAGGATATTTCTGAGAAATTTATGTCCAACGCGACCATGCATCTTACCAAGGAGCAGGCGCTGACTGCGCAGGCATTAATCTTGGATGGAACCTCACTCAAAGTGAGCCAGGTACTTCAGGCATTACAAAAATAGCCTTCAGGTGCGTGTCCCGTTTAAATGATGCAATGAGGTCATTCGCACGGGGCACGCATAATGACTATTTGGAGACGATCAGGCGACGGATCCGCATTTTCTGAGAAGCATAAATATGTTCTCGTAGTGCCTTTTCCGCGGTGTCGGGATCGTGCTTCTTGATGGCGCTCACGACTGCTTCATGCTCTTTGATCGTATCCTTGACGCGCTTTTGATCAGTCAGCGTCGTGTTACCTAAAAGAGTCAGCGTATCGTGAAGGGTCTTGAGCATCTTGATTAAGTAGCGATTATGGCTGCAGTTGTAGAGCAGTTCGTGGAATTGACGATTACTCCGTGCGAGCTGTTGATCATTGCCTACGGAGTCGGCATATTGGGCGCACATATCCTCGAGTAGAGAAATTTCGACATCCGAGGCATGCTGGGCCGCGAGTTTGGCGGCCGTGCCTTCAAGGACTTCACGCATGAAGTAGAGCTCTGTGATCATGTTGTAGTCGAGCTCGGCGACCATGATTCCCAACGTGGCATCATGTACGACGAGGCCCTCTGACTCCAGGCGAGCGAGCGCCTCGCGTATCGGTGTGCGACTGAGTCCAATCATCTCGGCGAGGTCTACTTCGCGTAGACGATCACCGGGCATCAGTTTTTGTGTCGCCAGCGCCTGTCTGATGTAGCGGTAAGCGCGTTCGCCGCGCGGCAAATCATCGTCATCGTTGGGTTGCACGGCAATCGCTTTGGTACGTGTGGATTTAGGCTTATTCATTTGACTATTGTAACGAGGCGGCTTGGGCTCCGCCAAGGTGACCCTAGAGCTTTTGCAAGGGGCTCTTGTGCATCTGCTTTGCGACTTGCGAGTCGGGCAGGAAAGGATGCTCTGCATTGATCACGTTGACGGGCTTGCCAGCTAAAAATGCTTTTAGATTTGAGAAAGACTTGGTGTAGAACTCTTCCATATTTTCCTGTGTGACAAAGCCAATATGCGGTGTGGCGATGACATTAGGCAAGGTCCGGAAAGGATGACCCTGGGGCAAGGGCTCAATGGAGAAGACGTCTAGTCCGGCACCACCGATGCGACGCTCTGTGAGGCCCTTAATTAAGGCCTCCTCATCGACAATTTGTGCTCGGGAGGTATTGATGAGAAATGCACCGGGTCTCATTCGGTCGATTTCCTGAGCGCCGATCAGGCCCAGACTGCTATCGGTCAACGGATGGTGAATCGTGATGACATCCGAACGCTCGACGAGCTCTTCTTTTGTCACGCATTGCACGCCGTGTGGGCTCGTGCGTTCTTGAGTGAGGTTGCGACTCCAGGCGATCACATTCATGCCAAAGAGTTTTCCGATCTGAGCAACAGGAATTCCCATATTACCCAGGCCAATGATTCCCAGAGTTTTACCTGCCAAGCCTGCCCCGACCGTGGTCTGCCAGCCTCCCGCGCGAAGCGAAGCTGTTTCCTGAGGAATCGCACGAAATAAGGCAAGAATGAGCGCCCAAGTGACCTCTACCGTAGTTTGATGTTGCGCATCGGTTGTGCTCACGACAATGCCCAACTCATCGGTTGCCTTGAGATCAAGCGATCTGGCGTTGCGCATACCCGTTGCGAGGATGAGTTTAAGACGAGGGAGGCGACTCAGTACGGAGCGGGGGAATTCGGTGCGCTCTCGAATACGCATGACGTAGTCAAAGCCGTAGAGACGTTCGACCAGTTCATCTTCGTCGTACACGTGATCCTTAAAGGCCACGACCGAGAGACCCGGGATCTGACGCCAGTCAACGATTTTGTGTGCGACGCCTTGGTAGTCATCGAGGATTGCGAGGCGTATTTCGCGAGTCTGATTGGTCACTTTAAAGCTCCGTAAAAAAAATGGAAAGTCCCTGAACAGGGATTATGTCGTGATCCGCAGGATAGATTTTCCGATCGATTGTCTGGTTTCAAGCGCATGATGCGCGCGGCCGACATCGCTTAGATCGAAGACGCGTTGAGGTGAAATTGTGATTAGTCCGGTAGTCCACAAATTGAATAGCTGTTGAGAGCGCTCGACAAGCTCAGCACGAGTGCTGATGTGATCATTCAGTCGTGGTCTGACAAAATAGAGTGATCCTGAGTTAGCGAGACGCATCGGATCAATCCGTCCAAGTGCTCCAGAGTTTGCACCGTAGTGAATAAACAGACCTTTTCTTTTTAGTATTTTCAGGCTCGTATCAAAAAGAGCCGGACCTACTGAGTCAAACAAAACATCGACACCCTGACCTTGTGTGTATTCAGCGACTGAATCGAGTATGTCCTGAGGGTCGTCAAGAGAAACGCAGTCCGCACCTGCAGTTTTGGCGAGACTGCATTTTTCAGTGGAGTTTGCAGAGGCAATAATCCGAATCTGTCGGTGTTTCAACATTTGAATCAGGTTCTGTGCAACGCCACCTGACCCCGAGTAGATGAGGCAGGTATTGCCTGGTTGCAATCGACTCGTATCATGGGCGAGGTAATGTGCGGTTAATCCCTGAAAATACGCTGTCGCTGCAAGCTCAAGCTTAATCGTGTGAGGTAGTAAAACGAGTTTGCTTGCGGGAACGACGGCAAAGTCCGCATAGCTGCCGCGTGACAAACAAAAGACCACGCGATCGCCCAAATTAAAGTCGTCAACGTCTTCGCCGAGTGCTTCGACCCAGCCAGAGCCCTCCATCCCTAAGGTCAAAGGTAATTCCGAGGCGTAGGGGGAGGCGCCCGCATAAGCGCCACGCCTGGTGTATACGTCCATAAAGTTGACGCCTGCATAGGCGATCTTGACCAATACTTCACCGCGCGCCGGTGTGGGAATTGAAACTGAATTCAGTGATAGCTGTTCAGTACCACCATACTGGGTAATCTGAACCGCTCGCATTTGTTTCATTTCCAGCCGCCGCCACCAGATACATACACCGTATCAGCAGTCATGTATTCACAAGCGTTCGAACACATAAACAGCGCGAGTTCCGCGATTTCTTCTGGCTGTCCAATACGGCCTAAAGGAATGTCGGCAGCAAACTTATCAGACATCTCCTTGGTCGTATTTGAGGCGGCTTGAAAGGCGGTCTCAATCGGTCCAGGCGAGATTGACAGGCAACGTATGCCGCGACTGGCGAACTCTCGTGCGACGCCAAGTGTTAGCGTACTGACAGCACCCTTAGCGGAAGCGTAGTGGACGGACGTACCAGGCCCACCCCGTTTTTGTGCCATGCTCGCCATGTTGATGATGACGCCATGTTTATTTTCCAGCATGTTCGGCAGCACTTCCTGAATCGCGTAAAAAGTGCCTTTGAAATTCAGGTTGAAGGTTTTATCGAGCAGTGCATCATCAATGTCGAGAAAGCTACAACGATTGATAGCAGAGCCTGCCGAGTTAAGCAGAAAGCTTATTTTGCCAAAGGCCTGGATTCCTTTATTCACGAGCTCGCGGACCTCTAGTCTGGAGGTGACGTCGGCATGTACATAGATCCCTTCGGCACCAGCTTGTTGGACCAAGGCGAGTGTTTCAAGACCAAGTTTGTCGTCGACATCACTGCAGACAACATTTGCACCTTGTTTGGCAAACAACACCGCTGCAGCGCGACCGATGCCGCTAGCGGCACCCGTGATGAGGATGGTCTTCTTTTCAAAATAGTCGTCAAATCTTCGGCTCATCAGAAATCTCCAGTATTCAATTCACGCGCTCATCGTGAGCGAGGGCTGACGCAAGTCTATTTTTGTGACGCGTGTTGCCCTGCTAAGCGGCCAAATACCAAACCCCTCATTACAGAGGTGGCACCGGTGTATTTTCCGTAATAGAGACCCATGGTCTCTCCCGCTGCATAAAGACCTGAGATAGGTCGGCCGTCGGTGTCCAGTACTTGCGCGTTGGTGTTGCAGCGCAAGCCACCAAAGGTGAAGCAATTCGCGGAGCTGATCGGCCAGGCGCGGTAGGGCCCTTGATCGATAGGGAGTGCCCAGTTTGATTTTGGAGGTGTGAGGCCCTCTGTGGCAAGGCCATCTAACTCGAGTGGCTTGAAGGTTCCTTTCTTTGTGGCCTTGTTGTATTGAGAGACGGTTTCGACTAGTTGTGCAGAGGGAATGCCCAACTTGTCGGCAAGTTCTTCGATGGTGTCCGCGGTGATGGGTTTTTGATCGCTTCGCACCGTGCGCTGCCAATTCGGAACGAGATCAAGTTTCTGGTCACAAATAACGTAGGACACACCACCTGGTAATTCATTAATGAGTCTCGCGATATTTTCGTAAATGGCGTCAACCGTATTGGACGCTTCATCAATAAAGCGTTTGCCGGCCGTAGTGACCAGAATGCCATACGGAAATACAAACACGATGGGTTCGGGCTGGCCGGATCGAGGGTCGATCGGCTCGGCATGATATTCGGAGAAATCACCACAAGGTGCAGCCCCGATCCCGAGCGCCATCTTGATGCCCTCACCCTTGTTGTAATAGCCTCCACGGGCGATTGGACGGATGTAGCGACTCTTCGCGCCGTAATAAAGCGCTTGCATCTCCTGGTTGCCCTCGAAGCCGCCGCAGGCAAGCATCACCTTACCCATGAATTTGATGCTTCGAGTTTGATTGTTGGATGCCAGCAGACCGCAGACGGTCCCATCCTCGCTTTGAATCAGTTTTACCGCCGTCGTTTCATAAAAGAATTTGACGCCGAGATTTTCGCCCGCCTTGACGAGTGCTTCGACTAACGCCCATCCCCCTCCAACAG
>JAURZO010000146.1 GCA_030653405.1 Zwartia sp. | reverse complement strand
GGCGCCGCATGCGCGTCTGTATACAGAAATGATTACCACCGGCGCGTTGACACATGGCGATATTGAGCGTCATCTGGATTTTAATGAGCAGGAGCATCCGGTTGCTTTGCAACTAGGGGGGAGTGAGCCCGAGGCGTTGAGTCGGGCAGCCCGTCTAGGCGCGCAGTGGGGTTACGATGAAATCAATCTCAATTGTGGCTGCCCCTCAGAGCGCGTACAAAAGGGCGCTTTTGGCGCCTGCTTGATGGCAGAGCCGCAGCTTGTCGCTGATTGTGTCAAGGCAATGCAGGATGCTGTCAGTATTCCTGTCACAGTCAAGCATCGGCTCGGATTGGATTACAACGATGATTATGGATTTGTTCGGGATTTTGTTGGAAAAATTTACGATACAGGATGTCGAGTTTTCATCGTTCACGCACGAAATGCAGTGCTCAAAGGACTGACACCTAAAGATAATCGCGATATTCCGCCGCTTCGCTATGCTGAGGCAGCAAAACTAAAGCACGATTTTCCTGACGCGGTCGTGGTGCTGAATGGCGGACTAAGTTCTGTTGAGGACTGTGCGCATGCCCTCAACACGTTTGATGGCGTAATGTTGGGACGAGCACCTTGGCACAATCCTTCCGTATTGAGTGAGTTGTCATCTGCTTTTTGGCCATCGGAGCAACCCCTTACGGAAGAAGAGCTGATAGACCGACTTGTGAGGTACGCGGCACTACAAATTGAGCGTGACACACCACTTCGCATCGTGGTGAGGCCATTGCTAGGGTTATTTAACGGTCGTCCACGCTCGCGGCTGTGGCGACGGATGCTGTCTGACTCGAAGCTATTAAATATGAATGAAGCAGAGCTCATCAGGCGTGCTTGGGCTGAAGTCGGCAGTACGGCACCGATCGAGGCAGGGTCCCCCTAAGCTATTCTGACGAGTGGCCCCGGCAGGAACTGATGGCTAAGACTTTGCCGACTCTGATTCGTCTTCAGGCCAGTCGCGAATGTAGGCTTTGAGCATAGAGTTTTCGAACTTCTGGGCCGCCACAATCGCTTGAGCCATGTCGTAAAAGGAAATGACCCCCATCAGTACCGTTCCATCCATGACTGGGATATAGCGAGAATGATTCTCGAGCATCAATCGTTGAACTTCGTCTGCCTCAGTATCGGGGGAAACATTGACCGGTTTTGCATCCATGATGCTGCGGATGGTCGTGGATCCGACCGCCCCATGATTGCCGTTGACATGCCGGATAATTTCCCGAAATGTCAGCATGCCAGCAAGTTGACCGTGATCCATAATCACCAAGGATCCGATGTCCTGCTCGCTCATGGTTTCAAGTGCTTGGATGACTGAAGTTTCAGGCGAGGCGGTAAAAAGGGTGTTTCCCTTTACCCGAAGAATTTCACTGACCTTTAACATGATGCGTCTCCTGTGTGCTGCTTTTTTCAGATTGTAAGGGCTGGTCGGTGAGAATGTCATTTTGCAACAGCACATCAGACAACATTGTGTCTTTATTTTGGTTGATGAAATCAGCTAATGCACTTTTAAGTGCCGGGTTGTCATCGAGATGAAGCGTGTGTCGATGGAACAAAAATCGTCTGATCAACGCAGAGAGCCCGGTCGTGTGAAGAGGGCACACAAGCACCCATTGTTCACGTTTTTGGAAGAGCGTTGCGGCAACAAGCCCCAGATCTTGCAGGTTTGAGAGCATGACCTCAACATGGTCTTGCGGCAAACGCAGGGCATCAACAAGCTGTGAAACGCTTCGGCCAGGAGGGCGTTGCGTGCTGGCCTGGTTAAGTTCTTTTAGGATATCCAACGCATCCTGCAGACGGTCGCCGGGTTGTTCGCGAGTGCGTAGGCGTGACTGGCGCAAATACGGCAAGTTTGCCGCCACAATTGCACCAAAGAGAATACTTAACCAAGACAAATAAACCCAAATTAAAAAGACAGGCAGAGCCGCGAAGGCGCCATAAATCGCGGTGTAGGTTGAAATCTGAGAGACATAATACGCAAAACCCAATTTCATCAATTCAAGCAGGGCAGAGACCAACAAGCCGCCGATCATGACATCGCGAGGTGCGACCTGCGCATTGGGCACGATAGAAAATAAGGCGGCAAAGCCAGCCGCGCTGACAACAAATGGCGATATTTCTAGTGTCAGCTCCAATAAATAGGGAATATGCGAGATCACGCCGAATGATTCGCGCGCTAAAAGGGCGGTTGCCCAGAGGCTTGCGCCTGTCATCAGCGGCCCGAGTGTCAAAAGCGCCCAATACACTAACAGTCGCTGTCCGATACTACGAGGGCGATTGACGCGCCAGATCTCATTGAGTGCCTTATCGACGGACACAATGAGCAAAACCACTGTGACTAATAGAAAACTTCCGCCAATCGCCGTGAGTCGGCTCGCTTGGAGCGCAAAGTCGTTGAGATACGACATCACGTTATCCGACACAACGGGCGGCATCAGGCTATTTGTCAGGAAGACTTGTAAGGCGTCGCTGAATTCGTGAAACTGCGGAAACGCAGTAAAAAGAGCGAGTGCGACAGCTAACAAGGGAACGATCGCCAGCACGGTCGTGAAAGTGAGACTGCCGGCAAGGTCAAACGCATCGACTTGGCCTAGACGTTGCGCGCTGGTCATTGCAATGACACGCCATGCGCTCAGCCGAGTGCATAATTTTGCGCGAAAGGGCGATTGCGTTTTCATTCGATTGGATCCGCCTGCGGTTCACTTGCAGGATGTGGTTAATGCATGATTAACCTTCATACAAGCGATAATAGCAGCATGAATCAACCCGCTCCTCTTCTTATGTCAAATAGACCGACGCTTAATATTGCGCTGCAGCGTACCGCTATGGTCTCGCTCTTTTGTTTGTTTGTGTTGTGTCTGCTCTGGGAGATTTGGCTAGCCCCACTCAGGCCAGGCGGCACATTATTGTTTCTCAAGGCTTTACCCTTGGCCTTTGCATTTCGAGGCGTATCTCGCGGTAGTCTTTACACGATTCAGTGGGCCTCGATGCTGGTGCTTTTGTATTTGATGGAAGGCGTCGTGAGGGTGATGTCTGACCCACCAGGGCCTTCCATTGGTATGGCTTGGCTTGAAATTATTTTGTCTTCGATTTTTTTCTTTTCGGCTCTGTTTTATGTGAGACCGGCGAAACGGTATGCCAAGCAGCAAAAATTACAAGCCGAAGCCCAAGCTAAAGCTTTAGATCAACATGAATCAAAAGTGAGCCCTGAGGTTTCTGGTCAATGAAAAATCCAATCGCAACCTCTCTAGATCAATTACAGACCGACAATAGTTTCGCCGCGCTTGGTCTGGAGTTTTACACGCGCCTACCCACCACTCCTCTTAAAAATCCACGTCTGGTCCATGCCGATCACAATGCGGCGGCGCTTTTAGGCTTGTCCCCACAAGCGTTAACGTCGCAAGCGTTTTTGGACATTGTCAGTGGCACGAGTCCGCTGCCAGGCGGCGATACTCTTGCTGCGGTCTATAGCGGTCATCAGTTCGGTGTGTGGGCAGGGCAGTTGGGCGATGGCCGGGCTCATTTATTAGGTGAGGTTGTCGGGCCATACGGAAATTGGGAGGTGCAGCTCAAAGGAGCCGGCATGACCCCATATTCGCGCATGGGGGACGGTCGAGCCGTTTTGCGTTCGTCGGTGAGAGAGTATCTGGCAAGTCATGCCATGCAAGGACTAGGTATTCCGACAACCCGTGCGCTTTCACTTGTGGCAGCGGATGATCCCGTCATGCGTGAAACCGTTGAGACTGCGGCCGTGGTTGCCCGAATGGCACCAAGCTTTGTGCGTTTCGGTTCATTTGAGCATTGGGCCTCCCGCAAACGCCCCGATTTAGTTCGTAAGTTAGCGGATTATGTGATTGAGCGTTTCTATCCCGAGGTGCTGGCGTCGTCGACAGGCGCCACACAGAACCCGGATGCGCGCTATGTGACCTTTCTTGAGAGCGTTGTCCGACGTACCGCTGAGTTAATGGCAAGTTGGCAAGTCGTTGGGTTTTGCCATGGCGTGATGAATACTGACAATATGTCCATCCTTGGGTTGACGCTTGACTACGGACCCTATGGATTTTTAGATGGGTTTGATGCTCGTCATATTTGCAATCATACGGATACTAGTGGACGGTATGCCTGGCATGCCCAGCCTGCTGTTGCGCACTGGAATCTCTACCAACTCGCCAATAGCTTGTTCTCAATCGTGTCAGACGCTGATGCGCTTAGGGGCGCGCTGGATCAGTTCGAGCCGACTTTCCTGTCGGCAATGCAGTCTCGCATGAGTCAAAAGCTTGGTTTAAACACTTGGCTAGAGAGCGATGCTGAGTTGATTGATGATCTCTGGAGCGTGATGCAGGCGAGCCATGCGGATTTCAGCATGACATTCCGTCAACTCGCCTATGCGCCAGGTTTGACACAAGCGACGCATGAGCAGATTGCGCATGATCTTGGCGGTACGGCGGGCCAAGGCGAGGGCGCCTTAACGCCTTTTATCGACTTGTTCATCGATCGCGAGGCGGCTGGCGCATGGTTGGCGCGGTTTCGCGACCGTCTGACTCAAGAGCCTTTAGCGTGGCAAACACGTGTTTCTTCCATGCTCTCGGTGAATCCTCTCTATGTCTTGCGTAATTATCTAGCCCAGCAGACCATTGAGGCGACTCAACAAGGTGATTTCTCCGAGATCGAGCGGATGATGCGGGTTTTGTCTAAGCCTTTTGACGCGCAACCCGGTATGGAGGCCTACTCGGCCCTCCCTCCGCATTGGGCCAGTAAAATAGAAGTGAGTTGCTCCTCCTGATGCAATAATGTGGTCTGCCGCGCGAAATTCTATCGTCGCGCTCAACTTTCACGGCTTGCGTAACCATGTCTGGCAACACTCTAGGTACTTTATTCTGCGTCACGAACTTCGGTGAGTCCCACGGCCCGGCCATTGGCTGTGTTGTTGACGGTTGCCCGCCCGGACTCGCCTTATCCGAACAGGATATTCAGTTTGAGCTTGACAGAAGACGACCTGGCACCTCTCGTCACGTCACACAGCGCCAGGAAGCGGATCAAGTAGAAATCTTGTCCGGTGTGTACGAGGGAAAGACCACTGGAACACCGATCGCTCTTTTGATTCGTAATGTTGACGCACGCAGTAAGGATTACAGTGCCATTGCGGATACTTTCCGTCCTGGACATGCGGATTTTGCCTACTTTAAAAAGTACGGAGTCCGCGATCCACGCGGCGGGGGTCGCTCTTCAGCTCGCTTGACTGCGCCAACTGTGGCCGCTGGTGCGATCGCCAAAAAGTGGCTTGAGCAGCAATACGGCATATCAGTGCGAGGCTATATGAGCCAACTGGGCGCCATTCCCATGCCTTTTGTGGCTTGGGAGCATGTTCCGAACAACCCTTTTTATTCCGCTAATTCTGAGGTCGTGCCACAGCTCGAGGCCTACATGGATCAGCTGCGTCGAGATGGTGACTCAATCGGCGCACGCATTGAGGTCGTGGCTGAAGGATTGCCGGCCGGTTGGGGCGAACCCATTTACGACCGTCTGGACGCCGATATTGCTCATGCAATGATGGGTCTGAATGCCGTAAAAGGGGTTGAAATCGGTGCGGGGTTCCACAGCGTCGTGCAGCGTGGTTCGGAGCACGGGGACGAAATAACGCCCTCTGGTTTTTTGACCAATCATGCGGGTGGTGTACTGGGGGGTATATCTACTGGGCAGCCAATCACAGTCAGTCTGGCAATCAAGCCGACTTCAAGTATCCGCGTCGAGCGTCGTTCGATTGACCGTGCAGGCAATCCTGTATCAGTACAGACACTCGGTCGACATGACCCTTGTGTCGGGATTCGGGCAACACCCATTGCGGAATCCTTACTAGCGATTATTTTGATTGATCACGCCTTGCGTCACCGGGCGCAGTGCGGCCAATAGTCAGCTAAGCCATTCGGCGAGGCTTGATCAGCCCGATCCCTATGGCATAATCAAGAGCTAAACCTATCAAATGTGTGTGGCAGAGACAGCGTCATGAAAAAAACTTTATACGACAAGCTTTGGGATGCCCATGTGGTTCAAGAAGAATCAGATGGCACAGCTATTCTTTATATCGATCGTCACCTTTTGCATGAGGTGACGAGCCCACAGGCCTTCGAGGGCCTCGATCTAGCTGGCCGTAAATTGTGGCGCCTCAATGCTAATTTGGCCGTTGCGGACCATAATGTGCCGACCATTGATCGTGCCCATGGCATCACTGATCCTATTTCGAAGCTGCAGGTAGACACGCTTGATGCGAACTGTGAAAAGCATCAAGTGATTGAGTTTCGCATGAACGATCTGCGCCAGGGTATCGTGCATGTGATCGGTCCCGAGCAGGGTGCAACGCTTCCTGGTATGACCGTGGTCTGTGGCGACTCGCACACCAGCACGCACGGTGCGTTTGGTGCGCTGGCTTTCGGCATCGGTACGTCCGAGGTCGAGCACGTCATGGCGACGCAGACTCTGCAAGCCAAGAAAAATAAAAACATGCTGGTACGTGTAGAAGGCGCTCTTCCTGCCGGCTGTACTGCCAAGGACATCATCCTGCACATCATCGGTGTGATCGGTACTGCAGGTGGTACGGGACATGCGATCGAATTTGCTGGCAGCACGATTCGTGATCTGTCCGTAGAGGGTCGTATGACCTTGTGCAATATGGCGATCGAGGCCGGTGCCCGTTCTGGCATGGTTGCCGTCGACCAGAAAACAATCGATTACTTTGTGGGTCGTCCTTTTGCACCAACTGGTGCATTGTGGGATCAGGCTGTCTCATACTGGAAGACTCTGCACACTGATGAAGGCGCACATTTTGATCGCATCGTCGAGATTGATGCGCGTCAGATTGTCCCTCAAGTGACCTGGGGCACATCGCCAGAGATGGTGTTGCCTGTGACTGGTCGCGTGCCAGATCCTGAGCGTGAAAAAGACGAAATGCGTCGTAGCGGCAT
Organism: Zwartia sp.; assembly: GCA_030653405.1. Classification (GTDB taxonomy): domain Bacteria; phylum Pseudomonadota; class Gammaproteobacteria; order Burkholderiales; family Burkholderiaceae_B; genus Zwartia. The sequence goes on along the minus strand of JAURZO010000146.1, from coordinate 6,601 downwards.
GGAGCGTGCCCTCCTGTATATGGGCCTCAAACCCAATACTCCGATTGAGGATATTAAAATCGACCGCGTGTTTATTGGTTCATGTACCAACTCCCGCATCGAAGATTTGCGTGCTGCCGCAGCAGTTGCACGCGGCAAACGTGTCGCGAGCAATGTGCGTCAAGCAATGGTGGTCGCCGGTTCCGGCTTGGTCAAGGCACAAGCCGAACGCGAGGGTCTGGACAAGATCTTCATTGAGGCGGGCTTTGAATGGCGCGAGCCAGGCTGTTCGATGTGTTTGGCGATGAATGCTGATCGTCTTGAGCCCCAGGAGCGTTGCGCTTCGACTTCAAATCGAAATTTTGAGGGTCGTCAAGGGCAGGGTGGCAGAACCCATCTCGTGAGCCCAGCCATGGCAGCCGCTGCTGCGATTGCTGGTCATTTTGTCGACGTACGTAACTTCCGGTAAAAGACATGGACGCATTTACAACACATCAAGGCCTGGTCGCTCCGCTCGATCGTGAAAACGTCGACACTGACCTGATTATTCCCAAGCAGTTTCTCAAATCCATCAAGCGTTCGGGTTTTGGTCCGAATTTATTTGATGAATTGCGTTATCTGGACCACGGCGAGCCAGGCATGGATAATTCCAAGCGTCCGCTCAATCCTGAATTTATTCTGAATCATTCTCGCTATCAGGGCGCTTCGATTTTGTTGGGTCGCAAAAACTTCGGTTGCGGCTCGAGCCGTGAGCATGCACCTTGGGCCTTGGCTCAGTATGGTTTCAGAGCCGTCATCGCGCCCTCATTTGCAGACATTTTCTTTAACAACAGCTACAAGACAGGCTTTTTGCCAATCGTGTTGACTGAGCTCGAAGTCTCGCGCCTGTTTGACGAGGTGCGAGGTTTCGTCGGTTACAAACTGACGATCGATCTTGAAAAGCAGTTAGTCATTGCACCGGATGGCCGTTCGATGAAATTTGACATCACAGCTCATCGTAAATACTGCTTGCTGAATGGTTTGGATGAAATCGGCCTGACGTTGCGTCATGCTGACAAAATCCGCAACTATGAAAATGAACGTTTGGCGCGTCATCCTTGGTTGGATGTGGTGCCAATCGGCGCGCGCTAACTCAACGACTTTGCTTCGGGCCGGTTCGCCGGCCCATTATTTTTAGGTAAGCTGAACATGGCAAAAAAAATTGCGGTACTCCCAGGTGACGGCATTGGATCTGAAATTATCGAACAAGCCGTTCGTGTCTTGCGTGCACTCGATCCCTCATTAGAGATCAATGAAGCTCCGGTTGGCGGGACAGCATTTGATCTGCATGGTCATCCTTTGCCGCCTGCGACACTCAAGCTCGCACAAGAATCCAATGCGATTTTGTTCGGTGCGGTAGGTGATTGGAAATACGACAAATTACCGCGCGAACACCGTCCAGAGCAGGCCATTTTGGGTTTGCGCAAAGCGCTTGGCTTATTTGCGAACTTGCGGCCAGCTATTTTGTACCCAGAGTTGGCCAATGCTTCGTCTCTCAAACCAGAAATCGTATCTGGTCTGGATATTCTGATTCTTCGCGAACTCACTGGGGATATTTACTTTGGGACACCACGTGGTATTCGTACCGCGACGGATGGTCCTTATGCCGGTTCACGCGAAGGCTTCGATACCATGCGTTATGCCGAACCCGAGATCCGCAGAATTGCGCATATTGGTTTTCAAGCTGCCCAAAAGCGCCAAGGCAAACTGTGTAGCGTTGACAAAGCTAACGTCTTGGAGACTTCCCAGCTTTGGCGCGACATCGTGATCGATGTGGCCAAAGAATATCCGGATGTCGCGTTGACCCATATGTATGTCGATAACGCGGCAATGCAACTGGTGCGTGCGCCTCGCGAATTTGATGTGATCGTGACCGGTAACTTGTTTGGTGACATTTTGTCCGACGAAGCCGCAATGTTAACGGGTTCGATTGGTATGTTGCCCTCAGCGTCTTTGAATGCATCAGGTCAAGGCTTATACGAACCCAGCCATGGCTCGGCGCCAGATATCGCAGGTAAAGGCGTTGCGAACCCCTTGGCTACGATTCTTTCGGCGGCCATGATGCTCCGTTACTCGCTCGATAGCGCCAATTTGGCCGATCGTATTGAAAAAGCGGTGCAAAAAGTGCTTCAGCAGGGACTGCGGACAGCCGACATTTTTGAGCCCGGTACGACCAAAGTCGGCACGGCCGCAATGGGCGATGCAGTTCTCAAGGCGCTTGGCTGATCCCCGGTTCGCCACGGACGGTCAGGCACTTCTGACGCGCCTGTTCCTTAGCGCTAAAATTGTGCATATTTAATTACTTTTCGTGGCGTTGTTGAGATGAAAAAATCAGTCGGATTGGTAGGTTGGCGCGGGATGGTGGGATCTGTCCTGATGCAGCGTATGCGTGATGAGGGAGACTTTGGACTGATCGATCCGGTTTTCTTCTCCACCAGCAACGCAGGTGGTCGTGCACCAGATTGGGCTGGATCGACTGCTCTACAAAATGCTTTCGATATCGAAGCCCTCAAAAAACTCCCCATTATTGTGACCGCTCAAGGTGGCGACTACACGAGCGAGGTCTATCCAAAGTTGCGTGCTGCAGGCTGGACTGGCATCTGGATTGATGCGGCCAGTACCTTGCGGATGAAAAATGACGCCATTATCGTGCTCGATCCGGTTAATCGCGAAGTGATCGATGCTGCCTTGCAGCGCGGCGTGCGAGACTTTATCGGTGGTAACTGCACGGTGAGTTGCATGATGATGGGTCTGGCGGGTCTGTTTAAACACGACCTCATAGAATGGATGACCAGCATGACCTATCAGGCTGCGTCTGGCGGTGGTGCTCAGCATATGCGCGAATTGCTCACGCAGTTTGGTCTTTTAAATCAAGCAGTAAAGGCCGAGTTGGCGGATCCCGCTTCAGCGATTCTGGAGATTGATCGTAAGGTTCTTGCGACACAACAATCCGGACAACTCCCGACTGAGCACTTCGGGATTCCGCTCGCGGGCAATTTGATTCCCTGGATCGACAAAGATCTCGGTAATGGCATGTCGCGCGAAGAATGGAAGGGCGAGGCCGAGACAAATAAGATTCTTGGTCGTGGCGAGGGATTCGGAACAGCCCCGATTCCTATTGATGGCCTGTGCGTGCGGATTGGTGCTATGCGCTGTCACAGCCAGGCGCTGACCATCAAGCTCAAGCGTGACGTGCCTCTTGATGAGATCGCGGGCATGATTGCCGAAGGCACCGCATGGGCTAAATTTGTCCCCAACACGAAGGAAGATACCCTTCGCGCGTTGTCGCCCGTTTCTGTGACGGGCACGCTCGATATTCCTGTTGGCCGGATGCGTAAACTCTCCATGGGTTCCGAATATCTCGGCGCCTTTACTATCGGTGATCAGCTATTGTGGGGTGCCGCTGAGCCCTTGCGTCGCATGTTGCGTATTTCGCTTGGCGAACTGTAAAAATAGGGAAGCTTTTTCATGGTTGGTCATTTGCGTTCATCTGGTCGCGCCTTAACGCGTGCTGCTACCCCGTTTTTGCTCTGCGTGGGGCTGTCAGTTGGCACCTTTGGTTTGACTCAGGCGGCGCAGCCTGGCCATGGTCGGGTCAACTCGCTTGCTGGTGCTCCACTGGAGGTTTCAGTCCCAGTGACTGGACTGACTGCAGATGACCTCAAAGTACTGAAGGCCACAATTGCAGATCCTTCAGCTTGGACACAGGCTGGCCTGACGCTCCCTGCAGCCATCGATTCCATGTCGATTGCTGTGGAGCCTGGTCTGAGTCCTTCCTCCAGGATGATTGTTCTACGCTCGACCCAAGCGGTCGATCGGCCCGTCATTGACGTCTTGATCAGTCTCACCACGGCCTCCGGTACCAAGACTATCCAGTCCAGTTATCTGGTGTTGACAAGTGACCGCGGAGCAGGCGCTGTTCAGGTCTCACGTGGTGACACTCTATACAGCATTGCCTTGTCCAGAACTGTTCCGGGTGCGGATATTTATCAGGTGATGTGGGCGATTTACGAGGCGAATCCTCAAGCCTTCATTTCTGCAAATATGAATCTGCTGCGTGCTGGCTCGACGCTCCAGATTCCTGATGCAATGACGATCCGACGTGTTGATCCCAAGTATGCGCGGGAGATGTTTGCAAAGCATGATGGAGCTTTCAGGGCGCGCCGCGGCACGGGTGTTGCACCGATCGCTCGTGCACAGACTGTTGCTGCGATCCCTGCAGAGTCGGGCAAGGTAACCGCTGCGGTTGAGGCCCCGAAACAAGCCCCTGCAGTCGATCAGGTCAGACTCTCCTCAAGCAATCCTGCTGATCAGCAGTCGGATGCGCGTGTAGCCACTGCTAATGCACTTAATGAGATGCAATCTCGCGTTGAGGAACTTCAAAAAAATATTGAGGAATTAAGAGAAACCCTTCGGAAAAGCCAAGCGATTTCCGGTCAAACATTGGTTTCTGGCGCAACGGGTGCTGCAGGAGCGCCGGGAGCAGCAGGAGTGCCTGGTGCAGCGGGCGCATCGGGAGCGACAGGTACGGCAGGTGTTGCGGGTGTAGCAGGATCTCCTGGTAAATCGAGTGCGGCTGATGCAGCAGGTGCCGCTGGTCTAACAGGAACGTCTCCAGGTGCAGTGAGTGCCGCGGGTGCCGTCGGTGCAGCAGGAACGTCTGGTTCGGCGGGTTCGGTAAGCGCAACAGCGTCAACATCCGGCTCAACTTCCGACTCTACAGCGGGTGGGACATCGGGTGGGACATCGGGCTCAAAGGTGGCAGGCGCCTCATCTGCAGCGAATGCTGCAGCCGGTGCATCTGGTGTGGCCGGTGGAGCCGCTGGAGTAAGCGCCACCCCAAATGGAATGCCAGACAATAAAGTCGGTCGTGAGAATAGCACTCAGAGTACAGACGCAGCTGCCGCAAATCGAGTGAAAAATACCTTCACTCAAGTCAAAGATTACGCATCCGATCACGTTTTGGGTTTTGTCCTTGGTATTTCAGGCTTATTAGCGCTACTGATTGCTTTGTTGCTGAGACGAGCTGGACGCCAGGAGCAAAAGGAGTCCTCCGATGATGCCCCACGACCCAACCCCGCCCTCGAATCCGCTTTCGATCAAAAGCTTCAGTCTATTGACTTAAACCTAGATAGTGATGATTCGACGGTTGCGGGTAAAACAAATGCGCCTCAAACCAAAGTTTAGTTTTCAGCCTCCTCGCGGCTGACGGGTTTCCCGGATAATGACGCGAATAGCGCTCGGTATTGCATACGATGGCAGACCTTGGCAAGGTTGGCAAACTCAGCCTCACGGTCTGACTGTTCAAGACACATTGGAGCGTGCTTTACAAGCTTTTATTGGCTGTGCAACCACGACCGTCTGTGCTGGCCGCACTGACACTGGCGTGCATGGCTTGAATCAAGTGGTGCATCTTGACACTGCAGTGAACAGGAATTTGGAGTCCTGGGTGAGAGGCACGAACGCGCATCTTCCCGACTCGATTTCTGTGCAATGGGCGCAGCATGTTTCAGATGATTTTCACGCGCGATTTTCTGCTACAGCACGTACTTATAGCTACGTCATTTTAAATACTCGTGTTCGGCATCCTCTGTGGCAAGGGCGAGCTGGTTGGGTATTTCAGCCTTTAGATGTCAGCGCCATGCAGCAATCGGCAAAGTGCCTGCTTGGTCAGCACGACTTTAGTAGTTTTAGATCCTCTCAGTGCCAGGCTAAAACACCTGTGCGTACGCTGCATGACCTGAACATCACTCAGAGCGGCCCTCGAATTATGGTGCAACTTAAAGCGAATGCTTTTTTGCACCACATGGTCAGAAATATTGTTGGTGCGTTGATTCAGGTCGGGCAGGGAAGGGAGTCAGTCAACTATGTTTCACAGTTGCTAGATCTAAAAGACCGGACCCGAGGCGCCCCAACATTTTCGCCTGATGGCTTATATCTCACAAATGTCACATACCCAGAGCAAAACTTTCCCATCGTGACAGAGGAGACGACGGGCTTGGATCTCTTTGGTTTAAGCTAAACGCTGGTTTACAAAGCAAAACAAAAGTGTATAGGACTTCACGATGCGCACCCGAATTAAGATTTGCGGAATCACCCGCGAGCAGGACTTACTTGCTGCGGTGCAGGCCGGCGCTGATGCGGTGGGGTTTGTTTTTCATCCCGGCAGCAAACGTTTCGTCAGTGCGGAGCGTGCGGGCGAGCTTGTCGAAAGGTTGCCTGCCTTTGTGAGCTCCGTTGCCCTTTTTGTGAATCCTGATGTGCAGTTTGTGCGTTCAGTGATCGAGCACATGCATCCGACGTTGCTGCAGTTTCACGGCGATGAGTCGCCCGAATTTTGCACCTCATTTGATTGGCCATATCTCAAGGCATTCCGAGTGGGCGCGCCTGGTATCGATACTGCGGATGGACTTGCTCGGATTTGCCAAGAGTTTCCTGATGCGCGGGGCTGGCTATTTGATAGCTATACGCCCGCTTATGGCGGAAGTGGTCATGGATTTGATCATCAACTACTTTCAGAGGTACTCGCACTGGATGTTTCTCAGCGCACAGCGTTGATTCTCTCAGGTGGACTCACAGCTGA
>JAURZO010000139.1 GCA_030653405.1 Zwartia sp. | reverse complement strand
AAACAAAAAACCAGATCGGCATCGGTGAGCGCTTCGGGCAGTCGCGCCGCCATTGTGCCGAGCTTCATCGTGTTTGAGCGCGGTTCGAGTACGGCCAGAATGCGTTGTCCACCCACCTGCGCGCGCAAGCCCGCCAAGGTCGTCGCAATCGCTGTCGGATGGTGGGCAAAGTCATCATAGATCGTGATGTTCCGAACGGTGCCTCGCACTTCCATGCGTCGTTTGACGCCGGAAAATGAGCATAACGCGTCGACGCTGGCTTTGGGCTCGATACCGACATGCGCTGCCGCCACAATCGCAGCCAGCGCATTGTGACGATTGTGCGCGCCCGTGTGTGTCCAGGTGACGGTCCCAAGCCGATCGTGGCCATTCAACACATCGAAAGAAACCGCATCTAGAGCCTGGGTATGCCAGCCGAGCGGGTCGTCAATATGGACCAGCTCGGACCAGCAGCCGCGCGCAGTGACGCGAGCGAGTGCTTCGTCTTGAGCGGGCGTAATCACGCGACCACCCTGCGGAACGGTGCGTAACAGATGGTGGAACTGGGTTTCGATCGCGGCTAAATCTGGAAATATGTCAGCATGGTCGTATTCGAGATTGTTCAAAATAGCCGTACGAGGTCGATAGTGAACAAATTTGGACCGCTTGTCGAAAAATGCCGTGTCGTACTCGTCGGCCTCGATCACGAACAAGGACTGGTTCGCGTCATAACGCGCTGACACCTCTAGCCCGGGGGCAACGCCACCAATCAAAAAGTTTGGTGTTTGACCCGTGCAATGCAAAATCCAGGCGAGCATGGAGCTCGTCGTCGTTTTGCCGTGCGTCCCGGCGACCGCCAGCACGTGCTGGCCTTGCAGGATGGATTCGCCAAGCCATTGTGGGCCGGAGGTGTAGGGTAGCCCTGCCTCCAGAATCGCTTCCATGAGTGGATTGCCGCGTGACACGACGTTGCCGATGATGAACAAATCCGGCTTGAGGGAGATTTGGTGCGCATCAAAGCCCTCGATCAGCGCAATGCCTTGCTCCTCGAGTTGTGTACTCATTGGCGGGTAGACACCCGCATCACAACCCGTGACGCGATGTCCTGCCGCGCGAGCAATCAGCGCGAGCCCACCCATGAACGTGCCGCAAATACCTAATATATGCAGATGCATCCCAATCTCCTGCCCGCATTGTAGAGGCAGAAGTCACAGAGTCTCGGTCTCGGGTCAGGCAGTGTGTCCAATGCTGCAGACTGGTTCACGCGGCGCTATGATGTTGATTATGAAGAGAAGAACGATCTTGTTTGGTGGTGCTGGGTTGGTGGCCATTGCGACGACCGCGTGGCTGGCCTGGCAGTCGACCTCTAGGCGTGCGCCTGCAGCGAATCGGGCTGCTGGTGCGTTGGGCAATGCCGCTCCCAAACGCGAGCCCAACGCAGCTGCGCTTTACGAGGCTTCATTGCCCGATTTGGCCGGCCAAACAGTCGCGCTGAGCCATCTCAAAGGCCGCCCTGTGGTGGTGAACTTCTGGGCGACTTGGTGCCCGCCGTGCGTGGAGGAGATGCCGTACCTCGACGCACTTTCTAAGTCACTAAAAAATATTCAATTTGTCGGCATTGGTATCGATACTGCTACAAACGTCAATCAATTTGTCGCTAAAATACCGGTTTCTTACCCTCTGTACGTGGCGGGTCACTCAGGGATCGCACTTGTGCGTGAGTTGGGGAACTCTGCGGGAGGTCTGCCTTTTACCGTGCTGTTTGATGCAGATGGGCACATTTTCGACACAATACTAGGTCAGGTGACCCCAGAGGATTTGCAGCTGCGAATCGAACGTCTGGTAGCAAAATCGAAGACGAAGATAGACAAATAGTGTGAATTAGCGTAAAAATGCGCACCTGATCATTGCTTTTGTTGAATTGCATGGCACAACATATCCTCGTTCTGAACGGCCCTAACCTGAATTTGCTCGGGCTCAGAGAGCCGCATCTTTACGGGCACACGACATTGCCCCAAGTCGAGGCTGCCTTGACCGCGCTTGCTCAGACTCTTGGCGTATCGCTTGCAACCTTTCAGAGCAATCACGAAGGCGCGTTGGTTGATCGTATCCAGGCGGCACGTACTGATGGCACGGATTTTATAATTATCAATGCTGGTGCCTATACCCACACAAGCGTGGCGATCCGGGATGCCTTGGCAGGTATTAATACCCCCTTTATCGAGGTGCATGTCTCTAACGTGTACAAGCGCGAAGAATTTCGCCATCACTCTTACTTGTCAGACTTGGCGGTTGGTGTGGTGGCGGGTCTCGGCCCCTCCGGGTACGAGGCAGCTGTGCGTTTTGCGGCTCAATATCAGCAGTCGGCCTAGGGTGTGGTGAGTCCTTTACCACCCTCCAGAGTGGCCAATTTATAAAGAACCTTACGGAAATAATATGGATCTCAGAAAACTGAAAACCTTGATTGACTTGGTCGCCGAGTCGGGTATCGCAGAACTCGAAATTACAGAGGGCGAGGGTAAGGTTCGTATCGTCAAGTTTTCGCAGGCGGTTCAGCCTGTCGCATACGCACCGGCGCCGGTTTATGCGCCGCCCGCGGGCGCTGAGGCTGCGCCGGCTGCAGCTCCGGCACCTGTTGCAGCGGCTGTGCAGGGTCACACGGTCAAGTCCCCGATGGTGGGGACTTTTTACCGTGCCCCGAATCCGGGCTCTCCAGCCTTTGTTGAAGTGGGACAGAGCGTTAAAGAAGGCGAGCCGCTGTGCATCATTGAGGCCATGAAGCTTCTCAATGAAATTGAAGCCGACAAGACAGGCGTGATCAAAGAAATTTTGGTTGAAAACGGCGAACCCGTTGAATACGGCCAACCACTCTTTGTGATCGTCTGACATGTTTGAAAAAATTCTGATCGCCAACCGAGGCGAAATTGCATTGCGCATCCAGCGCGCATGTCGTGAAATGGGTATCAAGACCGTGGTCGTGCATTCCGAGGCCGATCGTGATGCCAAGTATGTGCGTCTGGCAGACGAGTCTGTCTGCATTGGTCCGCCTGCATCGCGAGACAGCTACCTGAACATGCCCGCCATTATTGCGGCGGCTGAAGTCACGGACGCCGAAGCGATTCACCCCGGTTATGGATTTTTGTCTGAAAACGCAGACTTTGCGGATCGAGTCGAAAAAAGCGGCTTCGTATTTATCGGTCCCCGACCAGAGTCGATTCGCTTGATGGGCGATAAGGTCAGCGCCAAACACGCCATGATCGAAGCTGGCGTACCGGTGGTGCCGGGCTCTGCGGGTGCTTTGCCTGACGATCCTGCTGAGATTTTGCGTACGGCGCGAGAGGTTGGCTACCCGGTCATTATCAAAGCCGCCGGTGGCGGAGGTGGTCGCGGTATGCGTGTCGTTCACACCGAGGCTGCATTATTGAATGCCGTCACGATGACAAAATCCGAGGCTGGCGCGGCTTTTAACAATCCAGAGGTCTATCTCGAAAAGTTTCTCGAGAATCCCCGCCACATCGAAATTCAGGTGTTGGCAGATGGCGGACGCAATGCCGTCTGGCTTGGCGAGCGCGACTGCTCCATGCAGCGCCGTCATCAGAAAGTCATCGAGGAGGCCCCCGCGCCCGGCATCGATCGCAAATTGATTGAAAAAATTGGCGAACGCTGCGCCGAAGCATGCCGCAAGATTCAGTATCGCGGTGCGGGTACGTTTGAGTTTCTGTATGAAAACGGTGAGTTCTATTTCATTGAGATGAATACCCGTATTCAGGTTGAGCACCCAGTGACTGAGCTCATCACGGGGATTGATCTGGTGCAGCAGCAGATTCGTGTCGCGGCCGGAGAGAAGTTCGTCTTGCGCCAAAAAGACATCACGTTCCGCGGTCATGCCGTAGAGTGCCGAATCAACGCCGAAGATCCCTTCACGTTCATGCCGAGCCCTGGGCGCATTACCAACTGGCACACGCCTGGTGGTCCGGGCGTGCGTATCGACTCGCATGTATTTAACGGCTACTTTGTGCCACCTAACTACGACTCAATGATCGCCAAGGTCATCACTTACGGTGATACGCGTGCTCAAGCGGTCGCGCGGATGTCGATCGCCTTATCCGAAATGGTGGTCGAAGGGATTAAAACCAACATTCCACTGCATCGTGATTTGATGGCCGACTCAAAGTTCGTCGAAGGTGGCACCAGCATCCATTATCTAGAACATAAACTGGCTTCCCGTCCTCAGTGATGGTGGCCAAGCCGCTCGGGCCCTCGGGTCCGGATTATGGAAATCGCAATGCGTGAATTGGTTCTTTTGTGCCCAGGCTCTCTTGCAGAGCCTCTATCCGATGCGTTGCTCGACTCGGGCGCGCTCTCGGTTTCCGTCGAAGATGCTGATCTCGATACTGATGAGGAGCAGCCTCTTTTTGGGGAGCCGGGCAGCGAGCCGAATACGCAGGCTTGGGCACGTAATCGCGTGATCGTATTGCTGGCAGACGGTACAGATCCAGAACAGTTGCTCGCGATCGCGCGTCAGGATCTCGACCGCGAAACGGACTTACCTTGGCATTTGCGTGAGGTGCCTGATGCGGATTGGGTTCGCTTGACGCAATCACAGTTCGGTCCGATTTCCGTGGGTGAACGCATCCTGATTGTGCCGAGCTGGCATGCGGACCAGATGCCCGAAGTGCCGGTTGCGGGATGTATTGCCATTCAGCTCGATCCCGGTCTGGCTTTTGGTACGGGCAGTCACCCTACCACTCATTTATGTCTGGAGTGGCTTGCTGACGAATTACCCTCGGGCGCAACAGTGCTGGATTACGGCTGCGGCTCAGGTATTTTGGCGATTGCCGCAAAGATGCTTGGCGCATCGAGCGTGACGGGCGTGGATATCGACGAGCAAGCAGTTCAAGCCACGCATGCGAATGCCGAGGTCAATCACACAGAGATCAATGCCCAGCTCCCCGAAGGCTTGCCTGAGGGTCAGTTCGATGTGGTGGTCGCAAACATCCTCTCCAACCCACTTAAAGTCCTGGCGCCGATGTTGTCCGCGCGCGTGCGCCCGGGTGGCAGTCTCGTCTTGTCTGGTGTGCTGGAGCGGCAGGCGCAAGAAGTCGCGCAGGCCTACGCGCCCTGGCTCACCATGACGGTATGGCAGGCACGTGACGGCTGGGTGTGTCTGGCTGGTCGCAAGCCTTAAGGTGACCCAATGAGTCTGGTGACGCGCTGCCCAAAGTGCCACAGTGATTTTGTGGTGAAGTCAGAAGAGTTGAGGCTTCATGACGGGCTCGTTCGCTGCGGCAGCTGCACGCATATTTTCGATGGCTTCGCCGCGCTGCAGAACGCCTTGCCCACGCTGACCCAGCGCCCGGTATCTTCTGTTGCGCCAAACACGGCTTTTACACCCACACCTGCGCCTACCCTTGCACCCACTGCGGCACCCATTTCTGCACCCATTTCTCCACCCGCTTCTGCACCAATAAGCGGCCGAGGACCTTCGGGCACACCGTATTTCGGCACTTCTCGCACTGACGCCACGAGCCGAACTCCAGTGAGTGAGCCGATGCGTGCCCGCCCGCAGACTGGAGGGCTGTCCCCTGATTCTGCTCAAGCACCTGCCTCGGCTCCAGCCTCATTTTCAGCCTCATCCGACCCCTCATGGAGTGCGCCATCCGTGTTGCGGCATCGTTCTGCTCGAGCTGACGCTTTGCTGGATGCCGAGGCAGGAGAGCCTTTAACGCCATCATCGGAATTAAGTATTCAAGGCGAATCACGTTTGCGTGGAGAGGGCCTACAGGTTGGACGCACGCAGCCAGAGTTTTTAGTCGACGAGGTTGATACGCAGCGTTTGAAAGTGTTGCTCTGGGGGTTGGCCAGTGTCTTGGCACTTGCCTTGCTGGTAGTGCAGTTTGCCTATGTTTATCGCAACGATCTGGCCACACAGATGCCGACATTCAGGCCGATGCTTGAGACGATGTGTGCGGCACTCAGATGCGAAGTGAGCCTGCGCCGCCAGCTCGAACGTATTTCTGTTTCGGTGATCGCCTTTGAGCGTCAGGCCGCTCCGGCTCAAGAGGGCAAACCCGTCGATATGACGCTAAAGTTCTCCATACGGAACCGGCTCAATCTTGCGCAGCCCTGGCCCGATCTTTCTCTTGAGTTGACGGATGCCTCAGGTACGGTTGTGTTGCGAAAACCGTTGAGTCCCCGAGAGTATCTCCCTACCGCATTAGCCGATAAACCCTTCGCTGCAGGTCAGGACGTCACGTTAAATGTGCCGATGACCGTGACGGGTTTGCAGATTAACGGCTATTCGCTTAAACCATTTTTTCCTTGAGGCATTCAGCATGACAGCGCCAGTTTTGATTTGTGGTTCCGTTGCTTTCGATACCATCGCGGTTTTTGAGGGTCAGTTTAAAGAGCATATTTTGCCGGATCGCATTCATGCCTTGAGCGTGTCCTTTTTGGTGCCCCGCATGCGTCGTGAGTTTGGGGGATGTGCTGGAAATATCGCTTACAACCTCAAACTGTTGGGCGGTCATCCGATCCCGGTTGCCACGGTCGGTGACGATGCAACCGACTATTTGCAGCGCTTCAAGCAACTCGGTATCGATGTCAAGATGATCCGCAGTTTGCCCGACACCCTGACGGCACAGTGTTTTATTACGACTGACCTCGATGATAATCAGATCACCGCCTTTCACCCAGGTGCCATGGATCGCTCATCAGAAAATGACCTGACCGGCCATCAAGCGGCTTGGGCGATTGTGGCACCCGATTCAAAAGCTGGCATGATGGCGCACGCCAAGCGTCTGCACGCGCAAGGCACACCGTTTATTTTTGATCTGGGCCAAGCGATGCCTTTGTTTGACGGTGAGGATATTAAGAGCATGCTCAGTCTTGCCCAGGCCCTGACCGTCAACGATTATGAAGCGAGTGTCGTTGAGCAACGTACTGGCAAGACCGTTGCGGAGCTCGCCAAGCAGCTCCGTGCAGTCGTTGTGACTCGCGGGGCGAGCGGTGCAACGCTCTATACGGAAGGACAAGAGCACCACATCGACCCTGTGAAACCACAGGGACTGGTGGATCCGACGGGGTGTGGCGATGCGCATCGCGCAGGCCTCTTGTATGGCCTGACACAGGGCTGGAGCTGGCCGGATGCCTGTAAACTAGGCAACTTGATGGGATCCATCAAAATCGCCTCGCGCGGCCCTCAGAACCATACGCCGACTCGATCCGAGATCGGCGCGATGCTCAAAGGCTATTTTGATTTGCATCTGCCTGCTTAAGGCTGACAGTAGGAGTATTTGTGATGAACAAAAATTTTCCCAGACGGGCATCGACGGGATTTCGTTTGACCGTGGGGTGCGTATTGATATCCTCGGTCGCGTTGATTGCGGGGTGTGCCAAGCCCTCCGCGTCCGCCAATGTCTATAACTACAACCAGACACAACGCGATCAGATCGTGCGCAATGGCACGGTGATTAACGTGCGGGCCATCACCATCCAGAGCGATCAGACTTCTGGCGTTGGGGCTGTCGCAGGGGGCGCGGTGGGCGGCGTTGCGGGCAGCGCGGTCGGTGGCGGAACAGGCCGTACGCTGGCGATTATTGGTGGCGCGATTGTCGGTGCGCTGGCCGGTAATGCCATCGAAGACCGTGCAGGCAAGAAAGACGGTCTGGAGATTACTGTGCGCCTGGATAACGGCGAAACACGTGTGATTGCCCAGGAAGCAGACTTGCCGATCATGATGAATCAGCGCGTGCAGGTTGTCAGCGGCGCGGGACCAACTCGCGTGGTCCCGTTATCCAACTGACGTCTTGACCCTAGAGAATCAGTAAAGGAAAGAACTGATAGCCGATGCGAGCGACCACCATCATGGCGATCTGAGCAAGTACTAATAAAACGAGCGGCGACAGATCAAAGCCGCCCAAGTTAGGCATGATGCGCCGGATCGGCTCCAGCAGTGGGCCGGTCAACGTGCGCAGCACGGGCATGATGGTGGCCAGTGGATTGAGCCACGACAGCACAGCTTGAATCAGCGTGAGCCATACGATCAGGTTGAGTGCCCAGCGAGCGACGGTTGTGAGGGCGGCACCAAACAATCCGGGTATAAGCTTGGTCGGTAACATGCTGGCCGTAGAGACCAGCCACAACAGCAACAGATAAACAATGGCGACGAGTAGCGATCCGAGCAGACTCGCCCAATCTACGCCTGAGCCTGTGGGCACAACCCGTCGTAATGGGGTGACAAGCCAGTTTGTCGCTTGATTGATGGCTTGGGACATCGGATTGAATGGATGTAGCTTGACTGCCTGAAGCCAGGCGCGAGCAAGCAGGACAGCACCGAGTAAGGTGAAACCGATATCAAGTACAAACCGAAGGATTTCGCCAATCATAAGAAACTCTGCCTCGACAGGAGAAACAAGAAGGACATTGTCGCACGCAGGGATGAACCAGCGCTAGATAGACCGCGACACCAGGGATAAAAAAAACCGCCCGGCATGCCGGGCGGTTAGATCTAGCTTACCTTAGCTATAAAAGCTTAAGGACGACCGCCCGTCGGGAAAGGCCAAGATGCTGCAGGGTTCAGTGCGGTTTTTGCACCGGGCGCTGCAGCGGTCGAGGGGGCGGCGACTGCTGGCTTTGGAGCCGCAGCCTTTTTAACTATTTTTTTTTTGCAGCGACTTTTGTCGCTGCTGGCTTTTTAGCTGCTGCCTTTTTGGCTGCGGGCTTAGGCGCCGCAACTTTCTTGGCTGCTGGCTTTTTAGCCGCGACTTTTTTTACAACTTTCTTTGCTACTTTTTTAGCCGCAGGCTTTTTGGCAGCGACTTTTTTAGCGGCTGGCTTTTTAGCTGCTGCTTTTTTCGCTACTTTCTTGACTGCTTTCTTTGCTACTTTCTTAGCAGCTGGCTTTTTAGCAGCGACTTTCTTAGCTGCTGGCTTTGCTGCAACAACTTTCTTAGCTGCAGCGGCTGGCTTCTTAGCTGCGGCTTTCTTGACTGCCTTCTTTGCTGCTTTTTTGGCTGTTGCCATGGTAATACTCCTTAGTTCAGGGTCCCAAACATTAAAACCCGTGCTTGACTCCGCCCACCATGGGAGGATGTGTCGCCCGAGTTATTCATCGTCACAAGCCACTACCAAGCATCGGTAGCATGTTGATTTGTGCTGATGAATCCGGCACAGCCATTTGAACTGCCTCTCGTTTGGACGCGAACCAATTCAAATGGCACCAGCTGACGGGGTGAGCCGTCGACTGGCAAAGTACTAGAGTGCGACTGAGACTCTGACTAGAGGACTATTCCCAATTGAGGGCGCCGCCAGTTTGATACTCAATCACACGTGTTTCAAAGAAATTGCGTTCTTTCTTTAGGTCAATCATTTCTGCCATCCACGGGAAGGGGTTTTCTTCCTGGGCGAACAGAGGCTCGATGCCGATCTGCTGGCAACGACGATTAGCAATAAAGCGCAGGTATGACTTGAACATCGGCGCGTTCAGACCCAGCACGCCACGTGGCATGGTGTCTTCGGCGTAGGCGTATTCAAGATCAACCGCTTTGGCGAACAGCGCGCGAATTTCTTCGCGGAAGGCTGGCGTCCAGAGTTGTGGGTTTTCGAGCTTGATGGTGTTGATCAGATCAATACCGAAATTGCAGTGCATGGACTCATCGCGAAGGATGTACATGTATTGCTCAGCGGCACCGGTCATTTTGTTTTGGCGACCCAGCGCAAGAATCTGGGTAAAGCCAACGTAAAAGAACAGGCCTTCCATCAGGCAGGCAAACACAATCAGGGACTTCAACAGCGTTTGATCCGCTTCGAGTGTGCCGGTTTTGAAATGTGGGTCTGCGATCGCGTCGATGAAAGGGATCAGAAACTGATCTTTGGCGCGGATCGAGGGGACTTCGTTGTATGCATTGAAAATCTCGGACTCGTCGAGATCAAGACTTTCGACGATGTACTGATACGCATGCGTGTGAATCGCTTCTTCGAACGCCTGACGCAGCAAGAACTGACGGCACTCAGGCGCCGTGATGTGGCGATAGGTGCCCAGCACGATGTTGTTGGCCGCGAGCGAGTCCGCGGTGACGAAGAAACCAAGGTTGCGTTTGATGATGCGACGCTCGTCCTCAGTCAGTCCGTTTGGATTTTTCCAAAGAGCGATGTCGCGAGACATGTTGATCTCTTGGGGCATCCAGTGATTGGCGCAGGTTGCGATGTACTTTTCCCAGGCCCACTTGTATTTGAAGGGCACGAGCTGATTAACATCGGTCTGGCCGTTAATGATGCGTTTGTCGGCAACATTGACGCGTGCGGCAGAGGTTGCGGCGACCGGCGACTGTGTCAGGCCGGGAGTCGGCATGGCGGCATCACCAAACACGCCAGTTGCGGCGCGTGAAGGGGAAGATAAAGGTAGTTTGCCGCGCATTGCATCTGCGAGACCTGTTGCCAGGCCTGTTTGTGTTGCGGGTTCGTCGTTCCAGCTAAGCATAATATTTTTTCCGGTGGCGGTTTATTGGCAGGACTCGCACTCTTCAAAACCTGGATCGCCAGGTCTCATGGTGCAAGCCGCCCCGAGAATTTCAGGATCGGGTAACGCAGAGGCTGCTGTGGCAAACGTACCGCTCGTCGAGCTTGCGCCAGATACGTTCACTGCATTGAGCTCACCACCGCGCCCAGTTGATTTTTCAGCGCTCGTGGCACCAAGCGTACGCAGATAGTAGGTGGTCTTGAGGCCACGCAACCATGCGAGCTTGTAAGTGTCATCGAGTTTCTTGCCGGAGGCGCCGGCCATGTAAATATTCAGTGACTGCGCTTGATCGATCCATTTCTGACGACGCGCCGCACATTCGACGATCCAGCTGGGCTCGACCTCAAAAGCCGTAGCGTATAGGGTTCGCAAATCGGCCGGAACGCGATCTATGCGGGACAAGCTGCCATCGAAATATTTAAGATCGGCGACCATCACTTCATCCCAGAGGCCAAGTTTTTTGAGGTCACGCACAAGGTGTTCGTTGACCACAGTGAACTCGCCGGAGAGGTTCGATTTAACGTACAAGTTTTGATAAGTTGGTTCGATGCACGCAGACACACCAATAATATTCGAAATTGTTGCAGTTGGGGCAATCGCTACACAATTTGAATTGCGCATGCCTTGTCGTTTGATGCGTTCACGCAACGAATCCCAATCCATCGTGCTTGATTCATCGACTTCAACATAACCGCCGCGATGTTCGCGCAGTAATGCAATTGAATCATGAGGCAAGATGCCGCGCGACCACAACGAACCATCGAAGCTTGCGTAACGACCACGCTCGGCGGCGAGATCGCTGGAGGCGCTGTAGGCGTAGTAACAAACAGCTTCCATCGAACGATCCGCAAACTCAATCGCCTCATGTGATGCATAAGGTACGCGCATCAAGTGCAGGCAATCCTGAAAGCCCATCATGCCCATCCCGACAGGACGGTGGCGCACGTTGGAGTTGCGGGCTTTCGCGACCGCGTAGTAATTGATGTCGATGACGTTGTCGAGCATGCGCATCGCGATTTTGATTGTGCGTTGCAGTTTGTCGTGGTCAAGCGATAGCGAACCATCGGCGTTTTGCTTGAGGTGCGCGGGCAGGTTGATCGAGCCGAGGTTACATACAGCGATTTCGGAGTCGTTCGTGTTGAGTGTGATCTCGGTGCAGAGGTTTGAGCTGTGCACAACGCCGACGTGCTGTTGTGGCGAACGGATATTGCATGGATCCTTGAACGTGATCCAGGGATGACCGGTTTCAAACAGCATCGACAGCATCTTGCGCCACAGATTGTTTGCGGGCATTTTCTTAAACAGCGTCAATTCACCGCGCGCAGCTTTTTCTTCGTAACCGACATAGGCCTTTTCAAACTCGGCGCCGACTTTGTCGTGCAGGTCGGGGCAATCCGAAGGCGAGAACAGTGTCCAGTCGCCACCTTCGATCACACGCTTCATGAACAGATCGGGAATCCAGTTGGCGGTGTTCATGTCGTGCGTGCGACGACGCTCGTCGCCGGTGTTTTTGCGCAGCTCGAGGAATTCCTCGATATCCAGGTGCCACGACTCGAGGTAGCAACATACGGCGCCCTTGCGCTTGCCACCCTGATTGACCGCGACAGCCGTGTCATTCACGACTTTCAAGAAAGGGACGACACCCTGGCTTTCACCGTTGGTGCCTTTGATATGGCTGCGCATGGCGCGAACAGGTGTCCAGTCGTTGCCCAGGCCGCCAGCATATTTTGCCAGCAAGGCGTTTTCTTTGATTGCTTCGTAAATGCCATCCAGATCATCGGACACAGTGGTCAGATAGCAAGAGGACAGCTGTGAATGCAGTGTGCCGGCATTGAACAGCGTTGGTGTCGAGCTCATGAAGTCAAAAGATGACAGGATCTGGTAGAACTCGATGGCGCGTGTTTCGCGATCGACTTCGCCGATCGCCAGACCCATGGCGACACGCATGAAGAAAACCTGTGGCAGCTCGATGCGCTGACCACGGATGTGCAGGAAATAGCGGTCATACAGTGTCTGCAAGCCCAGATAATCGAATTGCAGGTCCCGGCTGGCATCGAGCGCTGCGGCCAGTCGTGGCAAGTCGTAGCGCGACAGCTCGGAGTTCAGCAAACCGGCTTCAACGCCACGCTTGATGAATGTTGGGAAGTATGTCGCATAGCGCGTTGCCATGTCTTCTTGTGAGGCTTCCTCGGACAGCACTTCCTTGCGGATCGTGTGCAGCAGCAGGCGGGCGGTCACTTTGCTGTAGGCAGGGTCGTTCTCGACCATCGAGCGTGCGGCCAAAATGGCGGACTTGTAAACTTCGTCAACAGGCACGCCGTCGTAAATGTTTTTCAGCGTCTCTCTTTGGATCGCAGCCGTATCCACGAAGTCACCCAAGCCAAAGCCGGCTGATTCGATGGTCGCTTGCAGCTTGGCCAGATCGAGAGGCTTGCGCACACCGCCATCGGTCACATGCAGTGTCGAGGCTTCAGCGGGTGCCTGTGCGATATTGGATTTCGCGCGCTCTTGCGCGCGGCGTTCGCGATACAGCACATAAGATCTCGCGACATCGTGTTCGCCCGAGCGCATCAGCGCGAGCTCAACAGCATCCTGGATGTCTTCTATATGGAAAGTGCCGCCATTTGGGCGACTACGAACCAGTGCTTGGACGACTTGGCGTGTCAGGGACTCAACGAGTTCGCGCACGCGCGCCGAGGCGGCACCCTGGCCGCCGTTGACCGCCAAAAAGGCTTTGGTCATGGCGATGCCAATCTTGCTTGGTTCGAAGTTGACCACGGCGCCATTGCGGCGAATGATGTGGTACTGGCTCCAAGTGGCTTCAGTAATGGGTGCGTCGGTGTGAGAAAACTGCGGTGCGGCTTCGCGGTGCGACACTGAGCTGGTGGAAGTTTGCATATGGGCTCCTGCAAGGTGGATCGGGCACACGCCCGACCAGAATTCGGTGTTGGTATAGCAAGTCGTCGGTCGCGTCAGATGCTCAGTAGGCTAAATGGCATATTCGCTTGCGACCACTACATGTAGTGTCTTTTTATTGAATCGATACTAATTCTAGTGTTTGTAGCGAGTGTAAGCAACAGATAAATTTCTAAATTTTTTACCTATCGTTAACCCTTTGTTTTGGGTGGATGACGCCATTTTGTTTTGGCATGTAAGTGTCCACTTACAACAAACCTGTGTCGCGCCGAAGCGTTGCTGAGGATATTTCGTTTATACGGTGAAGGGCCCAAAGACGTTTTGGGAGCAGCCGGTCGGGCACGTGGCCCACCAAAGTGTGGTGTATTTGCAAACGGAGTCGCGCTTAAAAAAATAATTTGCGCAATGCATCAGAAGGCGGATGGATTTTCTTCAAATCTGTTGCACTATTGCATCTACAAGTTCTGTTCCTCGTCTCACCCTGGAGTCTTGATGTACGCGCGTCATCCCTATCGATGGTTGGTTGTCCTCGCCTGTTTTGTGTTGACGGGCTGCGGCATTCCCCGTCCGTCTGACTCGCCTCTCATCATCGCGCCCGAAGATCTGCCGGAGCTTGCGTGTGTGGCGCCTCCAAAAAACCATACTCTGACGGGCGTTTGGTATGTTGTGCGCAAGCAAACCGGCGTTGTTGGAGAAATTCAAACACTGCTGACTCTGTCCGAAGACGGGAAAATGCGCCAACAGATTCGCGTCAAACAAGGACGCAATATCCGCTCAGAGCTGAGAGAAACCGGATGTTGGGATGTTTCTTCTGGAAAGCTGGTGCTGCGTATTAGTCGCTCCAACGGCGAAAAGATTGACTATCGCGATCCAATTTACACGCTGACCTACATTATCGAGCGCAGCGATGCACGCCGGATCGTGATTCGCGAAGACAGAGCAGACGGCCGCTCTGTCACCGGACAGCGGGTGCAGAACAGCTTCAGGTTGATGTGATGGGCAGCGCTGCTAGCCGCGCCAGTACGGTCTCTTTCCCTAAAATCTCGAGCACGGCGTCGATGGCGGGAGTTTGCGTCGTGCCTGCAATGGCGACACGCAGCGGGATCGCCAGCTGAGGCATTTTTAAGCTATGCGTGGCCAGAGTCGACTTGATCAGTGCGCTGATTGTCTCGCGCTTCCATTCGATACCTGCCGCCTGTGCTGCAAAGTCCTTGAGAACGATCCGCGCGGCCTCTGTTAAGTGTTGCTCGACCAAAGCGGGCTCAGCCTGTTGAAACGCGCCACAAAACAACATGGCACCGTCGGCAAGCTGCTCCAATGTTTCTGCACGGTCTTTGAGCAGACGAACGACTTGAGTCAAATCGACTTTTTCAATGTCTCCGCCGCGTGCCTGAATCCGAGGGGCGACAGCGAGAGCAAGTTGCGCCTCATCGCTATGCTTAATATAGTGCGCATTGACCCAGTTTAATTTTTTCGGATCCCATTGCGCGGCTGATTTAGAAAGGTGCTGAGGGTCAAACCATGCGACGAATTGCTCCCTGGAGAACAACTCATCATCGCCGTGGCTCCAGCCCAGCCGCGCCAAATAGTTGATCATGGCTTCGGGCAGGTAGCCATCCCGATCGTATTCCATCACGCTCACGGCACCGTGACGCTTCGAGAGCTTTTCACCGTCCGGGCCCAGAATCATCGGAACATGGCCATACTCGGGCACGGGTGCGCCGAGTGCGCGCAGAATCGTAATCTGGCGAGGTGTATTGTTGACGTGATCATCGCCGCGTAGCACATGCGTAATCCGCATATCCCAGTCATCCACCACGACGCAAAAATTGTAGGTGGGCGTGCCATCAGGACGCGCGATGACCAAGTCGTCTAATTCGGTGTTGTCGAACGTGATCGGGCCCTTGACCATATCCACCCAGCCGGTCGCGCCGTCTTGTGGGCTTTTAAAACGGACCACGGGTTTGCGATCAGCAGGGATGGGAGGAAGCGTTTTGCCAAGTTCAGGGCGCCAAGTGCCGTCATAGCGCGGCTTTTGTCCAAGCGCGCGTGCACGCTCACGCATGGCATCCACTTCGGCGGGAGAGCTGTAGCAGTGATAGGCCGTGCCTTCAGCTAACATTTTGGCCACCACTTCGCGGTAGCGGTCCATGTGCTGCATCTGATAGAAAGGACCTTCGTCCGGAGTCAGTCCGAGCCAGGCCATTCCGTCAAGAATGGCCTGCACGGCTTCAGGCGTCGAGCGCTCAAGATCCGTGTCTTCGACCCGCAAAATAAAGGTGCCGCCAAAGTGCCGGGCATAGGCCCAAGAAAATAGTGCTGTGCGTGCGCCGCCCAAATGTAAAAAGCCAGTGGGAGAGGGCGCAAAGCGGGTGCGCACAGGAGTAGAAGCTGCAGTCATGAATATAAAAGCCTTTTAAACCAATACGCTTTGCAGAAAGCGTGAAATATCTTGAATTTCCTCGCCGCAAACAGAGTGCTGCATCGGATAGGTGTGCCATTGGACGTTGTAGCCGAGCGCGGAGAGTTTCGCGCGCGAGGCCTCGGCGCGTTCAAATACGACCACAGGATCGTGTGTGCCGTGCGCCAGAAAAATAGGGGTATCGGCATTCGCCACGTGGCGTTCCTGATCCGCCAGATCGATCAAGGGCAAGTAACCAGAGAGCCCCATCAGTCCTGCAAGCTTGAGAGGCAGGCGCAGACCGGTATGAAGCGTCATCGCGCAGCCTTGTGAAAAGCCAGCCAACACGATGCGTTCACTGGGGATACCTCGTGCGATTTCGCGCTCGATCAGGGCATGAATCGCACGCTCCGAGACGCGGATGCCAGTCTCGTCTTCGCGCTTGACCAAACTCGGCGTGAAAATGTCGTACCAGGAGCGCATGGCCATGCCGCCGTTCAGCGTGACAGGTTGTACCGTGGCGTGGGGAAATATAAAACGAACCCCCAGAGAGGCGGGTAGACGTAATTCGGGCACGATCGGTGCAAAGTCGTAACCATCGGCACCGAGGCCGTGGAGCCAGATGACACTGTGTGTCGGGTGGGCGTTTGTGTTGTGCTCAACACATTCGAGCAAAGCGTCTTGCGTCATGCTTCAGTATCCGGATCTTGAAGTGTCTTGAGCGCCTGAAAGAGCGCGCGATAGTGTTTACGTTGCGGCTCTTGGCCCGTGCGCAGCGACAGATTCGCGGTGGCCTCTTTACGGCCTTCGCGAATCAGAGTGCGGATATGCTGAATATCCGCATGCGGATATTTTTGCAGCAAGACCGTGAGCGCCTCGTCATCTTTGAGCAGGCGGTCCCTCAGCGCTTCGAGGCGGTGCATCGCCCGAGTCTGGTCGCGCGAGCCGTTTTTCCACGTGTCGAGCAGAGTGCGAATCTCATCAGCAGGCGCGTCGCGCATCAGTTTGCCCACGTAGTGGATCTGACGCCTGAGGCCCTCGCGGCTCGTGGTGCGCTGCGCCAGACGGACAGCATCATAGAGACGCTCCGACAATGGCAGTTGTTTAAGTCGCTCTGGTGAGAGGTCCACCAGGTCGCGACCAAGGTCGACCAAAGCATGCATCTCGCGTTTTAATTGAGACTTGCTTGGGCCGTCGTAAGGGGACTCATCGGTCCCGTCAGGTGTTTGAGGTAAATCTTGTGTCATGGGGCTATCATAAAGCCTCACGCTAATGGACCAATATGGCTACATCAATTTCTTTTCTCCCTGTTGCTCAAAATCGACCGATTTTCGAGGATTTAGTGACACAGGCACTGAAACATGCTCAAAGTTTGGGCGCCAGCGACGCCGCTGCCGAGATTTCCGAGGGGCAGGGCTTAGCGGTTTCTGTCCGTAAAGGGCAGGTTGAAACCGTCGAGCAGACCCGCGATCGCTCGCTGGACGTCACCGTTTTTGCCGGACAACGCAGAGGTTCGGCATCAACGTCTGATTTTTCTCCCAAAGCCTTGCGCGATACGGTTGAGGCGGCGTGGCATATTGCCCGCTACACCGCCGAGGATCCTGCCGCTGGCTTGCCCGAGGCAGACCAGCTGGCGATTGGCGTCAAAAATGACTTGAAGCTCCATCACCCTTGGGCGTTGAGCGTGGCAGAAGCGACCCGGCTCGCCGTTGAGGCAGAACAAGCCGCGCTGGCAACGGATAAGCGTATTACCAACACCGAAGGCGCGGGCGTGGATACCCACGAAGGCCATTTCGTGCTGGGTAACACGCGTGGATTTTTGGATGGTTATGCCTACTCGCGTCACGGCTTATCTGTTTCGCCGATCGCGGGACGTGGCCGTTCCATGCAACGTGACTATTGGTACACCAGCGATCGTCGCGCGGACCGCCTGGCGGATCCTGCGGCAGTCGGCCGTTACGCAGCAGAGCGTGCGTTAGCGCGCCTGTCTGCCAAAAGAATCCCTACCGGGCATTTTCCGGTGCTGTTCGAGGCGCCGCTGGCGCTCGGTCTGATCGGTGCGTTGACGCATGCGATCAGTGGCGGCGCGCTTTACCGCCAGACAAGCTTTTTGCTTGATTCACTTGGTCATCAGCTCTTTCCCAGTCATATCAGTCTGCTTGAAAACCCGAATATCAAGGGTGCGATGGGCAGCTCACCGTTTGATGAAGAAGGCGTGCGGACTCACGCGCGCGAGGTTGTCAGTGCCGGAGTCTTGCAGGGTTACTTTTTGTCGTCCTACACCGCGCGTAAGCTCGGAATGGTCACGACAGGTAATGCCGGTGGCTCGCACAACCTGGTGTTGCGTTCATCGAAAACGCGTCGCCAGGACGATTTCAGTGCCATGCTGAAAAAAATGGGTACGGGCTTGCTGGTAACCGAGCTGATCGGTCAGGGCGTGAACTACGTGACGGGCGATTATTCTCGGGGCGCGTTCGGTTATTGGGTGCAAAACGGCCAGATTCAGCATGCCGTCGAGGAAATCACGATCGCCGGCAATCTGAAGGATATGTTTGCGCAAATCGTTGCTGTGGGTGCCGACACGATCAACCGAGGCAGCAAAACCACAGGCTCAATCCTCATAGAGCGCATGTCGATTGCTGGGACGTAAGAGGCGAGTATTTGGCGACTGCCCGAATTTTGTTGTAGAATCAAGGGCTTTCCCCAGGCAATGTCATCATTTTTTGATGTTCGGCGTTTCGGTTTTTGCACGGGCGGGTAACAACGCTTTGGCAAAAAACAGGGGAAGTCTTTCCGGGATGGTCCCAGAGAGAACTTTTTAGGATCCAATCATGAAGACATTTGTGGCCAAGCCGCATGAAGTCAAGCGTGACTGGTTCGTGATTGACGCGAAGGGCAAAGTCCTCGGTCGTGTGGCCAGCGAAGTCGCACGTCGTTTGCGCGGTAAACACAAACCAGAATTCACGCCCCACGTTGATACGGGCGATTACATCGTCATTATCAATGCAGCTGAAATCGTCGTAACCGGTAATAAGTCGCAAGACAAAAAGTATTTCCGTCACACGACATACCCAGGTGGTATTCGCGAAACGAACTTTGCAAAAATGCAAGAGCGTTTTCCGGGTCGTGCAGTCCAGAAGGCCGTTAAGGGCATGTTGCCCAAGGGTCCTTTGGGTTACGCGATGATTAAAAAGCTGAAGGTCTATGCAGGTGCCGAGCATCCGCACTCTGCCCAGCAGCCACAGCCCCTCGAATTTTAAGGACAGGCCATGATCGGTAATTGGAATTACGGAACCGGCCGCCGCAAGACTTCGGTGGCTCGTGTCTTCATGAAAAAAGGTGCAGGCAAGATCGTCGTGAACGGCAAGCCCGTTGACGAATACTTTGCTCGCGAAACAGGTCGTATGGTGGTGCGTCAGCCTCTTGAGCTGACTGGTCACACGGCTTCGTTTGATTTCCACATCAACGTGCATGGCGGCGGCGAAAGCGGTCAAGCCGGTGCGGTGCGTCACGGCATTACCCGTGCGCTGATTGATTATGATGCAACGCTCAAGCCCACGCTGTCGAAAGCCGGTTTGGTCACACGCGATGCACGTGAAGTCGAGCGTAAGAAAGTCGGTTTCCACAAAGCACGTCGCCGGAAGCAGTTCAGCAAGCGTTAATCACGCATGCAGGGAGTCCAAATCGGATTCCGCACAAACAGGCCGCGCAAGCGGCCTGTTTGTATTTAGACGGTTTGATTTGGCTATCTCGACACCGACACCTCATGCGAATTGACGTGGGATAATGTCGAGAATCACATCGGTGCAGTTCATCACCTTGGCGCGGTATTGCGGCGGATATACAGGAGCACAGTTATGGCACAAACATCATCACAGCGAATCAAAGTCGGCATTGTGGGAGGAACGGGTTATACCGGTGTTGAGTTGCTGCGGATTTTGTCCCAACATCCCAATGTCGATCTGCACGCGATCACTTCGCGCAAAGAAGACGGCATGCCTGTGGCAGAGATGTTTCCCAATCTCAGAGGGCATGTCAAGCTCGCGTTTTCGTCACCCGAAAAGGCGCCCCTGACAGGTTGCGATGTGGTGTTTTTCGCCACCCCTCATGGTGTTGCCATGAGTCAAGCCAAAGAGCTGCTTGCCGCCGGTGTTCGCATTATTGATTTGGCTTCAGATTTCCGCCTCAAAGACATCCCGACTTTCGAGCACTGGTACAAAATCCCGCACACCTGCCCAGAGATACTCGAAGAGGCGGTATATGGCCTGGTCGAGCTTAATCGCGAGTCGATCAGCCGTGCGCGGGTGGTCGGCAATCCTGGCTGCTATCCCACGACAATTTTGTTGGGACTCGCGCCTTTGCTTGGCGGCGCACCACTGATTGATACCTCGGACATTATCTCCGACTCCAAATCCGGCGTAAGCGGTGCAGGCCGTAAGGCTGAGGTTGGCATGCTGTTTTCGGAGGCCAGTGATAATTTCAAGGCTTACGGTGTGGCCGGTCATCGGCATCACCCCGAGATCAAGGCGCAGCTCGACCGCCTGGCGGGCACTTCAGTCGGTCTGACGTTTGTTCCGCATTTAGTGCCGATGATTCGCGGCATGCTGAGTACGATTTATGTCCGTATTTTGCCCGAAGCACGCGACACAGATTTTCAGGCTTTGTTTGAAAAGCGTTACGCGAACGAAGCCTTTGTCGACGTGATGCCGGCAGGTAGTTTGCCGGATACGCGGTCGGTACGTGCCTCGAATGCGTTGCGTATTGCTTTGCATCGTCCGGGTAATGGCGATCGTCTGATCATTCTCGTCGTGCAGGATAACTTGGTCAAAGGCGCTGCAGGTCAGGCGATTCAAAATATGAACTTGATGTTTGGTTTGTCTGACACAGTCGGTCTGAATCAGGTTGCGATTCTGCCTTGAGGACTCTCCCTTGAGCGGGTCCTTATACGCAAAATCGCCTCTTAAAACCTTCACTTTCTGGGTGATCGGGGCGCTGGCACTGATCGCCGCGGGGTTGGCAGCGGGGGTATTTTTGGTGCAACGCCCGGGACCTGATTCGATGGAGTTGCAACTCAGGACACAGCAAGCCGCCGAAGCCCAGGTGCGCAGTGCCCTCGAGGCGCAAATCAGTGCGGCCTTGGCTCAGACAGAGAAAACTCGGCAAGAGCTCACGATTGAGCGCGCGGCGCGTGCGGAACTCGAGAAAAACCTCGCCGTGCTGCAAGAAGAGCTGGGCCGCATGAAAGACTATCTCGCCTTTTATGAGCAGCTCTTGCCTCCTGGACCTCAAGGCGCCATCGCGCTGCGTGGGGTTGAGTTTGAAAGACAAGGCCAAACCTTGGCATTCAGGGTGCTGCTGATGCGGAGTGGCAAACCTGGTGAGCGCTTTAACGGGCGATTACAGTTTGTCGCGACCGGCATGCGGGACGGCCAGGAATTCACCTCAGTGCTGTTTCCAAAACAGAGTGGTTCGGATTTTGCGGCGTCCCGTTCTCCGCTCAATACACTAGGCGCGAACACTCAAGAGCAAGATAGTCTTGCGCTCAGTTTTGACCAGTTTCAGCGCAGCCAAGGCGTGCTGGCACTCCCTTCGAATTTTCAACCGACCTCGGTCGTCGTGAGCATTTTGTCGGGCGACATTGTCCTTGCTTCGCGCAAGGTTGATCTTTAATTTCAACCCAATTTTGCGTTATAGTCGAGTAACTTAGTCGGGTATCATTTGGTTTCATTTTCGCGTCACAGCACGTTTGTTTCCAAGATCTCACCGACACTGAACTTATTGCGATAGTCGCCCTCTGACAGGGCAGGAGCTAACATTATGAGTACTCTCAGCCAAACCGTTGATCTGCAAGCACCACCTACTCCGATCATCTTTACCGACTCGGCAGCTGCCAAGGTCAAAGACCTGTTGATTGAGGAAGGTAATTCGAACCTCAAATTGCGCGTTTTCGTGCAGGGCGGTGGTTGTTCGGGATTTCAGTATGGTTTCACGTTTGATGAAGACGTGAATGATGACGACACAACCCTTGAAAAAGACGGTGTCGCGCTGCTGGTGGATCCCATGAGCTTTCAGTACTTGGTGGGTGCCGAGATCGACTACAAAGAAGATATCGAGGGTTCGCAGTTCGTGATTCGCAATCCAAATGCGTCCACAACCTGTGGCTGCGGTTCATCTTTTTCAGTCTAAGCTGGCCAAAAAGCCCCTAGGATGCGGGCGCCACGTGCGCCTGTCACTGCGGGGTCGCTTGCCGGGACGCTATTTTGGTGCGCCCACGCAAGCCAAGCAAAGGCGAGTGCCTCAACGTCTTGCGTATTCACGCCTACTTCATCTGTCGTCTGCACAGGGTAGCTGAACGTTTTTCGCAGATCGATCATCAAAGCCGTATTTCTGGCGCCCCCACCACATACAAGTAGCTCCTGAGCATCTCCGGCATAGTCGCGGATGCATCGCGTCACCGTCTCTGCGGTCAGTCGCCTGAGCGTCGCTTGCACGTTTTGTGCCCAGTGTGCACTGGCATTTTCCTGGCCAACCAGCTCAAGACGTTGTGCGAGCCATCCGGCGTTAAACAAATCCCGGCCTGTAGATTTTGGAGCAGGTAAATTAAACCAAGGCTCGGAGCGAATCCATTGCTCAAGCCACGCGGACTCGGGTTGGCCAGCGGCACCCCATGCGCCCTCTTTGTCAAAGGCGCTGCCAGTATGTTGCGCACACCACATGTCCATCAAGACATTCGCCGGACCGGTATCAAAGCCAAGCGGAGCCTGCTGGGGCCGGAGAATGGTGATGTTGGCAATCCCGCCCAGGTTTAGGATTACGCGCGTGTAGGGTGCGGAAAACACGCCGGCGTGGAAAAGCGGGACCAGGGGTGCACCTTGACCACCGGCTGCGACGTCTCGGCTTCTAAAATCGGCAATCACGCTAACCCCTGTCAGCTCGGCTAAAAGGGCGGGAGCGTTTAGCTGGATCGTATAACCAAGATCGGGTCGATGGCGAACGGTTTGTCCGTGCGCACCGATCGCTGCAATCTGTTGCGCGCGAATACCTGCCTCTGACAGCACGCCTCTAACCGCCTCCGCGTACAAAGCAACCAGTGCGTTTGAGGCGAGCGCCGCGCGACCAAGCTCGTCGCTGCCACTTTGATTGAGGGCGAGTAGCTCGGCCTGCAATGAGGGAGGGAAATCGACGGATGTGCGCGCTAAAAGGGTGGGATGCCCTTGGGGGTCGAACTGGGCAAGTACGGCATCGACTGCGTCCAGGCTAGTGCCCGACATCAGTCCAATATAGAGGGCGGGCTTGGCCAAGTGCGTGTGAAGACGTCAAGTGTGTGAGTGAGTAAAGCCAAAAAAGCTAAGAAAGCCAAAAAAGCTAAGAAAGCGAAGCGCGTCGTTTAGCGACTCGCTACGTTACTTGTTTCAGGCACTGCCTCTTGAAACTTGGCAAGCACCTGCAGCTGTTGCTGGTATGGACCCGCTACCTGAGCAAATTTCTCTCGTTGGTCAGCGGCGAGCGGTTGCGAAGACGGCATATTCGCCGTAGCCGTCAGCGGATCAATCGGCTTGTCTGCGACACGGAATTCGTAATGCAGATGCGGTCCGGTCGACCAGCCCGTCGAGCCGACATAACCAATCAGATCACCTTGCGAGACTTTGCTGCCGGCTTTGAGCCCAGCGGCAAAGCGACTCTGGTGGGCATAAAGCGTGGAGATTTTGCTGTGGTGTTTCAAAACCACCGTATTACCATAGCCATTTTTCCAGCCCACAAACTCTACCGTACCGTCAGCGGTCGCATGAATCGGTGTGCCAGTTGGCGCGGCGTAATCGATGCCAGCGTGATGTCCGGACCAAGCCTGCAGCCCGGGAAGCTTGCGCATGCCGAACGTCGAGCTGATGCGTGAGAACTTCAGCGCACTACGCAGAAAGGCGCCTCGGATGCTGTCACCGTCCAAGCTGTAATAGCTGCCGGACTGACCATCAGGGCTAAACCAGACTGCGTTATGTGTTTTGCCGTCGTTAATGAATTCAAGCGCTAAAACACGGCCTGAGCCAGCGTTACGCCCACCGATTGTGCGAGTCTCGTAAACAACACGGAACTGGTCACCCGTGCGCAAGCCGCGTAAAAAATCAACCTTGCTGCTGAGGATTTCAGCCATTTGCGACGTGATGGCGTCTGGAATCCCCGCGATATCGGTTGCGGCAAACAGGGATGAACGAATCGTGCCGACGGCAACTTCGACGTGTGTCTCTAGAGGTTGCTCGAGTTCTTCGGCTTGGAAGCCGTTAGCCGTTGTGCTGATTTGTAGTGTGCGTGCGTGACCTTGCCCGTTTGGCTCAGCATTAGGCGTGTGGTAATAGCGTACCCATAGCAAGTCGCCGTCATCGTTCGTCGCGGCCTGAACAGAGCGCCCAACGATCAGTTTATAAATGGAGCGCGCCTTGGGCTCGCGTGTCAGATAGTTGAGCAGGTCGGAGTCCGAGACGTCCAGACGCTTGAGAACGGTCGCGAGCGTGTCTCCCGAGCGAATCCGCGTTTCGGTAATGTAAGGTGTCTCAACGGGCGCTTGCTCAATCTGGGCAGACTCGGCCGGAGCGGGAACCGGAACGATGTTAAGGACGAGTCTTTGCTCTGGTGCGGGTTCGATCGTGCTGAGGTCGCTGATTTTTTCTTCTGCGGCACCCACCAAAGACGTTGGCAGTATCCCTAAAGCGACGGCACCCAAACAAAGAAGCAGGGCGGTGCTGATGACCGCACCACGAACCAGACCTGAGCGACTCCCTTGGCGACCGGATAGCGGCAATGCACTGGATACCAGAGGGGGTTTGGGTGTCAGGTGGTTCTTAAAACTCATCGGGTAGAAATCCTATCTAATTCTGTCTACTGCTTCAGATATACATGGCAGACTGATCAACACAAAAATCGCCCACCACAAAGTATTTGTGGAAACGATGCTTAAACGCCACACTCATGCCGGATTCTGCGTGGCAGAGCAAGATTACATTGCGTATGATGTCAGACTTGTAAAAAAGTATGTTAGCCGATTTCGAGCGTCCGAACAGCTTTTTTTGTAACTTTTACAAACCAAATTGGCTTACATCATTCATGTTGACGTCAAAATACCCTATCACCGCTGAAATTGAAGCTAACTTGCGAGTTGTCGAGCGAGGGTGCGATGAGCTCCTCGTTAAGGCGGAATTTGCTCAAAAACTTGCGCGAAGTCAAGCGACAGGCGTGCCTCTCAGAGTCAAGCTTGGTTTGGATCCCACTGCACCTGACATCCATCTGGGACACACCGTTGTCCTGAATAAAATGCGCCAGCTGCAGGACCTCGGTCATACCGTCATTTTTCTGATTGGCGACTTTACGTCAATGATTGGTGATCCCTCCGGACGCAACTCGACTCGCCCCCCTCTGACACGCGAGCAGATTGAGGAAAACGCCCGCACGTATTATGCGCAAGCGAGCTTGGTGCTTGATCCTGCGCGCACCGAAATTCGCTATAACTCGGAATGGTGTGACCCCTTGGGTGCGCGGGGCATGATTCAACTGGCGTCGCGCTACACCGTGGCGCGCATGATGGAACGCGATGATTTCACCAAGCGGTTCAAGGCGGGTGTGCCGATTTCAGTCCACGAGTTCCTCTATCCGCTCATGCAGGGTTATGACTCAGTTGCGTTGAAGTCAGATCTGGAGCTTGGCGGTACCGATCAAAAGTTCAATCTGCTGGTCGGTCGTGAGCTCCAAAAAGAATACGGACAAGAGCCGCAGTGTATTTTGACGATGCCGTTGCTTGAGGGCACGGATGGCGTCGAAAAGATGTCCAAATCCAAAAATAACTACATCGGTATTGGCGAGTCGCCCGAATCGATTTTTGGCAAAATCATGTCGATTTCTGACACGATGATGTGGAAATACTTTGAGTTACTGTCTTTTCGTAGTCTCGAGGAGATTGCAGGGCTGCGCGCCGAGACTGAAGCTGGACGCAATCCACGCGATGCCAAGGTGTTGCTCGGTCAGGAAATCGTGGCCCGCTTTCACTCCCAGGCGGCAGCCGAAGCAGCTTTGACGGCTTTCGAGGCGCG
Organism: Zwartia sp.; assembly: GCA_030653405.1. GTDB lineage: Bacteria > Pseudomonadota > Gammaproteobacteria > Burkholderiales > Burkholderiaceae_B > Zwartia. Next base: position 14,973 of record JAURZO010000139.1, on the reverse strand, counting down.
ATTCCGTGACGGCGCGGTTCCTGAAAATATGCCAGAGGTCTCGCTTGCGGGGGCGCCGATTGGTATTTTGAAGCTGTTGCGAGAGGCCGGCCTCGTGGCATCGGGTGCCGAGGCCCAGCGTAACGTCGAGCAGGGCGGTGTGCGTGTGGATGGCGATCGCGTCGAAGACAAGGGTTTGCAGCTTGGTGCCGGTACCTATGTTGTCCAGGTGGGCAAACGAAAATTTGCTCGCATCCACGTCGCTTGAGCTTGCGACAACGAGTTCCCCTTGCGCCTTGGGCCTTTTTAGTGGGCGGGGCGCAGTACACTAACGTCATTCAAATTTCGCATTCATTTCGCCAGGATCCTTATGTTTGACCGCAAATTGACACTCGACCGCGTTGACCCCGATGTTTGGGCCGCCATCCAGAAAGAAGACACGCGTCAGGAACAGCACATCGAGCTGATCGCTTCTGAAAACTACGCCAGCCCTGCCGTGATGCAGGCGCAGGGCACGCAGCTGACGAATAAATATGCCGAAGGCTATCCCGGCAAGCGCTACTACGGTGGTTGCGAATACGTGGATATCGTGGAGCAGCTCGCGATTGATCGCCTCAAGGCGCTGTTTGGTGCGGAGGCGGCAAACGTCCAGCCCAATTCTGGCTCGCAAGCCAACCAGGCTGTTTATCTGGCGGTGCTCAAGCCGGGTGACTCAGTGTTGGGCATGAGCCTGGCCGAAGGCGGCCACCTCACGCACGGCGCTTCGGTCAATGCCTCGGGCAAGCTTTATAACTTTCATCAGTATGGTCTGGATGCCAATGAGGTGCTGGACTACGACAAGGTCGAAGAGCTCGCTAAAACCCAAAAGCCCAAGCTGATCGTGGCGGGTGCCTCGGCGTACTCATTGCGCATGGATTTTGAGCGCCTGGCGCGCATCGCCAAAGACAACGGCGCGCTGTTGCTGGTTGATATCGCGCATTACTCTGGTCTGGTCGCGGGTGGCGCATACCCCAATCCAGTGCCGCACGCCGATTTTGTGACATCTACCACGCACAAGTCTCTGCGCGGTCCCCGCGGCGGCGTCATCATGATGAAAGCCGAGTTTGAAAAGATCATTAATTCCGCCATTTTCCCTGGCATTCAGGGCGGTCCGCTGATGCATGTGATCGCTGCGAAAGCGGTGGCGTTCCGTGAAGCGGCAACCCCAGAGTTCAAGGCTTATGCTGCCCAGGTCGTCAAAAATGCTCAGGTATTGGCAGAGACGTTGGTCAAGCGTGGTTTGCGCATTGTGTCCGGCCACACCGAAAGTCATGTGATGCTTGTCGACTTGCGCGCCAAGGGCATCACAGGCAAGGAAGCTGAGGCGGTCTTGGGCGATGCACACATCACCGTCAACAAGAACGCAATCCCGAATGATCCTGAAAAGCCCTTCGTGACGAGCGGTATTCGTTTAGGTACCCCTGCGATGACCACGCGTGGCTTTAAAGAGGCTGAGGCGGAGCTGACAGGTAACTTGATCGCTGATGTGTTTGACAACCCACGTGACCCAGCAAATATTGCTTCGGTCCGTGCGCGTGTCAATGCGCTGACCGCGTCTTTCCCGGTCTATCGATAATCAAAGGGCAACGTCGTATGTTGCCCTGTTCGTTTTTATCAAGGCGACCCCATGAAATGTCCCTTTTGTGGGCATGCTGACACACAGGTAGTGGACTCCCGCGGTGCGGATGAGGGTGATTTCATCCGCCGTCGCCGGCGTTGCACCTCCTGTGATCGACGCTTTACGACCTACGAGCGCGCCGAGCTCGAGATGCCGACGATCGTTAAACGTAATAGCAGTCGCAATGAATACGATGCATCCAAGCTGCGGGCGAGCCTGGCGCTCGCTTTGCGCAAACGACCCGTGAGCACCGAAGAGGTGGATGCGGTCGTGGCGCGGATCGAAGAGCGTTTACTGACCATTGGACAGCGCGAGGTCTCGACAGAATATCTGGGCGAACTCGTGATGAATGAATTAAAAAAACTCGACAAAGTCGCCTATGTGCGCTTTGCCTCCGTGTATAAAAGTTTTGAAGACATCGGTGAGTTTGTCGAAGCGATACGCGAGATGCAGGGCCCACCTGCGAAGCGTAAAACTTGAATATGAAATCTACCCAAGCCCCCGAGGTGCGCAACCCTGACCAAGACGTATTTTTCATGCGTCAGGCGTTGGCGTTGGCCGAGCAGGCTTTGTATGTGCCGTCCCCCAATCCGCGCGTGGGCTGCGTCATCGTGCGTGAGGCGCAGGTGATTGGTCGAGGCGCGACGCAAGAGGTCGGTGGGCATCATGCAGAGATTATGGCGCTCAAAGACATGCAGGCTCGAGGTCTAAGCGCAAAGGGGGCGACCGTCTACATTACGCTTGAACCTTGCAGCCATCACGGTCGCACGCCGCCTTGTGTGGAGGCGTTGATTTCTGCGGGGCCTGCCCGGGTCGTGTTCGCGCATTTTGATCCGAACCCGCATGTCGCTGGCCGCGGGATGCGAATATTGCGAGAAGCAGGCATCGAGGTTAATGTCGGTGTGTGTGCGGATCTGGCGTTGGCCGTCAATCCCGGGTTCGTCTCCCGGATGACACGTGGCGTGCCGTATGTCTGGATGAAGGTTGCGACCTCGCTTGATGGTCGCACCGCGCTCACGAACGGTGTGTCTCAGTGGATCACGGGTCTTGAGGCTAGAACGGACGGGCATCATTGGCGTGCACGCAGCTGTGTCGTGCTGACTGGCATCGGGACGGTACGTGCCGATGATCCGCAAATGACGGTTCGACATGTCGCGACGCTGCGTCAGCCGCGTCGTGCGGTGATTGACCCTGGTTTTGATATCAGCGAGGACGCCGCCATCCTCAAGGGTGAGGGCGCGATTATCTTTACGGGTGATCAAAATACTGAAAAAACGGCGCGGTTAACCGATCGCGGCGTACAGGTTGTGTACGTTCCGGAAAACTCTCCCGGGGCGGACGCGACGAGGACTGTCTCATCTTCCGGGCGCATACGTCCCCGCGTGGATATGCGCGCCATGATGCGCTGGTTGGGCGAACATGATGCCAACGAAGTTCACATCGAAGCGGGCTCCGGTTTGAATGGCGCCTTGCTCAATGCGGATTGTGTGGACGAGTTGCTGGTCTATATGGCGCCGCTCCTGTTGGGCGAGGGGATGGGGATGGCGCAGTTGCCTACGCTCACCAAGCTTGAGGGCGTGCAGCGTTTTGAATTTATCGATATGAAGCAGCTTGGTGCCGACATCCGTTTGCGCGCAAGACTGCCCGAGCATTGGCGAGAGCTCATGCATAAGATCCATTTGACCGAATACAGCACAACGAAGGCGCTTTAATGTTTACTGGAATTGTCGCGGCAGTTGGCCGTATTGAAAGAATAGAAGCCTTGGCGGATGGTCAAGCCGATGCAGGCGTTCACATCACGATTCATGCGGGCGGCCTCGATCTGAGCGATGTCGGTCTGGGTGATTCGATCGCGATTCAGGGCGCATGCATGACCGTGGTCTCCAAGCATGCGGATGGCTTTGCTGTGGATGTCTCACGTGAAAGCTTGCGGTTGACGATGGGGCTTGATGCCCCCGGCCCTGTCAATCTGGAAAAATCTCTGCGCGTCGGTGACCAGATTGGCGGTCACATTGTTTCGGGCCACGTCGATGGGCTGGGCGATGTGGTGAAGTTTGAACCAGTCGGTGAATCCTGGGAGCTGATCGTGCAGGCGCCCGCATCGCTGGCGCCCTTTCTGGCCTACAAGGGCTCGATTACTGTGAACGGTGTGAGTCTGACCGTCAACCGAGTCGAAGACCTGGCGGGCGGCACTCAATTCAGCATCAATCTGATTCCCCACACGATCGCCGTGACGACCTTGCAGCACCTGAAAGTCGGTCAACGGGTCAACCTCGAAGTCGACACCATCGCGCGATACTGCGAGCGCATGCTCAGTTATAAAAATATCGTCCAATCTTGATTGGAAGCTTTGGGTAGCGCCCAGAGTGTCCAGAGTGCTCAAAACATCCTGCTTTTCGCCCTTTTTGTCGCAATACTAAGTATCGCGTCACTTTATTTGTCGCGATAGTCATGCCTTCTTCCTGAATCACCACTTGTTGCGTTCAGCAAATGCTGCCTCTTCCCCGTTAATGCTAGAATAGCGGGCTGTAGTGAAACGGACAGGTGGCCGAGCGGTTGAAGGCGCACGCCTGGAAAGCGTGTATACGTTCAAAGCGTATCGGGGGTTCGAATCCCCCTCTGTCCGCCAAATTGTCAAGCCCCTAGCGCGTTTGCTGGGGGTTTTGTTTTTGGTTCCCACATCTGTTCCCTCTCCTTTAAGGTCTACCCCCCAATATAAGGAGTTGGACATAAGGGTTCAACATCATAGAAAAAATAGCGCCAATACTGTCGCAGCCCCGATAACGTCTCCGATTAGGTGTGCGCTTTCTATCCCTGCTGATCCCTCTCGCTCATTCGATGCTCTGCGTAGGTCATTTAATATAACTGGCGCAAATGCAGCGAGAAAGGAGTACCAAGCGTAATGGACATCAAGCCAGCCGAACAACGCTTTAGTTAGGAAGTACGCGATAAAAGCTGTGAAAATTGCTGATGCAATTCCAACGAGCTTAGGAACGCGCAGCACTAGCATCAACGGTATAGAGATCAGACTAGGCACAATGGCTGAAAGTGGGCCAAAAACGAAGATGGCTAATGCGTAAGCAGCAATCGAACTGAACATGGGTGTCTCCTGTAAGTTATTTTGCAAATAATACCCAAGTCTGTAGCGATAATTATTTTTGTAAGTGGCGCTCTTCTAAGTGACCATGTCAAACGACCCCTTGGCTAGTGAAGGCTCCAAGGTTAAGAGTCGTGCACGCGGGTCTCGTCCCTTAGCAAATCAGCAACATCAAGATTCAACGCGTCACCTATGTTAACGAGAACCTCAAGTGAAGGATTCGCAACGGCGCGTTCAATTTGACTCGCATACGTCCGATCAATCCCAGTCAGGTCCGCCATCGCCTCTTGGGATAGGCCGAGTTCTTTCCGCCGGTCACGTAAGCGATTGGCAAGAGTCGATTTGATGGATTGGAACTGTCTTTTCACACGACAACTATCGGTCGATGTGGATTGACAGTCCACGCACTATAGTCTACAAAATGACAATCAATATGAATGAAGGGCGATTTATGTTTTCATTCGATGGGTCAGCCTGCTTTTATCTTTTAAAAACATAGCACTTACGTAGTGGCTAAGATTTTTTAACTGGCTTTTTTAGGAGTCATTTATGGAATGGTGGATGTGGTTGATCTTGGTCGTATATCTTTTAATCGGCCTTAAGAAAACTGGTGATCGAATGGGCGCGGGAATTCGTGGCACATCACCAATAGGGACACTAATTTTTGGAACTTTATTTTGGCCTTTTCTTTAAACGCTCAGAAAATTTATGGGCCGCTATCGTGCCACGCATAAGAGGAGATACTAAATGGAATGGGTGATCACTATCGGTGTGATGATTGTTGCGTGGTTTTTGATTTCGCACCATCTTGGAAAGCCGAACTTCTGGAAGTTGACGCGCCAACATCCACAAGAGGCGTGGCGCTTTTTCAATTCACAACCTGAGTGGCATATTGATACAAAACCTCAAGGACTTAAGGTAACAGGCCCTTTCCGTGTAGTGAACCCATACACAAATGAATTTGTAAAGGTGTATTGCAACGCTGACGAGATCGAACAATCGGAGGAAAAGTTTATGCGGTTATTTAAAGCAGGCTGAAGAAACTGTAATGATTTCTCATGAAAGACAAATGTCGCGTTGACTTCGGCACATGAAGGCCAAGATCTGACTGTTACCTCATTTGTTCCCACCTCTTTGTTATGCATCGTTTCGAATCAGCCGCAACAGCGCAACACCCCCCGGCAGGGACCCAGGAAGAATACCAGGGGGGTGTTTGGAACCAGCGCTATATGCTGCTGAGACGGGAGGGCATCTCCTGATTGTCGTTCCTGGTAGATTCATCCGTGTCAATTGCACCATCACTATTATGTTGCGGCGTTGCGGCTCTTCCGAGATATCTGGCGAATGCATCTTCAAAATCTGATGCCAGGTAGCACTTCAGAACTTTGCCAGATACTCGTTGATCAACAGGTCTTATTCCATAACGACGCAGCAGTGATGCAATATCGCTTTGCGTTATTGGTCGCCCCCGCCTGTAATCGACCCAAGGTTTCGTCAGATCAGCAATCAACATCAGTAGCAATGTGGAAGAGGAAACGCGATCATCATCGTTGATGTCAAAGATCTCGGCAATGTCAGCAAGCAACATCTCAGCCAAGTTTGTCTCATCAAACAAGTTGGGTGGACTCAGATCGATGGCTACCTGAATTGAGTGCTGAAGCCAATCACCTCCGCAAAGAGATGCAATTTGCAAAAGTGGCTCCCAATTATCCTGCTGCCTGTCATCAAGGCACTCGGGTAAATGGGGGTTGCATATAGATATTGCACTACTGTTGTCCAAGACAAACCTAAGTATCTTGCGCCGAATATCTATCAAAGCAGCCTGACGTTGACGGAGATACACATTGAAGCGCATCACTTTTTCTTCAGGACGCTTTCGTTTCATCGGGATACTTATGCAACGGGAGTAAAGTGCTGGCGGCAAAATCCCAATCGAGAAAATTGCTTTAGCCCCCCAGGTCGGAAACTTGATTGGGTCAGTAAAGTTGGTACCACCCTGGCGTATGATAAATCCGTCAGGTCGATAACCACTATTGAGAATGCCGATCATCTCCTGCTTCTGCATTAGGAAGGTGTCTGCCTCATCGATTAAAAGCGTAGGTTGCTCTTGTTCAATTAGACGATATAAGGAAGCGGTGCTGATGTTATCCGTTGCACAAGGACGAGCGACAAGACGATCGAGTATCTGTTTAACTGTGCTCTTCCCGCATTGTCGATCAGGAGAATTAATCGATAACACTGGTGATGTAGAAAACGTCTGCGGTGAGTTAGCGGGCTCTAACAGGTATGTATGTATTATCCAGAGAGCAATCGCAAGTTCTCCGCCAGGAGGCAGTATCACAACCGATCGCAAATGCTCGCAGATTTCAGCTAGCAACTCGTCGCCACTAACTGGATCAGCCCAGGGTTCAATATCAAAACGATTTGTTAGATTCATTTTCAACGTTCCATGTGATGTGTTGACATTTAGAATGTTGTTTGGATGAGTCATTTTTAGCTCCTGCTGGTTGGTTGACTTTTCGAGAGGCCATTGATTTCTGAATCGATGTTTTGGTTGTACTGATCCCGCATCCATGAGTCGATGTCGCTCTCAAGCCAAACACGTTTTGTCCGGCATAGACGTACCGCTTTGGGAAAGCGTCCTTCTGCCTCCCAAAGTGCAATGGTTGATTTGCCGAGTGTTGTTTTATTGCTGACCTGGCTCAGTGAGACAAACCTGAGGTGGTCGCCTGAAGAGTCTTTCATTTAAATCTCCGTAAAGTGTTGGCGTCGTTGCCAAGTACAACTCTACGGAGATGAGTGCTGCCTGTAATCTGGCGCAAATAGCTGAGGTGTAAAACTATCTAGCGTAGCGATCTGAGGTGTATTTTTATGTGCGCCGCTCTCGGGTTAAGGTAAAAAAAATAGCCTTGTCTCCATTGCACTCACGTAATGCCTTTCCGCAGGCAGTGAAGATTTTTCTAGCCGTAGATTCGGCTAGGTCATCTAACGGATCCTCAGGCATATCGATGCCATAGATTGGTTGTGGAGCACGCACCCAGTCCGCTAGATCTCTTCGGATTCTATCCGCTGTCACGCGACGGTGTTGAGGTGATTGTTGAAGATCCCAGTAGCGGTGTATGAAGTACTCAACTTGACGACGGGTAGGTTCATGACGCAGCTGTCCAGCGACCACTCGTTGCACGTGATTCCGACGCAGGTGCTCTCGCTTCGCGGTAATAACTGCTGCCTTTTCTTGTGCGATTGGCACCAGCTTGCGATGCCGTTTCATCAAATCCTTATAAGCGAAGTAAAGCTCTTCGTACTCGACGCTCAATTCTTCAGCGGATAAGTTTGCTGTAGCTGATGGATCAATAAATCTCCGTGATGTCACGCTGATCTCCTTTCGAGTGGGAACGCTACAACCACCTCGGCTGGTACATTCGAAAGAAAACTTGACCAGTCTTCCATCAGCACGCGACGCCTCTGAAGCAGATCACCCCTGCGATAAGCAGCCTCCACCTGGTTCCGAATTGTGTGAGCCAAAGCCATCTCTGCTAACTCCCCAGAAAAAGACGTTTCCTCTGCTACCCAGTCACGAAATGTTGATCGAAACCCATGCACTGTGCACTGCGGATCTATACCTTTCAGTAAGTTACTCATCGCCATGTTGGATAGTTGGCGACCACCGTTGTGAAAAATATACTCAGACTCCCCTAAGTGGTACTTTGCCATAGAGAGAACTTGAAGGCAACGCTGACTAAGTGGCACCCGATGCTCTCGGTTTGCCTTCATTCGATTAGCGGGTATTACCCAAACATCCCCTTGGATTTCTGACCACTTGGCGCCCAAAACCTCTCCTGTCCTTGCTGCTGTAAGAATCAGAAACTCCAAAGCAAATGCAGAGACGCACATTTTTTCGCAGATCGCTACGATAATCGAATGGATATGGCGATGATGCGCCGCAGCATGGTGCACTATTCTTTGAATCCTAGATGGTTTAGGTAGCAACGTGTCAAGATGCCCGCGCCATGCTGCAGGATTCACACCTGAGCGCAGTTGCCTAGTCGTTGCAGCCGCTAATACCCTTTCAATGCGTCCTCGCAGTCTGCTTGCTGTCTCGGTTTTTGTCAGCCAGATCGGTTGCAGGATGGTCAGGATATGCTCAGTGTTAATCTGGTCAAGGGTTAGATCACCGATAACCGGGTACGCATAAGACTCTAGGCTGTTGAGCCATTGGCTGGCGTGTTTCTCGTTACGCCACTCAGCTCGATGGAGCTCTATGTATTCTTGAGCAAAATCCTTAAAAACAATTGATTGCCGAGGTGATGGTTCGACAACGCGGAGGGGTTCTCCACGCGAAAGTTTTAGGTTGTAATCGTTCGCTTTCGTTCGCGCCTCTGCAATAGAGATCTGAGGATATCGCCCAAGGCCCAGATCCCGGCGCTTACCCTGCTCTACATACCGGTATATCCAATACTTGGCTCCATTTGCTTTGACCAGAAGATGCAGGTGGGGAGTTGTGTCGAAGTATCGACCTGCTTGTAACGAGCGCGAGACGTTAGCGTGTGTAAGTGTGGATGGCATGATTCCCTCATTCGTTCCCTCGATTGCAACCTGATGGATTTCAGACTGCACTGTGACGAGATGATGAGTCTTGGAAAACACCTTGTGAACTGGCGCTACTAGCTGAGGTGAAAATAAATTTTCAAGAGTAAAAGTCAACTATAATCAAGGCGAGTTAAGGCAGATCAACGTTAAACAGCACCCTGATTTGACCCTCTGTCCGCCAGTAAATCAAGAGCCCTAGGCTCTACCCCAAGCTCTGCCATCATTGGTAACTCAGGGTAAAGGTAGCCGCTGCTTCGACAGATCCATTGCCGATCGACTGACTGTCTCGGTAGTATTGAACCTTCAGGGCAATACTATTTGTTAAACCAGACGATCCTATTAGCCATTGATTAACATTTCCAGGCAATGCTGAATCAGGTCCGTAGTGAACAATATTTTCATTGCTTCTGATGATTCTGAGTTTGACTCCAGTCGCTGTAGAGGCGGGTTTCAATGATAAGAGCGAACTCGTGTTGCCAATGTCGGTAGCATCTGTCAATGTTATGTAAACGCTCACGCCCGGTTGACAATTTAACTCGATATTAAATTGCGTATCACCTGTTGTCATCCCTACGGCATTTAGCATACTGCTTGAAACAGGCGGTAGTCTGACACTGATTGACGGGGTAAGTACCTGGCAGCTAGAAGCTGAGACAGCATTATTGGCCACAGTGGTCTGTAATGTCTGGTTAACTGGAATCAGTCCAGAACATGAATCGGTAACCCCCGTGCTGGATACACTTACTTTTACGCTGGGTAAACTCGACAGTAGGCCAGATAGTACAGGCCCTGTTATCACCATTTCAGCAGCAATGTCTGCAATCGCACCTGGCCCACTCAAAATAATAGAGGGGTAGGTAACTGGCAGTACCCCAGTCAATTTTATTCTTCCGCCGGCGATGGGAATTAAATAGAAACTCACTCCAACCCCGTTCAGACCAGTTGTGTAAATTCCAGAGCCAGGTGATATTTCATTTCCGTTAACTTGTAGAGTTTTCACTAAGCTACAGTTGCCAGTAAAGCCGGCGACTGAAATGCTCGTCATACTATTTGCGAGCGTACTGCCAATAGCTTGACCGAAACTCACTGAAAAGGGGCCAGCGGGTGAGAATGCCAGAACGCTTTGTGAAAAAACGATCGAGACAACTGCCATCGCATTTGTGCTGAATATAAACAAGCACAGACTGAAAATTATTCTTATCATGTGACCCTATTTTGTCGAACAAACGACATCTAAATATAAAAACAAATTTTGATCTTTATCTTTTTTAGGTAGCTGATAATTGAAGCTGCATTGTTCATCCAGTGAATTACCCCATTTCGCTTTCAGTCTGCCGGCTTCATCAAGTGTGCGCATCATGATTCTTCCGTCTTGACCAACGATACCGATCTCACTTTCATCTTCGTCATAAATACTGGCCCCAAAAGGGAGTGATGTGCCATCTCCCTGAATGGCTTTAAATATTACGGCTTGACCTGTTCGTGTTTCAAAGCGGACCATGACCGATGCATCGGCACGCGGCGTAATTTGCTGACTGGTATTTTTAAATTCAACATCGAGCGGTATCCCTTCGGGGTCAATGCTGATGTTGTTGAGACGATACGGACTTAGATAGGGGACGATTCCATATCCACGACTATCAATTTTTGCACCGATGCTGTTTGGAATTCTTGCACCCTGCGCGCCAAGTGCTTGAATAATTCCGAAAGTATCCGTAAGTTGATTCGCAAAGGTGATGCCCCCCTCGTGCATGACAATCCCACCGTTCGCACCAAGCGACTGTTGTGAAAAGTTTGTACCTTGACTGGCACTGGTCGATAGGGTTGAGTAGGGACTGAGATATTGAATCGCGGCGGAAATTGAGTTGTTATTGGACTGTTGGCTTATTGACCCGCTGTAGTTGATGGTGTTGTTTTCATCCATGGTTCCACTCAGCATTGTCTGCAACGACTGGCCTGCTGTTGTTCCAGGCAGGTTGGGTGAGTATTGAACGCTGACCTGAGGGCTTTGGTTTGTTGTACCCAGAGGGAAGGACAAAGTGGCTAGAATTGCATTGGCTGAACGTCCTGTCGCATCATCTCGAACGCGATTGAGCGCGATACTGTAGTTCAAATTGACATTTGAAAAAGTGAAGTAATTACTATAGCCAGCCTGAAACTGCAGAGATGCATTTGAATTATTCCAGTAGCTTGTTTTAGATCCGGTAAGGTAAAGACTTCCGCGCTTTGGACCAAGCGTCTGATTGATATTGAGTTGAAACAAGTTGAGTGGTTGATTCAAGCTATTTGGATCAATTCCTGCCGTTGCGATTTGTCGGGCAACTAATGAGTCGCGAAAAGACAAGTACCCCACAGAGAGATTGCGAAAGGCATTGAGCGTAATGTTTGTACCTGTCTGTTCAATAGCTTTGTTGTAACTCAATCGCATGCTCTGGCCAGTCGCTGAGCTCAGGCTGGCTATGTCCGATTTGCTTTGAGTCAAGTCAAGAGCAATTGCTCCAACCGGGGTATTGAATGCGATTCCAATCAGTCCTGCGCGATAGTTTGACGATGCGATTGCGCCAGCGTATCCGGTGATCAGGTTATTAAAGCCATACTGGACACCAAATTGCGCAAACTGTTCAATACTTGTTATTTGTATATCGCGTACTTGAGCTGCGGTTGCGCTATAGCGCCAGATTCCGGGTCGAAGGAGTTGGATGAGGGAGGAATATGCAACGGTAAATCTTTGCTGACTTCCATCTGCTTCGTAGACCGTGACTTGTAGATCACCTCCATAGCCGGTAGGGTAGAGATCATCAATTTCAAAATTCCCTGGAGGTACAGTTGTTTCAAGCAGTACATTACCGCTTTGAGAAATTCTTACACGTGCATTGGTGCGAGCAATGCCGCGTACTTTTGGGGCATAGCCACGCAGTGAATCTGGAAGCATGCGTTCGTCGCTTGCAATAGTGATTCCTCGGTAGCTGATGCTATTGAATATCGTGCCATCAGTGAAATTGTCTCCAATGACCAGTCTACTTCTCAGGGATGGAATGTCATGCAGAAGATAGGTGGCTATGTTCTGAAAACTAGTTGTCCCATCGGCTTGCGTATTGAATACGCTGCGTTGACGTAAATGCCAGCTCCCAAGATTGGCTCCACTAGTCAGGCCCAGATAACTACTGGTTGATGCACGACTTGGCGTAACCGATCGAAATGAGTTTAAGCTGTAAGCCAGCGTAGCGGAAGGGACTCCTTCATCCCAAAATTCCGGACTGATATAACCTCGCGGAGTTCGTCTTAACGCTATCTGCGGTATGACGATATCCAGGGTCAACGTTGAAAAATCAAATTGAACAGAAGCGCCATTCACAATTTGAGTCAAGTCGGCACATCCCAGGGATTTGATTCTGACTATTTCTGCTCGTGCAGCTTCAGATAACACATCAAAGTCCAGACCAATTTGATCGATTAGTTTTCTGTCAATACAAGGCAAGGCGATCGGGCTGCCTGGCTGAGCAATGAACATCACGTTCGCTCTGTTATTCCATCGATTATTAATTTTCACTTCGACTTGATACTCGCCTGGCAAAACAGGATTTCCATGCGCAAACCGGGATATATCGACAGGCTTATTATTTTCATTCCGTAAAAAAATTGAATTGAAATTAATCGCTTCTTTGCTTTCTGATGAAGCATTGCTCGGAGTAATGCAAAAAATAGCCAGAGTCATTACTAACCAGGCGAATGCGCCTAACGACGGGGTCGCCGCAATACGTATATGCCGCCGCCAGGGCGGTGTCAGCGTGGAGCAGATTGAGTGCCGTTTTCTTGCGAGATAGCCCCCGTACCTGTCGAAGCACCACCATAGTCGTTGATATATGTGAATTGAATAGTTAGTCTACTTTGAGGCACTGCTTTCAGCTTGGGGATATTGAAGATCCGATTTGAAAAGGGCGGAACCATTTCGGATTCAGTTAAATAGCGCGCATCACCATTGATTATTTCAACGTTGTTGAAATTCACATGAAAGGGCGAATCGTTCGTTGCTTTTAGCGCAAACTTTCCGCCAGCGGTAGTGACCAGTGTCCAGATAACTGTTGAGGGTGCATTAGCCGCTGTACCTTTTAAACCAATTGGTCTGAATAGCAATTTAAGGCGATGCTTAAAGGCAAATTCCAACTGATTGACTGGAGCATCAGACTTTACAGATACCCTAGGAGGGATATCAAGGATATTGAGCCAAAATAGTGATTCACGATCGCTTGGCAGTGGCTCTTTTGTATAGACCAGTCTTAAGGTTTGTCCTTTGCCTGTATCAAGTCTAAATAAAGGGGGTGTAACGATGAAAGGAACATGACTTTGCTTGGGACTCAATCCCGTATCGCCTGAATCAATCCAGACCTGAACAAGTGAGGGTGTCGTGTCAGGATTTTGAATATTGACAAGCACTTCCTTTTTTTGCGCAGGATAAATGACTCTGGTGCCATTCACAACAATATGAGCGCCAGCTTCAGCCAGCCATAGGAAACTAAGCAGTATTAGGACAGATAGTCTTGATATGAATGAATGATATGCATTCATTATTGATAGGTCAGTGAGTAAGTCACACTCGATACAATCGTGCCTGCAGTCGCCACACCTGTCGAGATATATTGAGCTACATAAGCTAATGTGCCCGTGCCTCCTGGAATGCTCACGGAGGCTGGCTGAGCTTGAGTTGCTAAACCCGGAATAATTTGAGCCATAGTTCCAGCCACCAGAAGTTGAACTGCGACGTTTGTAGCTGTACCTGTATTGATCAAGTTTCCTGTTGAGTTGTTGACCCCAGCGCCTGATTCAAAAAATGCGTTAACTAACGTAGCACCTGTAACGGTTGTGCAGCCGCTCAAATTGAGCGTAAAGTTTGTTGCTGCAGCAATATTGCCAGTTGTAGCAAGAAGGTTAAGTGCCACCCACGGCATAGTGACTGTCCCCGAGGCACTCACACCGTTCAGTTTGATAATGCAAGTGGATGCAACGATTCCGCCGGAAAAACTGATCGTTCCATCTGATGCCGTTGCACTGACAGTGAGGATGGATGTAAAGAGGAGCATAAAGAAAATAGATTTTTTGATAGATTTCATATTTATCTCGATAATTTTGCGGCTGAGGGCTGAGGGCTGAGAGTCGTTTTCGTTGTTGCGCTTTGAGTCCCCAGGCGAAGGTCAAGCAGGCTGCCAGAAGAGTTTTGGTCAACGGCGCTTACAAAAATTGTTATGACATGATGATTTTCAAACTATTTGAAACAACGATGAAATAACGGAGCACAATCACTTGCCTACGAATGCGCAGTAGCTGCGAATGACGTAAACACGTGTTTAAGGATGTAAAGAACTCGTCAACAGAGATCGCAAGGGTTCGCCCGCTTTTAACACGCGGGTCAACGCTCACGGGGGGGCGGTACTGGAGGATAAAAGCGTCAGATAGTCGGTCATCGCGGCTGGGATATGCAGCAGTACGATAAAACCGGAGTACCTAGCCGGAATACCTAACCGGTATACCTAACCGAGATCACGAATGAACATAGGTAAGCCAAACGCGCAACCAACAACCACAGCAATGATCTGGATTGTTTAATGCACTGTGTTGGGCTGATGAGACCTGCTCTATTTCGCTAGAGAGGACG
>JAURZO010000156.1 GCA_030653405.1 Zwartia sp. | reverse complement strand
AAAAGGTCTGACTAAACCCGGCTATCATAGTCAATCATTTTGTCTTGTGCTGACTCGACTGACTTGAAATGACACTCTATTTTCCTGATACGCCTGCGCTCACCGAGCGGCTTGAAACAAACGACGTCACGCTCGTGCTGTGTTTTTGCGCGGCATGGTGCGACACATGCAAAGAGTACCAGCCAAAATTCGAAAGTTTGGCCGCTCTTCATCCCCAGGCTTGCTTTGTGTGGGTAGATATCGAAGATCATCCAGAATTACTGGGTGACGAGGACGTTGAAAACTTTCCGACGATTGCGATCATCGAAGGCAATCAAACCCGCTTCATGGGGACGATTTTGCCGCATATTGAACATCTGGATAGATTGATTGTGGCCATGCAAGCGCCCGGAAAGACGCAGCCAACAGGTATCCCCGATGATATGCTCAATGCATTAAGAGGCTCGGCTTAAACGGTGCGATATCAATCGCAACCGTGTATGCTCAGTCAGTTTTTTTAACGCCACCGAGCAACAATCCTACGGATCTTTTTGCCTGAAGCGCTGGTTTCTTGCTCCCCGTGGCAGGCGCTTGGGCGGCTGCGGCTAAAGCAGCCGGGGATGGCTCATAAGGCTTAAGAAAAAACTCATCAATCGGCTTAGCCGGTGCGCTGTAGCGGCTGGGCCGGCTACTACGCTCTGAGCCACGTTCGGAGGTGCGTTCTGACCCACGATCGCCACTCCGCTCCGAGCGCTCAGGACGTGAACCATCGCGCTCACCACCTGTCCGCGGAGTACGCGCTGGACGTGAATCTGAACGAACGGGTGCACGCACGAGCAGCTCACCCGGGATATGAAGCACACCGCGCTCGACAGGTCGCTTAATCAGCTTTTCAATATCGAGCAAATATTTTTCTTCGGCAGGGGCAAATAATGAGATGGCCTCTCCGCTTGCGCCCGCGCGACCCGTGCGGCCAATGCGATGGACGTAATCTTCGGCGCTGTGCGGCAGGTCGTAGTTAATGACACAAGGCACACCTGCCACATCCAAACCGCGTGCGGCCACATCAGTCGCCACGAGGACCTCGAGCTCGCCTGCCTTAAAGGCCTCCAAGGCTTTCATGCGATCGGCCTGAGACTTATCACCGTGAATCGACTCGGCGCGCACGCCATCGAGCTCAAGTTGGCGCGCCAAACGACTGGTGCCGATCTTGGTGTTTGAAAAAACAATCACTTGGTTCAGTCCGCGTGACTTGACCAAATGAACCACGGCGGCACGTTTGGCTTCGCCTGGCATGGCGTAGGCAATCTGTGTCACCGTATCCGCTGTCGCATTACGTTTGGAAACCTCGATCTCAACCGGATTTTTAAGGTAGGTGCGTCCCAGCTTACGAATCTCGTTACTGAACGTAGCTGAAAACAACAATGTCTGGCGCTGCGCCGGCAACAGCCGCATGATGCGGTCAAGGTCGGGGAGAAAGCCCATGTCCAGCATGCGATCGGCTTCGTCCAACACCAGAATGCCAACCTGACTGAGATTGACAGTACGTTGCTCGACGTGGTCGAGCAAGCGACCTGGGGTGGCGATCAGTACCTCGCAACCATTGCGCAACGCTTCTTTTTGAGGGCCGATATCGACACCACCAAACACAACCGTCGAGCGCAAAGGCGTCTTGAGGCCGTAGCGTTTGACGCTCTCATAGACCTGATCCGCCAACTCGCGCGTCGGCGTCAGTATCAATGCACGAACAGGATGTCGCGCCGGCGAGGCGCTGGTATTTGCCATCGGCATCAAGCGATGCAAAATCGGCAAAGTAAATGCGGCTGTTTTACCTGTGCCCGTCTGCGCGGCGCCCATCACATCGTTACCAGCCATCACCGAGGGCAAAGCCTGCGCCTGAATCGGGGTAGGCACGGTATAACCCGTGTCAGCCACAGCTTGCAAAATCAAGGGGTGTAGCCCGATTTCAGCGAAGGTGGGGATGACGGGTACTGGTTCTGGGACAAGGTCAACAGCTTGAGTGACTGCAGACGGAGCTGCAGAAAGTTGCTCACTGTTGGGCTGCTCAGATGAGGGCTGAACTGAGGGCTGCACTGAGGGTTGCGCCGAGGGGTGCACTGAGGGTTGAACTGAAGCCTGCGCAGAAGTCTCGTCGGTAGTTTGAGTGTTTGAAGTCATTGAATTATTTAAGGAAATCACCCACTAGTGTACCGCAGACCCGTCAATTTACGGCATGTCTGGCAGAAAAATAAGCACTGTCATAGGCGTCGCACACAGCGGATCCGACGTCTAGAGACCGAAGATCCAGCGAGAAATCCACAGTGCAGCCATCCCAGAGACAATCAATAGAAAGCCGTTTCGGGTCCATAAAAAGACCGCGATTGCAATCGCGGCAGCCAACAAGCGCAAATCCACCTGCGGCCCTTCAATTGGGTGCCAGGGCAGCAACTCAGGCACTACGATGCCAGTCAGCGCAGCCAGAGGCGCGTAGCGCAATGCGCTGCGCAAACCCTCGGACAACGTGATGTAGTGACCGAACATGAAATACCCTGCACGGCAAATCGCCGTGCAAAGCGCCAATAGAATAATGGCAATATAAAGATATTCTGAGTTTTGCATTATTTTCGCACCCTGGGTCTAGATCGTGTTTCTACCCACATTCCAGCGACGATGCCAACGATTACGGCGGCAAGTAACCCGAGCCTCAACGGCCAAAGTTGCGTCAGCCACGCCGTTAAGCCTGCGGCCACGACAGAGGCGAATACAGGTCTGGACGTTACATAAGGGATCATCATGGCCATCAAGGCCAGTACAGCGCCAAACTCGAGGGACCAGGAGACAGGCACGATCGCACCCAGCGCGATTCCGATCATTGATGCTGTCTGCCAAATCACCCAAGCAGGCAGAATTGTGCCAATGAAGAACCAGTGCTGTTCAAGGGTGCCTTTTTTCGGCGCATCCGAATAACGCGGCATGAACACGATAAAAGACACATCGACGCTCATGTAGCCTAAAAACAAGCGCTTGCGCCATGACAAATCACGGAAAAAAGGATGCAGGGCCGCACCAAAAATCAAAAACCGTAAATTAACGATAATGCCGGCGGCGAAAATCAACCAAAGTGGCGCGCCTGCGGACATCAGTGGCAAGGCCGTCAG
Source organism: Zwartia sp. (assembly GCA_030653405.1). Lineage (GTDB taxonomy): Bacteria > Pseudomonadota > Gammaproteobacteria > Burkholderiales > Burkholderiaceae_B > Zwartia. Next base: position 9,562 of record JAURZO010000156.1, on the reverse strand, counting down.
TTGCGCCGAGCCTGCATAAACCAGCAAAGACATCACCACGGCCTGTTGTTCGGTCAGCCCCGCTTTGACCATGGCAACACCTGTCACGACCCCCCATATCGCTAACGCCACCAAGCCAGGACTCACGGCGCGCAAACCCTCTCGCATGGCGACACGGCGCTGAAGGCTCAAAGAAGGCTGATGCGGTTGGGAAGGCAATGGGGAGGACAAGGGCGCGACAGTATACGTAAGGGCAGTGAACGGAGGGAATAAGCAGCAGTCGATCACAACAATAGAGGATCACTGTCGCTGACTTGTGAGCAAATTTTCTTGGGGAAATTTCCACTATTGTAGACCGGCCGCTTGCTACAATGATGAGATTCATTTCGAGTGTCGAGAAGACTAATGACCCAAGAAACCACCTCGCAAGCAACCAGTTCTGGAAAAAATCAAACTCCAGTCATCGTTGAGGCAAGTGATTTACCCCTGCATTGTCCTGGCTCGCGTGCGCCGCTCTGGAGCATGCATCCACGCGTATTTCTTGATATCGCAGATACAGGGACTGCAAAATGTCCTTACTGTGGGACGGATTACAAACTCGCAGAGGGTGTGGTGCCGCACGGCCATTAAAAGCCAGCTTTTTAAAACATCCCTCCTCTGATTCAACACGACGGCCCCTCCTTTCAAGCCATTCAAAGAAACCAGTGCCCAACATATTCGCAACAGCCGAAGAAGCCGAACTCGCGTTTTACGATGCGTTAGAGCGTGCCGATATGAACAGACTCATGCAAGTCTGGGCAGACGATGAGGAAATCGTCTGCGTGCACCCAGGTGGTCTGCGGGTGGTGGGTCTGCACGCAGTCAAAGACTCCTGGCAGCAGATTCTCAGCAGCGGTGGTTTGGCGATCCGCCCTTCCGCCCCGGTTGTTTTGCACAGCATGATGGGCACTGTGCATTCGCTCATTGAGCAAGTGACCGTGCACGGCACCGAAGCGACGGAGATCGCCTTCTGCTACGCGACCAACATTTACCATAAAGGCCCGACAGGCTGGCGCTTAGTCATGCACCACGCGAGCGCGGCGCCCGCCCAAGTCAACGCCTTCGAGAAACCTGACAATACCGGGCTTTTGCATTAATCCTTGCCCCGTGACAGCAGACCTTGACCTGACCTCTTGCCCAGTCCCCCTATGGTTGCCCGACCGGCAATCACAGACACTGTTTGGTGCGCTGGCTGCGCCCTGTAACCGTATCGGGTTCATTCGTGAGCGCCTTGACACACCAGATGGAGACTTTATCGATCTCGACTGGAATGTTCCGACCTTAAGACTACGCGCCAGACGCAAGCAGGCCCCCGAACTCGCCCACACCGCAGCGGTCCGTTGGATGACCCCGCAAGATCGCGAACACTTCGACGCGTTTGAGACACGATCCACCGATCCCCGCGCACTCGTTTTATTGCATGGTTTGGAAGGCAGCAGTCAGAGTCGTTACGCCCAATCGATCACCCAACATTTTCTTGCTCAGGGCTGGCTTGTCGTGGTCGCACACTTTAGGGGATGCTCGGGATTCCCAAACCGGCTCGCGCGTGCCTATCACTCCGGCGACTCCGAAGAAGTCACGTTTATCCTTGATGCGGTCCGCGCGCGGGCGCCCAATGCGCATTGGCACGCTGTCGGGGTATCGCTTGGCGGCAACGCGCTGCTCAAAGTCCTGGGCGAAACGCCAACAGGCTTGAACTGGCTAAAAGGCTCAGCCGCGATCTCCGCTCCCCTCGACCTGGTGACGGCCGGCAATCACCTCTCGGACAATGCCTTTAACCGGGAAATTTACTCTCGGCATTTTTTGCGTACGCTCAAACCAAAGGTACTTGAAAAAGCCAGAAGATTTCCTGGGGTCATCGATGTCATGCGGATCAATCAGGCCCGCGATCTGAGAGACTTTGACAATGCCTATACGGCCCCGATGCATGGCTTCAAAGATGCCACGGATTATTGGCAACAGTCTTCCAGTAAACCGTGGCTGAAAAAAATTACGCGCCCCACGCTTGTCCTGAATGCTCGCAATGACCCGTTTTTACCTGAGCAAGTGTTGCCTGGACCCGACTACGGCAGTCCAAGCGTGCTGTTCCATCAACCTGCGCAGGGTGGTCATGTCGGTTTTGTCACAGGAATGTGGCCGGGTAACCTGAATTGGTTACCAAGACGAATTTACGCATTTTTTGACGCGCTTAAGACCTAAATCGCTCAAGTAGTCGACGATCTTCGGCGATCCTGTCGGACAACGCCCGCAACTGCACGTCAATTTGTGACTGCACATAGAAATCTTTTGACATGGTCCGCGCTTGCTGCAATTGCGTAAAAGCTGAAGGCAACGCACCGAGTTGCTCGTAATACATCGCCATCGTCTGACGAGACTCGACGCTCTCGCCCAGACGATCCTGACTCATGGCCAGCATTTTGAAAAAATCAGGCTCTTGGGTTGGCCAACGCTTGATCTGTGCTTGCAAAAAGGTGGCGGCTTCGCGATCACGGCCAAGTGCCTGCAAATTTTGACCGATTCGCAGCGCAAACGAACGACGTTGCGGCCAACGTTTAAAAGCCGCTTGAGCCAGCGTGAGCGCGCTCGCGTACTGGCGCCCCGCCATATCGATGTCGATACGTTGCAAATCCATGTAGGGTGAATTGGGGACAAGTGCTTGGGCCTGCGCCAAGGCCTTGGCAGCCCCTGCCGCATCTTGTCGGGCGAGCGCGGCAAGAGACATCCCATACCAAGCCGCGGCACGGCGCGCGACCGAGGGTGCTCCGCCCTCTCGCTGGGTCGCCGCACGCGCCTCGTCCTCGAGCTGCTCTGCGGCCTGGCGCAAAGCGCGAGGTTCAACGGCCTGCAACACGCGTGCTTTGGCGCGAATAAACCAGAACTCATCCTCGTTCTGCGGACGTGCAGGTCCAAACTGGCGGATACGATTCTGCATATCGGTCATTCGCTGCAGACTCAAGGGATGGGTCGAAGCGTAGGCACCACCACCGCGGCCCTCATTCAGACTGGCCGCATTGGTCAGGCGCCCAAACATCGCCGCCATGCCATTCGGGTCGTACCCCGCTTTGCGCAACATCTCAACGCCATTACGATCCGCTTCTTGTTCGGCTTCGCGAGAAAATCCCAGCTGACGGTCAATCGCCGCTGCCTGACCAAAGGCCGCAATCCCCATCGCAGCCTGACCGCCACCCGGAATCAGCGCGGCCAGCAGTGCGCCAGCGATGGCGGCCAAGGCAATATGGCCGCTTTGACGTTGCTGGGTCAACCCACGTGCGATATGCCGCTGGGTGACGTGGGCGATTTCGTGCGCGACTACGCCAGCGACCTCGGACTCCGAGCCCGATGCCACAATCAAGCCTGTATGGACGCCAATAAACCCGCCAGGCATCGCAAAGGCGTTTATTTCAGGGCTCCGCACACCGAAGACCTCAATTTGCGGGGCGCCACCCGGCGCATTCGCGCCCAGTCTGCGACCCATATTTTCAAGATACTGGTTGAAGTCCGGATCATTGATGTAGGTGGGATCTCGACGACCCTGAACCATAATCGCCTCGCCGAGCTTACGCTCAAGCGCTGGTGACAGCTCCGCAGAGGAGCTCGAGCCGATCGAAGGTGCGGCCGCAGGCTGCGCCCAAAGTGGCGTACAAACAACGCTCAAAGACAGCAGACATGCCAACGCACTCTTCGCCAAGGGTGGTTGTTGGCGAGCGGGTGGCTGATAAACCATTTTTGGATAAAGTCTTACCATACGCTTATGATAACGGGAGTTGCAATTGGTTCCGCTTACAGGCGGACAGACCTAAGGATCATTGATGCGCCCCGTTCGTAAAGCAGTTTTCCCGGTTGCCGGCCTTGGCACCCGTTTTTTACCCGCGACAAAAGCCATGCCCAAGGAAATGTTGCCTGTTGTGGACAAGCCCTTGATTCAATATGCCGTAGAGGAAGCCGTCGCGGCCGGGATCACGGAGTTGATTTTTGTAACGGGTCGAAACAAACGCGCCATCGAAGACCATTTTGATAGCGCACCTGAAATGGAAGCCGAACTAGCCCGAAAGGGTAAGAATGAGCTGCTAGCGATCGTCCAGGGCATTCTGCCTGCACATGTCAGCTGCATCTACATTCGTCAGTCCGCGCCTCTTGGTTTGGGACATGCGGTCCTGACCGCCGCCCCCATCGTCGGCGATGAACCCTTTGCCGTTTTGTTGGCAGACGACTTGATCGATGCGGATCGCCCGGTCATTGGCCAGTTGATCGATGCAGCGCTGACGAACCAAGGCAGTATCCTCGGCGTGCAGGAAGTCCCGCTATCGGATACGGACAAGTACGGTATTGTCGCGACAGATCCCGTCTCAACCACGACCGAGCGTGTCCGCCATATTGTTGAAAAGCCCAAATCAGACGTCGCTCCGTCTACGCTTGCCGTGGTCGGACGCTATGTGCTCGATGCGCGCATCTTTGCGCACTTGCGCCAGACACAAGCGGGCGCGGGCGGAGAAATACAACTCACAGACGGCATCGCTTCTTTGCTCAAGGAGCAAGCAGTATTTGCCCACCGCTACGAAGGCATTCGCTACGATTGTGGCAACAAAGAAGGCATGTTTAGGGCAAACATCGCGCTCGGACGCAAGTACCATGGACTGGTCCCCTGATTGATGCAGACTGGCGCTGACTGTCGCCCACCAGCGTCAGTCAATCTCTCAGCCGCACCACTTATCCCTCAGGCTTTAAGACGCGCGGCTTGGGCACACCCCATCGTCCTTTGGCAGACAAGCGCATGAGCGTGCGCAAGGCGACGAGCAGGCCGATCACTTCGGTCATGGCGGCTGGAATCCACATGGTTAGGCCACCAATCATCTGATCCGTCTGCGGCGTCATCGCGATCGCCCGTCCACACAAGTCAAAGAGCGGGTACAGATCACTCTCAGTAAACGCGATCACGGCCCCTGCCACCATCTGTGGCGCCATCGTGACAATCGGGGAGATCACCCGCCCGCCCGGCGTCATCGCGGCGGGTGGATTGGGTCGACGGTCAAGAATCAGATTCCAGTACATAAAACCGGTGATCACGACCGACCAGTTCATCAGCCGATAGAGGCGCCAATCCAGCATTGAATAAAACTGTACAGATGGAATCAGCCAGATGACGACCAAAAAGACGAATAAGGTCGGGACGATAATCGGGTTCGTCAAAATGGAAATCAGTGTGCGACCCGCAAGCGTCTGATTAAAGCGATTGAGTCGCACGCGCCAGGACAATGGCAAACCCGCTCGCATCACAGAGCCCGGGTAAGCGGCCATAATAATCAGCGGCCCGAGATGATGCAGCACCAGATGTTGTATCCGATGAATAAAGAACATACGTTCGGCGTAATAATCCAGCATCGTGTGCATCGATAGATACAACATCACCCAACCGAGCCAGAAAAACACCTGGCGCGTACGGGAAATTTTGTGGACGCGTTGACCACGCACGAATAACCAAGCGCTCGCCAGAAAAACCGCCACAAGTAATGGCGAGAGCTCCCAAGGCTTGAACCAACTTAGCCAATCCATCGATGCAGCCTTTAAGTAAATACGCTTTTTAGAACGAAATAACCGGTCAATTGTAGTATGTTGACAAGAGAACACCCGCAGTCACCTCAAGTCCTTTCAGGTCATCCTTTCCCTACTTTGCACGCTGCAAACTGCTCATGCCAAACGCTCATCATCCCATCCAGACTTTTAAAGCCCGCCGTGAACAACTCTTGACATGGATGCGTGCCCAAGGTGGCGGCATTGCGATCTTGCCGACCGCGCCTCTGCGACACCGTAACCGAGACAATCACTACACATTCAGACATGACAGCGACTTTTTCTACTTGTCTGGGTTCAAGGAAAGTGATGCCTGGCTTGTATTGAGCGCTGACGACGCAAACCAGAGTATTTTATTTTGCGAAGCTAAAAATCCCGAATATGAAATCTGGAATGGCAAACGTTGGGGACCAGAGGCTGCGGCTGATCATTTCGGTTTTGATCAAGCCTACGAGGTCGGTGAGTTAGATCAACGCCTGCCGGAGTTACTGAGCGGACACTCCCAACTCTTTACCCCACTTTCTAATTTCTCGAACCAGCAATTACTCACACAAGTGCACGATTGGGTCGCGGCTGCGCAACGCAAAACACGCGGAGCGCGGGCGACCCCGTTCAAATGGCATGACTTGGGCGAGCCGCTCTCTGAAATGCGGCTCATCAAAGATGCGCACGAGATCACCACCATGAAAGCTGCGGCCGCTATTTCGGCCCGAGCGCATATTCGCGCCATGCAAGCCGCTCGCCCGGGCATGCATGAATACGAACTCGAAGCAGAGCTGCTCTACACCTTTCGCAAACTCGGCGCGCAAGGTGTGGCGTATGACAGTATTGTTGCCGCTGGCGCCAATGCCTGCGTCCTGCACCACCCTGCGGGTGAGGGTGTCATGCAGGAGGGCGAACTGGTCCTTATTGATGCAGGCTGTGAGCTCGACGGCTACGCCTCGGATATCACCCGGACTTTTCCTGTCAGCGGCCGCTTCTCAGGTGCGCAGCGCGCCTTGTACGAAATCGTCCTGAAAGCACAAGAGCAAGCCATCGCGCACACCTCACCGCAACACCACTGGAATGCCGGACATGAGGCGGCCATTCGCTTGCTGACGCAAGGCCTGCTTGACGAAGGGATCTTGAAAGGCACGCTCGAGCAAGCATTGGAAACCTCGGCCTACAGCCGTTTTTACATGCATAGAACGGGTCACTGGCTGGGTATGGATGTGCACGATGTGGGAGCCTATCGTTCGCCCCCGCTCGGTGCGCAAGACAGGCCCTGGCGGATGTTGCAAGAAAATATGGTGCTGACCATCGAACCGGGTTTGTATATCCGGCCGGCTGAGGATGTACCTGAGGCTTTTTGGAACATCGGCATTCGCATTGAGGATGATGCAGTCATCACCGCAAACGGCTGCGAACTCATCACGCGCGATGTGCCCGTTTCGATTGCCGAAATTGAAGCGCTCATGCGACCTGAGTGACCAGGCGCGCAGTCACCTGAGCGTGACTATCCCTGCAAGTTGAGCCCGTCGAGCCAGCCGAGTGCCGTCCAGACATAAATCACAATCATCGCGATCCCGAACATAAACGAAACGGTACCAATCAGTAAGGTGAATGATGCCACCAGGATGGCGCCCCAACCGCTTGGCGTTGTACGTGTTAATCCTGGATTAAATTTCGCATCAAAGCGCTCATCGCTCATCAAACACCAGACGACGGCTTCGATGAAACCATTTAAGGTCGGGATAAACAGCAGGAAAAATGCTGGATTCTCCCACCACACATCAGCGAAGGCACTCGCGACCATCAGCGCAAGACTCACTGCGGTCACGAGCCAGGCATAAGGTCGCCGCAGATACCACCAGTGCGCGCCGACACAGCCAAAAAGGGCAGCCAGCAGACCAACCGTGACTTTGTGGCGAAATTTTGGATCAGCTTCAGTGTTTGACATACGACTCGGCATTCCTACAGACTCAATATCTGGATGAAATTGATTGAACGGTGTCGAGCATAACTGATTCAGGGCCATCTTCTGAGCCCGACGACCTCAGCGTTAAAATAACCCTATGTCGCGACCAGAATTCGATGTTGTCATTATTGGAGGCGGGCCTACAGGCTGCGTATTGGCCTTGCTGTTGTCCCGCTATGCGCCACATCCTGAGCGTATCGCGTTGCTTCAAACAGGTAATGCCTCCCAGTATGGCTACGCTCCCGAAGACGACCCTAGGGTGCTGGCACTGAACCACGGCAGCAGGGTGTTACTCGAGTCACTCGATGCATGGCCGACACATTCGGCACGCATTCAAACGATTCACGTGTCACAAAAAGGTCGACTGGGCCGAACCGTCATCCGACATCGTGACTTTGACGTCCCGCAACTGGGCAGCGTTGTCAGCTATTGGCGACTACATGATCGTTTAATACATGCTGTGCGGGCCAGCGGCGTCCAAGTCCGCAGCGGCACGACTGCGCACATCACCACCCAAGACATTCACGCGATCAGCATCGCGCAGGATGGTGAGGTGCTGCGCGCTGCGCTGGCCGTGCAGGCCGACGGTCACCCTAACAGCCCGGTCCAGCGCGAATATCCACAAATGGCCCTGCTCACCCGTGCCCGCGCCAGTCTATCGCGCACAGGCTGGGCTTTTGAAAGATTCACTCGGGAGGGCCCGCTGGCAGTGCTGCCCCACCCGGAGGCAGTTGATCAGCAGTCAGTCGTGTGGTGCTGCGCCCCAGAACGTGCCCGCGCCTTGCACGCGCTGCCACCAGAGGCACTGTCTGCTGCGCTGACTGAAACATTTGGCACTCGGCTGGGTCAATTCGAGATCACGGGTCCTGCTGCAATCGTTCCGCTGCGCTTGAATCTGCGTGAACATCTTGTAGAAGGTCGTTCTGTCGCGATCGGCAATGCCGCCCAAACACTTCATCCGGTCGCGGGCCAAGGTCTCAATCTCGGACTCAGGGACACTGGCGCCCTCGCAATTGCGCTGCGTGACTGGCTCCCTGTCGCTCACCAGCCGGTCGGCCCTGTCTTGACGCGTTTTCAGCAATTGCGTCGTGCAGATCGTCAATTGACTGCCATGCTCACGGACTCAATGGCTCGCACCTTCACCACCGGTTGGGCGCCCGTCGAACATTTGGCTGGTATGGCCTTGCTTGGCATGGATTTGATCCCTGCCGCGCGCGAACCACTTGCCCGACATTTACTGCAAGGTCTGCGCCGCTGAAACCTCGGTTCGGGCAGCTAAACTGCCCGCCCGACCTCCTCCCGCGAGCGATTACAATTTCGACATGAACATTGGTGCCTGGTCTCTCCCTAATAACGTTTTTGTCGCCCCAATGGCGGGCGTCACCGATCGTCCTTTCAGGCAGCTTTGCAAAAAGCTGGGGGCAGGCTATGCCGTGTCAGAAATGGCGGCAAGCAATCCTCAACTATGGAACACCGTCAAGTCTTCGCGCCGTCTGAATCACGATGGAGAAATCGACCCGGTTGCCGTTCAGATTGCGGGTGCTGATCCCGCGATGATGGCCCATGCAGCGGTGTTTAACATCAGTAAGGGCGCGCGGGTGATCGACATCAATATGGGCTGTCCGGTCAAAAAAGTCTGCAACGTAGCCTCCGGCTCTGCCCTGTTGCGTCACGAAGACCTTGTCGCGCGCATTCTCGAGGCTGTGGTTGAGGCGTGCCTGCCGCACGGCGTCCCGGTCACGCTTAAAACGCGCACGGGCTGGGACCGAGAGCACCGCAACGCCCTGCGCATAGCCAAGCTCGCCGAGAACTCTGGCATTGCCGCACTCACCTTGCATGGTCGTACACGCGCGGATCTCTATTTAGGTCAAGCAGAGTACGAGACCATTCGCGAAGTCAAGGCCAGCGTGTCCATCCCGGTTGTGGCCAATGGAGATATCAATAGCCCCGAGAAAGCCCGCTATGTACTGGACTACACAGGGGCTGATGCCGTCATGATCGGTCGTGCGGCACAAGGGC
>JAURZO010000154.1 GCA_030653405.1 Zwartia sp. | reverse complement strand
GACATCTATTTTTCTGTGCCGGCAATGGCACCATACGGTCAGATTCCTCTACTAGGAATCCTGCATCCGAGCATGAGCAGGATTGCAGTAGCAGCTTTTTCTGCAGCAAAATCAAAATCTTAATAACTCAAGGGCGCTGTGCATATGAAAAACAGACACTTAGGTAGCTGTCTTGATGATTGGCTCAGAGAGGAAGGACTGCTTGAGAATGCAACAGATGAAGCTACAAAACGAGTTGTTGCTTGGAAAACCCTCCATTTAGTTGAAAAACAAAAGATCAATAAATACTCGATGGATAAAAATACTTACCTTAAAGGGCAGCCAGATTAACCTCCATGACCACCAAAATCCTCATCGTTCGCACGTCCTCGCTAGGTGACTTGATTCACATGTTGCCTGCGATCTCTGACATTGCGCACCACGTGCCCGATGCGCAGATCGATTGGTTGGTGGAGGATAGTTTCTCGCAAATCCCGGCTTGGCACCCGGCCGTGCATGAGGTGATTTGTGTCGCGCATCGCCGCTGGCGCAAGGCGTGGTGGTCATCTGAGGTACGTGGCGCGCGTCGGGCGCTAGAGCTGGACCTGCGTGCTCGTCGGTATGACATCGTGCTGGATATGCAGGCGCTGTTGAAATCTGTCTGGTTGACGCGGATGGCCTCAGGGGTCAAGCACGGTCTTGGTTTTACTTCTGCGCGTGAGCCTCTTGCCTCATTTTTTTATGATGTGCGGCATCGCGTGAAGTTCTGGCAGCCGGCGGTGACGCGCCAGCGTGAGTTGGCTGCGGCGACGTTTGGTTACACCTACGAGGGGGCGCCTGATTTTGGCTTGGAGGCGTTCGAAGATGAAGCACGTGTGTTGCGTACGCACGAGGATGCCTACGCCGTGATCATGCCGTCTGCGAGTCGTGACGATAAGCTGTGGCCCGAGCAAGATTGGCATGCGGTGTTTGATCGCTTGACCGCCGAGGGTTTGCAATTAAAGTTGTTAGCAGGTAATGATGCTGAAGCCCTTCGGGCCAAAGTGCTGGTGAAAGGTCGTACGAATGTGTTGGTGCTGCCCCGGATGGATTTAACCGAGGTGGCGCGCTGTTTGGCGGGGGCCAGGGTGATGGTCGGTCTGGATAGTGGCTTGACCCACCTTTCCGCGGCTCTTGGGCGTCCAACGATCGGGATTTATAAGGCTTCTACGCCTGTCAGGACGCCTTTGACCGGCACTGCCTATACGGCGAGCCTCGGGGATCGTGGCAAATCGCCCACCCGAGCATCAGTTTTAAGTGCATTGGACGACGCTCTGCGCTAGTATCACGGCATGGCACAACAGGCGTACACCCTCCTTTTGAGATTGTTTTCCCCCTTTATCTGGGGTTGGATGTATTGGCGCGCCCGTCGGGCGGGTGGTGTCTGGCAGATTTTTTCTGCTGAGCGCTTTGGCTCTTATGCCTTGCCATGGGATGGCGATGCTCCTGTGTGGGTGCATGCGGTGAGCTTGGGTGAGACGCGTGCGGCGCAGTCTCTCGTTGTTTCTTTGTTGGCGCGCGGTGATCGGGTGTTGTTGACGCATACGACGCCCACGGGTCGCGCCGAGGGGGCAAAGCTTTTTGCCGCTGAGATCGCGACAGGGCAGCTGCGCCAGCAATGGTTGCCGTATGATTTCCCGGGTGCGACGCGTCGATTTTTTAAGCACTATAGGCCCAGGCTTGGCCTATTGATTGAGCGCGAGGTCTGGCCGAATCTGATTGAGCAGGCACAAGTCGCTGATATACCAGTGATTTTGGCGAGCGCCAGATTCTCTGCGCGTGCACAGGGTCATGTCAGACGGATTGATCAGTTGTTTTTCAGTTTGATGCGCGACACTTATGCCAGTATTGACTTGGTGTTGGCGCAAACGGAAGACGATGCTCGCAGATTGTTCGAGGTTGGCGCCTCCAACGTTCAGATCGTTGGAAACTTGAAATTCGATGTTGACTTGCCAATTGTGGCGGTGGATGCGGGTCGTGTCTGGCGAGAGCGCCTCCAGCGGCCAGTGGTCTCGATTGCCAGCACCCGCGAGGGTGAGGATGCGATGTTCGTGGCTGCGGTGCAGCAGCAGATCGCTCATCCGGACCTCGTGATTGAGGATTTGCCCGTTCAGTTTGATCCGATCCTGACACCTGTGCCAGTGCTTATGCCGTCATCGACTTCGGGAGCCTCAGCGATACAGTCACCATTTGTTACACCTAGCGCGAAAAATGGGCAGCGCATTGAACCGACGTCAGTGATAGCGGAGTCAGGCTTGAAAGCCGAGTCGTCGGTTCCTGCGCAAGGATCAGAGGCCCAGGTTACTACCGCCCCCACAGACGCTCCTCTTTCCTCACAAAACCTCCCCCCTGCAGTTCCCCCTCTGTTTTTCTTGATTCCCCGACATCCTCAGCGTTTTGAAGAGGCGGCTCGCTTGCTGGAGCAGTCTGGTTTGCGGTTTGTGCGGTGGTCAGATATTCGTCACAACACGCATGCAGATCGCGAGTTGGTGGATATCAACGTGGTGTTGGGAGATACGCTTGGGGAAATGCCATTCTTTTACGCGGCGAGCGATGTGGCGATTGTGGCGGGGAGTTTTGCACCGCACGGTGGGCAAAATTTGATTGAAGCCTGCGCGATTGGCACACCGGTGATTGTTGGTCCGTTCGCGCGTAATTTCGCGGATGCTGTGCAGGGTGCGGTGGCTGCAGGTGCTGCGATTCAGATTCAGCGGTCGGAGTTGGTCGATCCTGCATTGCGTGCGGTGGCAACGGCACTAAGTTGGCTCAAAGAGCCAGCCGCACTGAGCGAGCGCGGTCGTCTAGGTCGGGAGTGGGTGGCGCTTCATACGGGTGCGACGACTCGGATCTTGCAACACATCAACGACTTTGAAGTTGCACGGGACCAAGTTTCGCTGCCTCGGCGTTAAGAGGCACCGGTAGCTTGTTTGCGGCAGTACGCCCCGCCTCAGCGCGTGGTGTGCCAAACCAGCCTTGGCCCACGCCAAAGACGCCAACATTGATCAACATCAGAATAATAAAAATCGCTCTCATACTCGCACTTTAATGAGCGCAGACGTGTTCGTCAACGGCAGGTTGTAGGCAATGACGCAGAGATGCAGTGACGCAGTGAAGGAGATGTCCAGTGACGCAGAGACGCCGAGACGGTCTGACGTATGCGCTCGTGAGCTCATTAAAGTGGCGTCCTGAAAATTTGATGCAGCAGAAACCTTAATCTAGCAGTAATCGAAAGTCTCTTACACAATCGACAGTCTCCTACACCCCCAGCAATATCCGAGCGAGGCCGTCCAGCACGGGATTGGGGATCACGTGGATCTCGGTGGATCCCATCATGCCGCGTACCTCTTGCTCAACTTCCAGCCAACCGCCGCCACTCACGCATAGGATCGGCTCGAGGCCAAAGTGTTTGCGGGCAATTTCGCATTGTCGCCAGACCGCGCCCATCTGGGCGGCGACGACGCCTGTCGAGATGGCCTGCAGGGTGTGTGTGGGATAGTCTGAGCCCAAGCCGCTGGCAAGCGGCAAGTTCGCCGTGCCCTTTGCCAGAGATTGGCGCATGAGTGCTGGGCCGGGCAAGATGAGACCACCCTCAAAATGGTTGGCAGGGCTGAGCGTGTCTATGGTGGTTGCCGTGCCAAAGGTCGCAAGTACTAGCGGTGGATGGGTGCCTGGGAAATGGCCAGCGAGGCCAAGCAAGGCGGCCCAGCGATCTGCACCCAGTTGCTCGGGCTTATCGTAGCCATTGTGCACATCGAGTTGGAGAGCAACTGGCGTATTCCAAATTACTTTGCAGCCGGTTGACAGGAACGCATTTTCTAGTCGCTCCGCAACCTCAGCCCCAGCCACGTTGACGCCAAGTGCTTCGCGGGCCTGTACGGGCAGGCTTGCGAGCCATTTGTGAACCAGCTCGGGCAGCTGAGTCAGAGGCTCTAGCGCGATCGCATGCACGGCGGTTTCGCGTCCAAGACTTGGGTGATACCAGCCGAGTTTGATTCGGCTGTTACCAACATCCAGTAAAACAATCATGGCGCTCCCTTCATGATGATTTCATCTATGTGTATTTTTCAAGGTGATTTTTTAAGGTGTCTTGTTCAGGTTGTCTTCTTCAGGTTGTCTGATTCAAGATGACCGCTTCGTACCCGGCAGGTCTGATCGACACGTCACCCACCAGAACCGGCACGAGGCCAGTATCGGTCAAAATCTTGAGACGTCCTTGAACATCAGTGCTTTGCGCAAGTCCTTGATGAAGAACTTTGCCTTGATCGATGACATGAACGTATTGTCCCGCTAAGGCATCTACCTGATCGAAGCCTTGTGCAAAGGCAGCGTAACCATGATTTTTGTAATCGCTCAGCGCTTGTTGCCAGGCACGGGCGATCTGGGTGATGAGCGTGGCAGGCGGGATGTGATGGCCATGCACGGCTATCGGCAAGGAGTCGCTTTTCAAAACCTGCCCTAGATCAGCAATCGGGCGCTGCAGGTGCGCGCTCAGCGCCGTGGCGCCCGTCAGATTGAGCCCCATACCGACGATGACCATGGGGGGGCGTCTAGGATTTTCTGGCGATGATGCCAAGCCAGAAAAGGCGGGTGCAGTCTCAATCAGTAAGCCCGCGAGTTTCGCGCCCGCCCACTGTAGGTCGTTAGGCCATTTAAGTTGTAGTTGAGCGGGGTTTCCGAGTAAGGATCGCAAGGCGAGACAGGTCGCTACCCCGAGTGCTGGAGCAATGCCGGGCAGTTGGGCCAGCGGAATCTGGGGCTCGAACGCACAAGAGAACATCAGGCACTCTCCAGCGAGGTTCTGCCAGGGGCGGCCCGCGCGGCCCTTGCCGGCTGTTTGAAGGTGTGCCCCCAACAGCCACGGGGGCGGGGAGTTCGGTAAAAATCTGGCTGCCTGCGCCTGCGCCTGCGCCTGCTCGTGCGCCTGAGCCTGAGCCTGAGCCTGCTCCTGCTCCTGCTCTTGTTCCTTTTCCTGCACCTGAACGTGTGTCTTGACTGGTGAATGCTCATGCTTTGAGCGGATCGCGTCGGTGGATCGTCTTGCGCGCTGAATTAGATCGGCGTTGGTTGAGCCTGTACTGTTTACCCAGTGTATCCAGCCAAACTCGGGTAGACCTATGTTGAGCGTGTCAACCAAGTGATCCGGGCTTGGAAATTTCTGTTCAGAGGGGGCGGAGAAAGTCGGTCTCATGACTGAATTTTACGGGGTGAATTATGATGGGGGTAATCAGTCTGAATGTCAGGCACATTTTTTGGCGGATTCCAACACCTTATGGCGTTAACTTCTGTAAACGCATCGGCTCCAGCAACAAGTGCGGCAACCGCAGCAGCAACTGCAGCGGCAACCACTCCGTTAGTCGTCATGGATGGCACGCGCTGCCGTGTGACTGGAAATTGGAATGTTCAGGCTCTTGCGGTCAAGGGCGAGGTGCGCAGGCTTAAAAAGGCGTTTTCAGCCATTAAAACTGAGGGTGCTTGGGACTTGTCCGCAATCGGTTTGCTCGATGCGGTCGGGGCGCAGTTGCTATGGCAGCAGTGGGGACAAAAAATCCCTGCAGGCACGGAACTCACTGAAGGTCAGCAGGCGCTCTTTCAGATTTTGGCAGACCATCCTGTGTCCGAAGCCCCACCCAAACCGCCGACGGACTGGTTGGCATGGGTTCGTGCCATTGGCTTTGGGCTGTTTGTCACGGCCGAACACGGCCGCAAGTTGCTGCTACTACTTGGCGGTTTCATTCTGGATTTCTTTAAATTTCTCGCCAATCCGCTGCGTGGACCCTGGCGCGAGATTTCCGCACAGATTTATCGTGTAGGGACTCAGGCTTTGGGGATCACCGCGTTGGTTGGTTTTCTCATTGGTGTGGTGTTGTCATATTTGTCGGCAGAGCAGCTTGAGATGTTCGGCGCAGGTCGTTTTATCGTAAATCTGTTGGGCATTGCGACGGTGCGAGAGCTGGGTCCTGTGTTGGCCGCGATTTTGGTGGCGGGTCGCTCCGGCTCGTCGATTACGGCTCAGATTGGAGTGATGCGTGTTACTCAGGAGCTGGATGCGATGCAGGTGATGGGTATTTCTCATGGCCAGCGTTTGATTTTGCCGCGTGTGATTGCCTTGGCCATTGCTATGCCGTTGTTGGTCTTGTGGACGGATGCGTTGGCTCTGTTTGGAGGGATGCTCGCGGCTAAATGGCAGCTGGGCTTATCCATTTCCTGGTTTATTAGCGAACTGCCAGACGCTGTGGGGTTGACGAACTATCGGATCACCTTGATCAAGGGTGTCACGTTTGGCATTTGGATCGCCTTAATCGCCTGTCATTTTGGCTTGCGGATTGAACCCAATACGGAGAGTCTCGGCCGTGGTACGACGGCGTCTGTCGTGACGGCGATTACGGGTGTGATTTTGATCGACGCATTCTATGCAGTGATTTTTAATGAGATGGATATTTGATGATGGAGACGCCTATCATCGATGTGGACAATCTAACCACTGCCTTTGGCACACATGTCGTACATAAAGATTTAGATTTAAAAATTTATCCCAAAGAAATTCTCGCGTTGGTGGGGGGGTCGGGCTCCGGCAAGACGACGTTGCTCAGACAGATTTTGGGCCTTGATCAACCGCGTGCGGGGGTCGTTAAGGTGTTTGGTCGCCCCGTTCACGAATACGTGGGCGCTGAGCGTGTCGCTCTGACGCACCGGTGGGGGATGTTGTTTCAGGCTGGCGCGCTGTTTTCGGCACTTCCCGTGTTTGATAACATCGCGCTGCCACTGCGGGAGATGCGTAATCTGCCTGAGGACTTGATCCGCGAAGTGGTGCTGATGCGATTGAGCTGGATGGGTTTGACCGCCCGCGATGCGGACTTGATGCCGTCTGACCTGTCGGGTGGTATGGTCAAGCGTGTAGCGTTGGCTCGCGCGCTGGCGCTCGATCCTGAGTTGTTGTTTTTGGATGAGCCGACAGCGGGCCTTGATCCGCAGCGTTCGGATGAATTCGTCGATTTGATCCGTGTGCTGCACAAGGAGTTGGGGTTCACGGTGGTCATGGTGACGCACGATCTTGACACGATTGCTGCGCTGGCGACGCGTGTGGCAGTACTGGCAGAAAAAAAGGTGCTGGTTGAGGGTACTCTTGAAAAGGTGATGGAAACCAAACACCCATTTCTCGATGCCTTTTTCCATGGCGAACGCGCAGTGCGCGCGTTTGGCGCGACAAATTCTAAGGATATTCATCATGGAAAACCGTAGTCATGCCTTGTTGGCGGGACTATTTACCCTGTTGCTGGTGATTGCAGCGGCAGTGGTCTCAATCTGGATCAGTAAGCAAAATTTGCCGCGCGTGCCTTTTGAGTTGATTGCCACCTCTCCCGTGACAGGATTGTCGGTGCAATCACAGGTGCGTTATCAAGGTGTGCCGGTGGGGAGTGTCGAATCGTTGCGTTTTGTTCCGGAGAAACCTGGCAAAGTGTTGATCTTGATCGGCATCGATCCACGAACGCCCATCACCGCAGCGACTTGGGCCGAGATCGTGATTGCCGGTGTGACCGGTATCTCGAACGTTGAGTTACGGGATGATGGCACCTCGACGACGCGTCTGACCTCGACCGCGACAAAAATCTATCAGATTCCGATTCGGCCGA
>JAURZO010000145.1 GCA_030653405.1 Zwartia sp. | reverse complement strand
ATCAGAAGCTTGTCATCGCCTACCGCATACATGTCGCGAACTTTGCCGCGCGCAAGCAAGGGCAAGGATTGGATACTGGATTGATAAAGCGCTGCAGTCACAGTCGGCCTGTCGAAAAAGGGCGGGTCCGAAGACCCGCGTTGAATACAAAGAGCTGTTGGAGCAAAAGCCAGCAATGATTACTGCACGACCTGAGACAACTTGCCGGCTGCGTATTGAGCGGCCATGTCTTTCAGGGGTACGACTTTGATCTTGCTGGCGTTGCCGGCCGTACCAAACTGCTGATAACGCGCCACGCAAATGGCTTTAGCCGCTTCGCGTGCAGGCTTGAGGTATTCGCGAGGGTCGAATTTGCCAGGGTTTTCAGCAAAAAAGCGACGAATCGCACCCGTCATGGCCAAACGAATGTCTGTATCGATGTTGATCTTACGCACGCCGAACTTAATGGCTTCCTGGATCTCCTCGACAGGTACGCCGTAGGTTTCCTTCATGTCGCCGCCAAACTGACGGATCTCAGCCAGTAATTCCTGAGGAACACTGGAGCTACCGTGCATGACCAAATGGGTGTTGGGCAACCGCTTGTTGATTTCCTTGATACGGGAAATCGACAGAATATCGCCCGTAGGCTTGCGTGTGAATTTGTAAGCGCCGTGGCTGGTACCAATCGCGATGGCCAATGCGTCAAGCTGCGTGCGGCGCACAAAGTCAGCGGCCTGCTCGGGATCGGTCAACAACTGATCCATCGTCAGTTTGCCATCGGCGCCGTGGCCGTCTTCCTTGTCGCCTTCCATGGTCTCAAGCGAACCGAGACAGCCCAGCTCACCCTCGACTGTCACACCCAACTTGTGTGCCATATCGACAACCTGTCTGGTCACCGCGACGTTGTAGTCATAGTCGGCGATCGACTTGCCGTCTTCTTTGAGGGAACCATCCATCATGACGCTGGAAAATCCAAGATCAATCGCGCCCTGACAAATCTTGGGCGACTGACCGTGGTCCTGATGCATCACGACAGGAATGTGGGGATAAGACTCGACCGCCGCCTGGATCAGGTATTTGAGAAAGCCTTCGCCAGCGTATTTGCGGGCACCTGCAGAGGCTTGCATGATCACGGGGCTGTCGGTCTGTGCCGCGGCTTCCATGATCGCCTGCACCTGTTCGAGGTTATTCACGTTAAAGGCGGGAATGCCATAACCATGCTCGGCGGCGTGGTCCAGAAGCTGGCGCATGGAAACTAAAGCCATGAGAGATCCTTTTTAGAGCAAAATGTCGGGGTTGTTAGGGTATTTTCCGAGTATTTTACGGCAGCATGACCGTATTTGCCCTATGCCCCCCAAAAACGGGGGCGCAAGCTCTTTTGACCACCCATTGAGAAGCATCCATGCCACACGGCAAGCCCGTCTCCAGCGATACTAGCGCGACCACCCCGATGATTTCCTGGGTTGCCGCAGAGCAAACATTCAGCGCGCCATGGCGCTCTGAAAACGGCTGGGCACCCCCCAAGCGCACTGTCCTGGCTGATGACACACTAAGCGCCGATACCGCTTATCGTCTCGCCAGCGAGGGCGTCGGCCTGATTTGGACCGGTGACTTTCAAAACGCCCGCCAACTGCTCCATGCACTGGCTCGACGCACCGCGAAACGACGCCCAAAATACCTCGAGCTGCCTTACCCTGAGCGTTTTCATCAAGTCAGACTCGCCCGCGCGCAACGCGCACGGACGCTGGGAATGCTGTGCCTGCCTTTTGAGCCGCATCACCTGCTCAAACATCGTCGCGCGCCCGATGTGAAAGCAGCGTGCCAAGCCGCCCATGGCGACAACTTGGCCGGCTATGTGATGCCACTGACAGAGTTACTGGGTCTGATCAGCGCCTATGAATGGCGCAAAAATGGCATCGATGTGCCCGCACTCGGTGCCCGCATTCACCCACATTACGGCGTGTTTGCGCCCACACGTGCGGAATACCTTGAGCTGATCGCCCAAGCGCCCTTGCCAGAGAGTTGTGAAGGACGCGGACATGCGTTCGATATCGGCACGGGCACAGGCGTGATTGCAGCCCTCTTGCTCAAGCGCGGCTTAGCGCATGTGACGGCCACAGACACGCAACCACGCGCCCTCGAATGCGCCCAGGAAAATATCGAGCGACTCGGACTGTCTGACGGCGTGACATTTTTACAGAGAGATCTATTTCCGCCCGGACGTGCAGACTTAGTGGTGTGCAATCCGCCCTGGCTGCCCGGTCGCCCCGCCTCAGGTCTTGAACATGCGATCTACGATCAGGATCAACACATGCTCAATGGGTTTCTACAAGGCTTAAGCGACCACCTGACGCCCAAAGGCGAAGGCTGGCTGATTCTGTCGGATCTGGCGGAGCATCTTGGTCTGCGCACCCGCGCACAACTGCTCGCGCTGATTGACGCCGCAGGCTTACGCGTGATGGATCGACTCGACATTCACCCCATACACGCCAAGGCGAAAGACGAAGACGACCCACTCGCCGACGCACGTCGCGCCGAAGTGACTTCACTATGGCGTTTGCGGGCCTAGTGACAGACGATGCGGTCAGATCGCCGGATTCGCCCGGCGGGCCGACTTAGGTCTGAAGGCTTTGACGACGGTCTCGTCGGTTTCAATATAAGGTCCGCCGATCAAATCGATGCAATACGGTACCGCCGCAAAGATCCCTGAGGCCACCACCGAACCATCCTCGCGCTTGAGGCCTTCGAGCGTCTCGCTGATGGCCTTGGGTTGACCCGGCAGATTGATGATCAACGCCGCGTGCGCGTCGATTTCGCGCAATACAGCCACCTGACGCGACAAGATCGCCGTCGGGACAAACTGCAAGCTAATTTGTCGCATCTGCTCACCAAAGCCAGGCATCTCGCGCGTGGCAACCGCTAACGTCGCCTCGGGTGTGACATCGCGCCGCGCAGGACCCGTTCCGCCCGTTGTCAACACCAGATCGCAACGCTCGATATCCACCAACTCAATCAAGGCGGCTGAAATCGTCTCAGCATCGTCCTGAATCAAGCGTGTCGCAAACTCCACAGGCGTGGTCAGCGCGCGCTCAAGCCAAGTCTGTAGCCCAGGAATACCCTGATCCTCGTAGACGCCTTTAGAGGCCCGATCAGAAACGGAAACAAGTCCGATGCGAATCGTATCGGGGTGGCGACTATGACTCGTGTTCGTGTTCGTGTTCGTGCTCATCATGCGTTCAATCCTTGAAGCTGTGCTCTCAATTGCCGAACCTCTTGCATCAGATCCACCATCAACGCAGCAGCATCCAAGTTGATATCGAAATCACGCTGCACACGCGCAATTTGTCGGGCACGCGCCGCAGCCGCACTGGCAAACACCCATTGCTCGGGTGAGGTCTCGGCGATCACCACGTCGCGCTCCACAAAGACCAAGCCCTCGCGCACGAGCGTCACGACCCAATCAATCTGCTGCTCACACAAACAGGCCATCTCATGCAGCGATAACGGCGCGCTCTCGTCAACCATCACGGCCGAATACACAGTTACGGTTTTCATCCTTGCACCCCCAGATGACGGCGCGGATTAAACGGCGCCGCTTTGGCTAATTCTTGGTAGGCAGCTCGGGCGGCCTCAGTTGTCGCTGGTGGCCACACCACATCAAGCACCAGATAAAGATCACCTGCCGGGTCGCCTGGCAAGCCCTTGCCACGCAGACGAAGCTTGCTGCCCGGCTGACTGCCTGCCGCGATATTGACCTCGACCTCACCCTGCAAGGTCGGGGCATGCACTTTGCCTCCACACGCCGCTTCCCAGGGTGTCACAGGCAATTTCATGGTGAGATCCTTGCCCTGCACCTGATAGAGCGGATGTTGAGCGAAATGAACCGTCAGGAACAGATCACCCGCTGGACCACCCGCCTCACCGGGCATGCCCTGACCTGCCAGGCGGATCATCTGACCTGCCCGCACCCCCGCAGGGATCTTGACGCTCAGAGTGCGATTGACCAGCTGGGGTCGGCCCTGCGCGTCGAGCAGCACCGCGCGCAAGCCGAGCTCACGCGTCGCCCCTGAAAAACTGTCCTCAAGAGAGATTTCGATGTCGGCATGGTGATCCTCGCCCTTGAGAGGCTGCGCATGCGCCTGAGCCCCAGCGTGCCGGGGATCGGCGCCCTGACTGCGACGCTGTCGTTCCGCCTGCTTGAACAGACTTGACAGAAAATCATGGAAATCAGCATCGCTCGGCGCACGACCGTCACCACCCGCGAACTCAAAACCACGATCCCAGCCCGGCCCTGGTGTCCCACCGCCAGACGAGACACTCGTTCTCAGCTGGTCGTAGGCGGCGCGTTTTTCCTCGTCACGCAAGACGTCATTGGCCTCATTGACCTCGCGCATGCGCTCCTCCGCATCCTTTTCTTTGCTGACGTCAGGATGATATTTGCGCGCAAGCTTACGATAGGCTTTGCGGATGTCGTCCTGCGAAGCCTCCGGGGTCAGTTCGAGTATCTTGTAGTAGTCTTTAAATTCCATGTGTACGGCCGCAAATAAAGCGCCAGAAAAGTGGATATAGCTTCACAATGAGGGCAAATTGACCAAAATACAAGCCCTAATCTGCCCGCATTCAACACTCTATCCGCCTAGATCCACCTCGCTATCAACTGACAAGTCAACATTCAGCCCCTGATGAAAATAGATCATATCCCCTTTGGAACCACAGACTGGTCAAAGATCCCAGCCACCGAGCACCCCGGTACAACGGGTAAAGCCTTTTGGCGCACACAGCAATTTGGCACCATCCGCGTCAGGATGGTCGAGTACACCCCTGGCTACCTTGCGGATCACTGGTGTGAAAAAGGGCATATCTTGCTGTGTTTAAAGGGTTCGTTACGCACCGAACTCAAAGACGGCCGGGTTTTTGAGCTGCTACCCGGGATGAGTTATCAAGTTGCAGACGCGGCAGAGCCACACCAGTCGTCAACAGAGACCGGTGCCACACTGTTTATTGTTGACTAAATTAATCTGCCGCGCGTTTTTGCAAAATTTCAACCGCGGGTAACACTTTGCCTTCGAGGAATTCGAGGAAAGCACCGCCGCCTGTTGAAATGTAGCCAACCTTGTCGGTAATACCGAATTTAGAGATGGCCGCGAGCGTATCACCGCCACCGGCAATCGAAAACCCAGCCGAATCAGCAATCGCGTGTGACAAGGAAGCAGTACCCTGCTCAAAGGCCTCAAACTCAAACACGCCGACAGGACCGTTCCACACAATCGTTCCGGCATTTTTCAAAATATCAGCGAGTTGCGCGGAGGTTTGTGGACCAATGTCCAAGATCAAATCGTCAGGTCCAACATCCTTGGACGCTTTGACTATGGCCTTGGCTTGCGCAGAGAACTCCGTCGCGCACACCACATCCGTTGGAATTGGCACAGCCGCGCCACGCGCCTTCATTTTCTCGATCACCGCGCGCGCCTGATCAAGCTGATCAGGCTCAGCGAGTGATTTACCAATCGGCAGCCCAGCTGCGAGCATGAACGTATTGGCGATGCCGCCACCCACGATCAACTGGTCAACCTTATCCGCGAGTGACTGCAGAATCGACAACTTCGTCGAGACCTTAGCACCCCCCACAATCGCGACCAGCGGACGCTTGGGTGCCAACAACGCGCGTCCGAGCGCCTCGAGCTCGGCCTGAAGCAATGGTCCCGCACACGCAATAGGCGCAAACTGAGCAATGCCGTGCGTCGTCGCTTCGGCACGATGTGCCGTGCCAAAAGCGTCATTCACATACACATCGCACAGCGCCGCCATCTTTTTAGACAACTCGGGATCATTTTTCTTTTCACCCTTGTTGACCCGGCAGTTTTCCAGCAACACAACTTGTCCCGGAGCGATCGTGACCCCATCCACCCAATTCTGCACCAACGCTACAGGCATATCCAACAGCTCGGAAAGACGCGTCGCAATGGGTGCGAGAGAGTCTTCATGCGTCAGTGTGCCTTCAGTCGGACGACCCAGGTGTGACGTCACCATCACAGCGGCGCCGGCATCAAGTGCCAGGCGAATGCCCGGCACCGAGGCGCGGATCCGCGTGTCTTCGGTGATGTAACCTGTGTCGTCCATCGGCACATTCAAATCGGCGCGGATAAAAACACGCTTGCCCTGAAGTTTGCCGGCTAGAGCGAGTGCAGAAAGTGTGTGAACGGTCGTCATGATCAGCTTTTTATGCGGACAGTTATTTAGCGGACATCAACGCGATGGTAGTGTCGAGCATACGGTTGCTAAAGCCCCACTCGTTGTCATACCACGAGTTCACTTTGACCAGATTGCCAGAGACTTTCGTCAGCGTTGCGTCAAAATTGCTCGACGCAGGATTGTGGTTAAAGTCGACAGACACTAACTGCTCGGTGTTGTAGGTCAAAATGCCTTTCAGGGGGCCGGACTCAGAGGCAGCCTTCAGGATTTCGTTGACCTCCTCAACCGTCGTATCGCGCTTGGCTGTAAAGGTCAGGTCAACGATCGAAACGTTGATCGTGGGCACGCGCATGGCGAAACCGTCGAGCTTGCCGTTGAGCTCAGGCAACACCAGACCCACAGCCGCTGCAGCGCCTGTCTTGGTGGGGATCATGCTCATCGTCGCCGAGCGGGCACGACGCAAGTCTTCGTGATAAACGTCGGTCAACACCTGGTCATTTGTGTAGGCGTGAATCGTGGTCATCAGACCGGTCACGACGCCCAGCTTTTCGTGCAAAGGCTTGACCAGCGGGGCCAGACAGTTCGTCGTGCACGAAGCGTTCGAGATCACAGTGTGCTCTTTTTTCAGCACATCCTGGTTCACGCCAAACACGATCGTCGCATCGACATCCTTGCCGCCTGGCGCGGAGATAATGACTTTCTTGGCGCCACCTTTGAGGTGGGCCGAAGCCTTTTCCTTGCTGGTGAAAAAGCCGGTGCACTCGAGCACGACGTCGACTTTCAGATCACCCCAGGGCAATTCAGCGGGATTGCGATTGGCCAGCACACGAATCTTGTCACCGTTGACAACCATGTAGTCGCCCTCGACGCCCACGGTGCCAGGGAAACGACCATGCGCAGTGTCGTACTGTGTCAGATGAGCATTGGTCTTTGGATCACCCAGATCGTTGATCGCCACGATTTCGATATCGTGCTTTTTGCCACCTTCGTAATGGGCACGCAAAATATTGCGACCAATACGGCCATAACCGTTAATAGCGACGCGAATTGTCATGAGACCAATCTCCTAAGTTTGGAAAATTTATAGAACGTGTTTAACGGCCTGAGCGACTTTTTCAGCCGTCAATCCGAAATGTTTGAACAACGCACCGGCAGGCGCCGATTCGCCGTATGTATCAATTCCCACTACCGCACCTTCAAGCCCAACATATTTGTGCCAAAACGCAGTCACGCCGGCTTCGACCGCGACGCGCGGCATGCCCTTGGGCAATACCGACGCACGCCAGGCAGCATCCTGCTTATCAAACACATCGGTGCTGGGCATCGACACCACGCGCACAGCAATGCCTTCGGCAGCCAACAGCTTTTGTGCCTCGATCGCCAGACCCACCTCGGAGCCCGTAGCGATAATCGCCGCCTTGGCACCCGCCGCATCTTGGAGTACATAGCCGCCACGGGCGACCTGCTTGAGTGTTTCCGCACTACGTGCCACAAATGGTAAATTCTGACGCGACAGTAATAAAGCTGTCGGTCCACCTGCATGCACATCCATTCCGATACTGCTGGGACGCTCGACAGCGGACAACCAGGCCGCCATTGTCTCCACCGTATCGCAAGGGCGCCACACCGACAGATTTGGGATCAAGCGCAGACTGCTTGCGTGCTCGATCGACTGGTGGGTTGGGCCGTCTTCGCCCAAACCAATCGAGTCGTGGGTAAATACGTGCACGACGCGCTGCTTCATCAGAGCGGCCATACGCAAGGCATTGCGGGAGTAATCAGAGAAGGTCAGGAACGTGCCGCCAAAAGGCAAATAGCCACCATGCAGCGCCATGCCATTCATGATCGCAGCCATGCCGAACTCACGCACGCCGTAATTGATATGGCGACCGAACTGAATGCCCTGCGCACTGCCGCGGACAGGGGCAACGCCTTTCCAGTCCGTGAAGTTAGAGCCCGTCAAATCTGCCGAGCCACCCAACATTTCAGGCAATACCTCGACCAAGGCGGTAATCGCCTGCTGAGAAGCTTTGCGAGAAGCCACAGTCTCAGCTTTTTCATTCGTTGCCGTCAGCAGCTTTTGCGCAACCTCTGAAAAATTGGCAGGCAATTTGCCCTGCATCCGGCGGGTGAACTCAGCGGCCTCGGCGGGATGCTGCACGGCATATGCGTCAAAAATCTTTTGCCAATCGGCTTGAGCTTGCGCACCCACAGCACGTTGATCCCAACCGGCGTAAACCGCCTCGGGGATTTCAAACGGCGAATGAGACCAACCGATCGCGGCACGCGTTGCTGCAATTTCATCAGCACCGAGCGGTGCGCCGTGAACCTTATCCGTCCCGGCAACCGTGGGTGCGCCCTGACCAATCACGGTGCGACAAATCACAAGCGATGGGCGACCATGCTGAGCACCGAGCTGACGTGCTTGCGTCAACGCTGTATTGACGGCCTCGACATCATGACCATCGGCCACGCGCACCACATTCCAGCCATAGGCCTCAAAACGCTTGGCGGTATCGTCGGCAAACCAGTTTTCTACTTTGCCATCGATCGAAATGCCGTTGTCGTCATACAGCACGACCAGCTTGGACAAACGCAAGGTGCCAGCCAATGAGCACACCTCGTGCGAGATGCCCTCCATCAAACAGCCATCCCCCACAAACGCGTACGTGTGGTGGTCAACAATCGAGTGACCGGGGCGATTGAACTCCGCCGCGAGCAAGGACTCTGATAAAGCCATCCCAACAGCATTGGCCAGACCCTGACCCAGCGGTCCTGTGGTTGTTTCAACACCGGACGTCACGCCCACCTCAGGATGACCTGGGGTCTTAGAGTGCAACTGACGAAACTTGCGCAGCTCTTCCATCGGCAAATCGTAGCCAGTCAGATGCAAAAGCGCGTAGATCAGCATTGAGCCATGCCCGTTCGACAACACGAAACGGTCACGATTGGCCCAAGCCGGATCGACTGGGTTATGCCGCAGATGTCGAGTAAAAAGCGCCTCGGCCATCTCAGCCATGCCCATCGGAGCACCAGGATGACCAGAATTGGCTTGTTGGACAGCGTCCATCGCGAGGGCGCGGATGGCATCTGCCAGTTTGACGGGGGTGGAGATCGTTGGGCTCATGCGTAGGGTCCCGGCCAGACACTCACGGGATCAGAAAATGGGTTACAAAACGTAGGAGTTTAGCACCCGTACATCCACGAATACCCAACCGAGCGTCCTGAATGGCCGACCCCCGCTTTTACTGTCCCGATCCAATTTCCGGTCGACAAACCCTCGCCTTGCCTGAATCCGTTGCCCACCATGTCAGAGTACGGCGCCTCGCTGCGGGCAGCCAAATCGTGCTGTTCGATGGTCGAGGGGGAGAATTCCCTGGAATCCTTGATTTTCAAGGAAAAAATGCCTTAGTGACGCTTTTGGATCAACATCCGGTCGAGCACGAACTTGCCGGCGAGCTCTGCCTGTTTCAGGGATTGCCCTCAGGCGACAAGATGGACTGGGTGATTGAAAAAGCGGTTGAGCTCGGTGTCAGCCGCTTAGTGCCCATCAGCGCCCAACGCAGCATTCTCAAACTATCCGGCCCCCGACTGGAAAAACGTCTGGCGCACTGGCAAGGCATTATTGAGGCCGCTTCGGAGCAGTGTGGCCGCAACCGTCTGATGCAAATTTCCCCACCACAAGCGCTTGAAGATGCACTCGCGATGCCGGCAGTCGGCGACCGACTGTTGTGTGATCCGGCTGCGACCGCAGATCTGGAAATGGTGCTTTTAGACCCACAATCAAAGACAAAGGCCGAGCGCGCGCTCACACTCATCGTCGGACCAGAAGGGGGGTGGAGTCCTGAAGAGCTCGGGCATTGCACCAAAAATGGCGCGCAATCGATCAGATTCGGAACGCGCGTGCTACGCACAGAAACCGCCGGGCTCGCACTGACTGCCGCCGCCACCGCTTTATTACGGTGGTAAGTTAAACAAGTATCGTCCCTCAGGCCGGCGCATCACTCCAAGCATTCACCACACCGGGTTGCGCCTCAGGATGTTTGCCCGCATGGTGAATGCCGTAAATGAACACTCGGTCATTTTCACGCGCAAACTCCACTGCATCGTTCAGCACTTGTAAAAACTTTTGTCCATCCGTCACGATGGCAGGATCAGCTGAATGCAATTTATTCAAGATCAGCACAAGACCACCTTCTTTTTGGTCTAGCAACGTATCGCACAAACAATCATAAAGGCCATCAAAATCACCACCAAAAAATTGTGGATAGTCCACTGCTTTAACAATTGCGCGAAACACGGCTGAACGGCTGCGCGCTTTGTCGCAATCCGCTTCAAACCATGACAGTCCAGCTTCTTTGGCAGCAGCCTCAACCACGTCGAGACCTGTCTGAGGATCAAAGTCTCCGCCGCGCTTTATCAGCTGCCTCAATTTAGGCTCAAGCGTCTTACCCATACCGATGGCTCCTTCAAGCAGGCCAATCTATTGGATGACTATATCGAAACGAACCCTGTCAATTCAGTCGATGAGTTTTTATACTGGAAATATCGTAAACAGTCACGACATTAACGTTAAGGTTATTGGCAGCAATCGCGATCGCTGCCAATTGGACCACCGTCGCGCAATTCAACTCACGTACCATTGATACTAAGTGAGTTGGTTTTGTAGCTCAGCGTAACGCGCATCATTGGCCTCGACTACTGTCAGCGCAGTCATATTCACAATACGACGCACCGTCGCACTCGTCGTGAGAATATGCACAGGCGCATTCGCGCCCAACAAGAACGGACCGACAGCCACATTGCCACCCGCTGCGGTCTTGAGCAAGTTATAAGCAATATTGCCTGAGTCCACATTAGGGCAAACCAGTAAATTCGCCGCACCCTTTAGCGTCGAAGAAGGCAGTATTTTCAAGCGCAAGGCTTCATTCAGTGCGCAATCACCATGCATCTCACCGTCGATTTCCAGATCTGGTTGCTGCGCGCGAATTAACGCCAGCGCCTTTTGCATCTTGCTGCCCGAGGCCGAGCTACCCGAGCCAAAATTCGAACGAGACAAGAGTGCGACCTTAGGCGTCAAATTCAAGCGACGCATTTGATCAGCGGCTGCGATGGTGAACTCAGCGATTTGCTCAGCAGTCGGATCATCATTCACATGCGTATCAACCAACGCGAGTGTCTGCTCGGGCAACAGCAAGATATTCATGGCCGCATAAGTCGAGGCGCCTGGACGCTTGCCGATCACCTGATCCACGAATTCCAGGTGTTTGCCATAACCGCTCACTGTGCCGCAAATCATGCCGTCCGCATCGCCCATGCGAAGCATCGTCGCACCGATCAAGGTTAAACGGCGACGCATTTCAATACGCGCCATCTCCTTGGTGATGCCGTGGCGACACATCTTTTCCCAATAAAACGTCCAGTACTGATGGAAACGCTCATCAAACTCTGGATTCGTGACTTCGACATCTTCACCCAACCGCAAACGCAAACCGAGCTTACTGATGCGATCAGCGAGCACCGTCGGACGACCCACCAGAATCGGCTTGGCCAGTTTTTCATCGACAATCACCTGGACTGCGCGTAAGACACGCTCGTCCTCGCCTTCGGTAAAGACAATACGCGCCTTGCCGCCCTCGCGCACCAAAGCCTTTGCCGCGGAAAACAGGGGTCGCATAAACGCCCCTGATCGATAAACAAATTGCTCTAACTGCTCGACATACGCATCGAGATCAGCAATCGGACGTGTCGCCACGCCACACTCCATTGCCGCCTTGGCAACGGCAGGAGCAATACGCACAATCAAGCGCGGATCAAATGGCTTGGGGATAAAAGAATTCGGACCAAACGCGACGTCATAGTTTCCGTACGCGGCCGCCACGACCTCGCTTTGCTCTTCTTGCGCCAAGTCACCGATCGCAATGACCGCAGCCTTTTCCATTTCGCGCGTAATCGTGGTGGCGCCCACATCTAACGCACCACGGAAAATGTAGGGGAAGCACAAGACATTGTTGACCTGATTCGGATAATCCGAACGACCCGTGGCCATCACGATGTCATCGCGTACGGCGTGCGCATCGGCGGGCAAAATTTCAGGGTTGGGATTGGCCAGCGCCAAGATCAGAGGCTTTGGAGCCATCACCTTGACCATTTCTGGCTTGAGCACGCCGCCCGCGGACAAACCAAGAAACACATCCGCATCGCCAATGATGTCCGCCAGCTTGCGCGCATCGGTTTTTTGAGCGAAGCGTGCTTTATCGGGATCCATCAAGGCAACACGACCCTCATAGACCACGCCTTCGATGTCTGAAACCCAAATGTTTTTAAGAGGCAGTCCCAGATCGACCATCAAATCGAGGCAGGCCAGTGCAGCAGCACCCGCGCCAGACACGACGACTTTGACCTTGTTGATATCTTTACCGACAACCTTAAGACCGTTAATGAAAGCGGCCGACACGCAGATTGCCGTGCCATGCTGATCATCATGAAAAACGGGAATACGCATGCGTTCACGCAGCTTGCGCTCAACCGTAAAACACTCGGGCGCCTTAATGTCCTCGAGATTAATGCCACCAAACGTCGGCTCCAGCCCGGCAATGATTTCCACCAGCTTGTCGGGATCCTGTTCGTTGATCTCGATGTCAAACACATCGATACCCGCGAACTTTTTGAATAAAACCGCCTTGCCTTCCATCACAGGCTTTGAGGCCAAGGGCCCAATGTTGCCTAGACCCAGCACTGCTGTCCCGTTCGTGATCACGCCAACAAGGTTACCCCGCGCCGTGTAGCGAAAGGCATTGGCCGGATCCGCCACAATCTCTTCACAAGCCGCAGCGACGCCTGGCGAGTAGGCCAAAGCCAAGTCCCGCTGGTTCGATAGCATCTTGGTCGGCGCGATTGAAATTTTGCCGGGACGACCTTGCTCATGATATTCAAGAGCGGCTTTGCGAAAAGTTTCTTCCATATTTGATGACCCTTTGTTTGTCAGGTGAATTGAGCCGATTCTAGCCCCTTTACTTCAGGAATTTCACCAAATACCCCGGTTGGGTCTAGGGTCTGCTTAAACGACCTCTCCAAACGTCTCGCCTTTTGAAAAATCTCTTCGACGCCTGCACCCTGCTCACCCGTTGCTCGTGGCGATAACATAGGATCAATCTGTGACACAACAGGGGGTTGGAGCCACAACGTTTGCAACCACGCCAAACTGCCGCCGTGGCCCTTGAACAACCAGGCAAGATTGGGAGAATCCCCAAATTGCGACATCATTGCGTCCAGACGATAACGACACGGCCACGCACCAATCTGTGCGCAATACGCCGCATCCTCGGACTGCGCCAGCTCAAAAAGCGTGGGGATCATCTTTTGAACAGCAAGACTTTTGAGCGGCTTGCTCGCCGAAGCACCAAAGGGTCCGAACTGCTCAATCGTCCCATCAGCCAACAGCAACTGCGCCTGAACAATGCCTGTTTTAGCCAGATCACCGGCCAATTCAGGCGAGGTTTGCGCGGAGGCAAACCATTGCGCAAGCGTCCAGCTCGACATGAGCGCATCAGTCATCTCGGCAAAAATTCCCACACCCTGAGCGCGTAAAGTCGAAAGGCGTACCCCTGCATCGGCGCGCCAAATTTGCCTCTCAGGATTGATCAGCGAGACTTGTGCCCAATTCGCACGCGAATCGACCCAGAGGACCGCCTGGTCAGGTTTCGGTCGCGCCTCAGCGTCCCACAGCAAGAGACTGACGCCAAACTCACGGCACAATACGTGAGCATGCAGCACATCCATTTCGCGCTCAGGCTCGAGCCATGCCTGTCGTATCTGAGACTCTTGGTCCCAGCGCACCGGCCCTGAACAACTGCGCGACAATCGAGCACAAAATTGACCCCAGGGCGTCGCGGGTGTTCGACGCCCCATCAGGAAAGCTCTTCGGGAAGGTTGGGTAACCACTACAATTCTGCTCCTAGATGGAGAAAGGCAAGATGACCGCACTCGCAGCACGTACCAACGATACCGTGACATTTCACGCAGTTGAGCTTTTAAAAGAAGCTTCAGCTCTCACGCGCGCAGGCGTTGACATCATTAGTCTTGGCGTTGGAGAGCCTGACTTTACCGCAGCGCCCGCTGTTGTGGCGGCCATGGAACAGGCTGCGCGAGCAGGTAAAAGCGGCTATTGCTCGCCCGCCGGACTGCCGGAACTGCGCGAAGCGATCGCCCGATTCTACGCCACCGAGCTTGGCGCCCCCGTCGACCCTCAGCGCGTAATTGTGACCTCAGGCGCCAGTGGTGCCCTGCTGCTGGCCGCCATGGCGTTGGTCAATCCAGGTGACGAGGTACTCATGCCCGACCCCTGCTATCCGCCCAACCGCAACTTTGTCGGTTCGGCAGGCGGCACAACCAAACTGATCCCCACCACCGTCGCCTCCAGATTTCAATTGTCGGCGCAAGATATCGCAAACAACTGGGGGCCAAAGACCCGCGGCGTGCTGATCGCATCACCAAGCAACCCAACCGGCACATCGATCGAGCGCGCGGAACTTGCCAAGATATTTAAAGAAGTGCGCGCACGCAACGGCTTTGTCATGATGGATGAGATTTATCTCAGTTTGTCTTATGACGGGACGCGCCAATCGGCCTTGAGTCTAGACGATGACGTCATCATCCTGAACAGTTTCTCAAAATATTTCAACATGACTGGCTGGCGACTCGGCTGGATGATCGTCCCCTTACATATGGTGGCAGCCATCGAAAAAATGGCGGCAAGCCTCGCCATTTGTGCTCCCACGCTAGCCCAATACGGGGCACTGGCCTGCTTTGAACCAGAGACTCTCGCACTTTATGAGCAGCGTCGCGAGGCTTTCCGACATCGCCGCGATTTTATTGTGCCAGCCCTGCAATCCCTCAACATCACTGTGCCTGTCAAACCTGATGGCGCCTTCTATGTGTATGCTGATATTTCTGCTCATTCAAACGACAGCAGTGCCTTTTCAGCTGCGTTGTTGCACGGCGCCAGAGTGGCGGCTGTAGCGGGTCTCGACTTCGGGCCCGCCCACGCCGCACACACGATGCGCTTCGCCTACACGACCAGTCTTGAGCGGCTGCAAGAAGCCATGCAACGCATCAAGACCTTTCTGGGTTAACAAGAGAACACCTCGTGAAATACAAAGACCTTAGAGACTTCATTTCCCAACTCGAGAAAAACAACGACCTCAAACGCATCGATGTCCCGGTGTCGACCTCGTTGGAAATGACGGAAATCTCGGATCGCGTTTTAAAAGCCGAAGGCCCTGCGCTGATTTTTCAACATGCCATGCATCACGGCAACAAAAGCGACATGCACGTGCTGACGAACTTGTTCGGTACGCCAACTCGCGTGGCCCAAGGCATGGGTGCGCAAGATACCACTGCGCTGCGCGAGATTGGCGAACTACTGGCAAGCCTGCGCGAACCCGAGGCCCCCAAAGGATTTAAAGACGCATTAGCCAAAGTCTCCATGCTCAAAGCTGCGCTTTGGGACATGAGCCCAAAGAATGTGCGGGGCGCCCCTTGTCAGGAAATCGTCTGGGAAGGTGATGACGTCGACCTCGCGAAACTGCCCATTCAAACCTGCTGGCCAGGAGATGTCGCCCCCTTGCTCACATGGGGTCTGGTGATCACGCGCGGGCCCAACGCACGCCGACAAAACCTCGGCATCTATCGTCAACAAGTGATCGGCAGAAACAAACTCATCATGCGTTGGCTGTCACACCGGGGCGGGGCTCTCGACTTCCGGGATCACGCACTCGCACATCCCGGCACACCATTTCCAATCGCGGTAGCACTCGGTGCAGATCCTGCAACCACGCTTGGCGCTGTAACACCCGTGCCCGATTCTCTTTCCGAATACCAGTTCGCTGGACTGCTGCGCGGTGGTCGCACCGAGGTCACCTCCGCAATCGGTAGCAACCTGTCTGTTCCAGCAACAGCGGAAATCATTCTCGAAGGACACTTGCTCCCGGGCTCTGATCCACGCGCAATCCGCCCCGTCGTTCCCGACGGCGTCAACGGACTTCCGCCCTCTGATTACGAGCTTGCGCTGGAGGGTCCATACGGCGACCACACCGGCTACTACAACGAACAGGACTGGTTCCCCGTGTTCACCGTCGATCGCATCACCATGCGACGCAACCCGATTTATCACTCGACCTATACCGGTAAACCCCCTGATGAACCCGCCGTGCTCGGTGTCGCCTTGAACGAAGTCTTTGTCCCCATTCTGCGACGCCAGCTTCCCGAGATTGTCGATTTTTATTTGCCCCCTGAGGGCTGCAGCTACCGCCTGGCGGTTGTATCGATCCGCAAACAATATCCAGGACACGCCAAGCGCGTGATGTTTGGTTTGTGGAGTTTGCTGAGACAATTCATGTACACAAAATTTATTGTCGTGGTGGACCAGGACATCAACCCGCGCGACTGGAAAGAAGTGGTTTGGGCGATGACAACTCGCATGGATCCCGTGCGGGACACCTTACTCGTGGAAAATACACCGATCGACTACCTCGACTTTGCCTCCCCCGTATCGGGACTCGGAGGGAAAATGGGTATGGACGCGACCAACAAATGGCCTGGGGAAACCCAACGCGAGTGGGGCAAACCCATCGAAATGGACCCGGCCACGCGCGCGCACGTCGACAAAATCTGGAGTTCGCTCGGGCTATGAATCTATACGTCTATGCGTATATAAAATCTGCGCTCATCCGCCTATGAACGCTGCGCGCTGCGCAACAGCAGCCACAGGAAAAATGGGCCGCCAACCAAACTGGTGATCACGCCAACTGGCAACTCAGCCGGCACGATCACCAAGCGCGCGAGCCCATCAGCCAGCAGCAATGCGATCGCGCCGCCGACCCAGGACAAAGGCAATAGCAACCGATGATCGGCACCCCGCCACAGTCGCAACACGTGCGGAACCACTAAACCAATAAACGCCACACCACCCGTCACCGCAATCAGTGGGCCCACCAGTAGACAAATCACGGTGATGAGCTCGCGACGCACGCGCACCAGATCAAAGCCGAGATGATGCGTCTCGCGTTCGCCGAGTAACAACGCATTGAGCACGCGCCAACGCGTACAAAGCCAAAGCGACAACAATACAGACCAGGGCAGTAACCACACCAGGCTTGACCAACTGGCGCGAGTCAGACTCCCGAGCGACCAGAAAGCAAAGCTGCGAAATTGGGCATCCGAAGCAAACGTGACAAGCAAACTCACCAAACTCAGGGCAAACGCATTGATCGCAATACCCGCTAACAATAAACCGGCGACACCGGGATAACGTCGCCCAACGAGATAGGCCGCAAAGGTCGCGATGATTGCGCCCACAAACCCTGCCAACCCGGTATAGAGCAAGCCTCCAAAGCCGAGCAACAGCGCACTCACCGCGCCCAGCGATGCGCCCGCAGAAATGCCAATCAAGGTGGGTTCAGCAAGCGGGTTGCGAAATAGAGCTTGCATCACCGCGCCGCTCAACGCGAGCGCCCCTCCCACAATGACCGCAAACAGTACGCGCGGTAAGCGCAACTCGAACAACACCGTGCGCATGATTGGATCGCTTGCCTGATGCCCAAGTAGCAAAGAGAAAAACTCAGACCACGACAACGCCAAGCCACCCGCCTTCAAGGACACTACGATCAGACCGATCAATACGACCGTGCAGATCGCTAGCACCCTAAGAGGCGAGCCACGCTCGACGTGATTGACGATACTCATTTCAGGCCACGCAATTGAGACGACTCACTTGATATCACTCACCTGGCAATACGACTCAGCGTATCGATTTGACTTCGATCATCGAGCGTTGCCCCGAATGCATAATCTCCTGCTTCATCACAAGATTCAGACTCGGACAAAACCAGTCCGTCACGCTGGACTGGATAGGAGGCAGAGGGATCGTCGCACCTCGAATCTGGATCAATGTCGGATCCGTATTGCGCGTGTAGCTGACTGGCCAGCAAGACTGTTGGCCGGCAGCCGTCTCGATGCGTTGCAGCTCACCGACTGTTTTTTCACCCATACGGACTGTCAGCGGTGTCGTCGGGCCGCGCTTCGGATCACCGATCGCGATGCGAAACGCTTGAGGTGCAAAACGCTGTCCTGCCGCACGAATCGGAGCCGCATAACCAAACAAGCTCAGCATCTGCACATCGACATCCGCGTCATCCGGCTTTTTAGCGGCACCTGGTTTAGACAAGCTCGTCTTATTACCATCGACATGCATCACATGATCCACATCGGTCGCACCCGACAACATTCCCAGCAGAGCGTAATTGGCGTATCCCTTGACGAGTGCCTGACAACGCGCCTTGGAAGATTTATCCACCTGACTGAAATTCAGTTTGGCTGAGACTTGGACGAGTCCCGACCCCACAATTTCAATTTCTCCGCCGTCGTGAAAAAACTTGGCAGCACACACGTCCGCAGACGCAACGTTGGCGAACCCGATCAGGGAGATGATCATCGTTACATTTTTCAATCTCATGGGCTTTCCAAAATTAAACGTGGCTGACCAGAGTAACCGACCCCGCCAGAGAACTTCGATTTTTGACTTCGCTATTTGTTGGTCAACCAGGTAATCAACGCATTTTCAAAAGCACGGGCCTCATGCGCACGTTCGTGGTTCACCATACTCACCACCACGTAACGCTTACCGCTCTTGGACCACACATAACCCGCAACTGAACGGACATCGCGCAACGCTCCCGTTTTAAGATGCGCCAGCGACTGTGTAGAAGCATTGCGCAGACGATTACGGGTCGTACCATCCACACCGAGGATCGCCAGCGAAGACACATACTCAGGCATCACAGGCGACTTCCAGGCTTTCTCAAGCATTTGCGTCAGACTCTCGGCAGATACCACACCGTTTCTGGACAGCCCCGAGCCATTGTCGAGCACCATGCCTGTCATGGGCAGGCCCTGTCTAGCCAACACAGCTTGCGCCACCTGCACGCTCCCTGTGACGGTCGCGGGCTTGCGACCCGCTTCCGCCCCCATTGTGAGCAACAGTACGCGAGTCATGACGTTATTGCTGCGCTTGTTAATCAAGCGGATCACCTCGGATAGTGGTGGCGACTGATGGGATGCTACTGCCAAGGCACCACTTGGAATGGTGCCTTGGCGCACTTGCCCCGTCATCGTCCCACCGACTTCACGCCAGATTTCACGCAACACACGCGCACCGAACTCCTGCTGAGAGAGTGCCAGTCTAAATAAGTCAAATTCACCACACGAACCCGTCGCACGCCCGGAGACCCGGATGCGCACTTTCTCTCCAGCAAAAGCCATGTCAGTCGTCACGGCAGGCGAGCCCGGACACTGCCCATCGGCCCAAGTCACATTTGACTCAAGCTCGATACCGGGAAGAGGCGGATCAATGAATGATTTCCAAGTTTTGGTTGCGGGATCCGGGGAAAAAACTAAACGCAAGGCGCCAAAACCCACCATAAAAGCATCAGGACTCGCGTTGTATGGTCGATCCGCCGAGCCATCAAACGCGGACGTATCGATCGTCACATCACCAAACACAGAACGATCAATCACAATGTCAGAAATTTCACGAATGCCGCGTAAACGCAGATCGCGCATCAATCGCCAGACATCTGGCAACATCAACACCGGATCTCCCGCTGCTCGCAAGTAAAGCGGTCCACTGAGCACGCCCTTCTCATCAACGCGCGACTGCGCATCCAGCATAAAGTTCGTGTGCCAAACATAATTGGGACCGAGCTGCGAAATGGCTGCATAGGTGGTCACCAGCTTCATGACTGAAGCAGGATTACGTGGGATCTCAGGAGACACCGCCATCAAACGCGGACCGTCGATTTCTTTCACAATCAAAGAAAGCGAGGATTCTGGCAATTTGGTCTGTGCCCAGGCCCGGGCAAGCTCCGCGGGCATTTGGCTCGAGGCTTGCGCCTTCGCAAGACCCGGACTCACGCCCAAGATCACCCCGCACACCACCCCCCAACCCGCCAACCACCTCAAATAAGATTTTTTCCGCGCCTGTTGTGCACAACCAATCATGTCAGTACCTAATTAAAAATACAAGGGTCTAGTTATCGGGGTAAGTTATGGGGTC
Source organism: Zwartia sp. (assembly GCA_030653405.1). Lineage (GTDB taxonomy): Bacteria > Pseudomonadota > Gammaproteobacteria > Burkholderiales > Burkholderiaceae_B > Zwartia. The sequence continues at coordinate 23,067 of JAURZO010000145.1, read as the reverse complement.
AAGTCCACAGCATACAAAAAAAGCGCTTAGACAGGCTTAAAATGCGCGGTTCTTTCATTTGAATCTATTTATCGCGTGTCTGCCTCACTTTCCCTCTCAGACTTTGATTATGAACTGCCGCAAGAACTGATCGCTCAGACGCCGGCAGCCACACGCACGTCGAGCAGATTGCTGCATGTCGATGCGACAGGTGCCTTAAAAGACCTCAACTTCGCTCAACTTCCACAATTACTGAAAGCCAATGATCTATTGGTTTTTAATGACACCCGAGTGATACAAGCACGACTACTGGGCCACAAAGCGACCGGCGGTAAGGTAGAGGTCCTAATCGAGCGGATTACTGCGGCACAAGAGGCACTTGCCCACGTGCGTTCGAGCAAATCACCTGCTGCCGGCACCACACTCAGGCTGGCAGACGCGTTCAATGTCACCGTGATGGGACGCTCGGACGATTTGTTTATCCTGAAATTTGACGCACCTGTGCTCGAGTTGCTCGATCGCTATGGTGCTGTACCCTTGCCGCCCTACATTACCCATCAGCCAGATGCGCAAGATATCCAGCGCTACCAGACTGTTTACGCCCGCGAACCCGGCGCCGTAGCCGCGCCGACAGCTGGGCTGCATTTTGATGAAGCACTCTTTGATCAGCTTGAGCAGCTTGGCATTCAAAAAACCTTCGTCACCCTGCATGTGGGTGCCGGGACCTTTCAACCGATCCGAGACGGCAATCTCGACAAACACATCATGCATTCCGAGTGGTACACCGTCCCCGAATCCACGATCGAGGCCATCGCGCGCGCGCGCGCCGCCGGCGGACGCGTGATCGCGGTCGGTACCACGAGCGTGCGTGCACTAGAGTCTGCCGCGACGATCGACCCAACACTTCAAAGCCCTCAGTCGGGCGATACACGACTCTTTATCACCCCTGGCTTTGAGTACAAGGTCATCGATGCGATGATCACAAATTTTCACCTGCCTCAATCCACCTTACTGATGCTGGTTGCCGCCTTTATTAGTCTGGACACGATGCACCAAGCCTACCAGCATGCCATCAAAGAGCGCTATCGCTTTTTCAGCTATGGTGACGCCATGTTTCTCGAACGGAATTCACGAAATTGACCCAAGACGACGCCTCCTGCGCGCCCCCAGATAGCCCGACCTCGGCAAGCCAGACGCCGACCCACGCACCGAACCCAGCGGGTCTGACGTTCGAGCTTCTGGCCACCGATGGCCAAGCCCGGCGCGGACGCATGACGCTCAATCACGGCGTAGTCGAGACACCTATTTTTATGCCCGTCGGCACCTACGGCACCGTCAAGGCCATGTTGCCTCATGAGCTTGAAGAGGTTGGCGCACAAATCGTCCTAGGCAATACGTTTCACCTCTGGCTGCGCCCCGGGACCGAGGTGATCGCCAAACATGGTGGTCTGCACGGTTTTATGCAGTGGTCCAAGCCCCTGCTCACCGATTCGGGCGGCTTTCAGGTTTTTAGCCTGCAGGGCATGAGAAAAATCACTGAAGAGGGCGTGAAATTCGCCTCCCCGATCGATGGCGCCAGACTGTTTCTGACACCCGAAGAGTCCATGCGGATTCAGACACAACTGAACTCTGACGTTGTGATGGTGTTCGACGAGTGCACGCCCTACATGATCAATGATCAGCCGGCGACATCCGAAGAAGCTGCCCGCTCGATGCGCATGTCTCTGCGTTGGGCGCGTCGCTCGCGCGAGTCCTTTGACGCGTTGAACAACCCCAACGCGCTCTTTGGCATTGTTCAGGGTGGTATGTTTGAGTCACTAAGAGACGAGTCACTCGAAGGCCTTAAAGACATCGGTTTTCATGGTTATGCGATCGGCGGCTTGTCGGTCGGCGAGCCCAAAGAAGACATGTTGCGTATCCTCAATCATGTCGCCCCCCGCCTGCCTGAGCACTCACCCCGTTACTTGATGGGTGTCGGCACTCCCGAGGATCTGGTCGAAGGCGTCGCGCAGGGTATCGACATGTTTGACTGCGTCATGCCTACTCGCAACGCCCGCAACGGCTGGTTGTTTACCCGCTTTGGTGATGTGAAAATCCGCAACGCCAAATACCGCGATGACACTAGCCCCCTTGATCCGAGCTGCCACTGCCATACCTGCAGTCATTTCTCGCTATCCTATTTGCATCATCTGCAGCGCGCCAATGAAATTACTGGTGCGAGATTAAATACCCTGCACAACCTGCATTTCTACCTCACGATCATGGCTGAGATGCGCGAAGCCATTGCAAACGGAACATTTCAAGCCTGGCGGGCACAGTTTGCACGTGATCGCGCCTCCAAGTCGGTACAATAGCCAACACCTAACTTTTTATCAAGGAGACCTTAATGTCTGCTCAAGCAATATCCGGCCTCGTGCTGGCACAGGCGGCCGATACGGCTAGTTCACTCATGGGAATGGCACCTATTCTCCTGATGTTCGTGGTGCTGTACTTCCTGATGATTCGTCCCCAGATGAAGCGTCAAAAAGAACACAAAGCACTCTTGGCCGCGCTTGCCAAGGGTGACGAGGTCATCAGTGCCGGCGGTTTGCTGGGCAAGGTCACCAAAGTCAGCGACAACTACGTCACCATCGAAGTCGCTGAACTCGCTGACAAGCCTATTGAAATCATGATGCAAAAAGCATCCGTGTCTGCTGTTCTGCCCAAGGGCACGATCAAGGCACTGTAATTCACCACGACTATCGCCCCGCAGCATGTTGCGCGGGGCGCAATCCTTTTTTTGATCCCCGTCGGCAATGAACCGCTATCCCCTTTGGAAATACCTGACGGTGCTGATCGCGGTTGTGATCGGCCTGCTCTATACCCTCCCCAATTTTTTTGGCGAATCGCCTGCTGTGCAGGTGTCCAGCGCCAAGGCCACGCTCAAAATCGATCCCGCGACACTTGATCGCGTCCAGACCATTCTTGATCAGGCAGGTATTGCCAATACAGGCGCCTCCTTTGAGCTCAACGGAACGGTCGGTACGGTTCGCGTGCGTTTTCCCAATACAGACATTCAACTGCGCGCACGCGATCTGCTTGAAAAAGCCTTTAATCCTAATCCCGCCGAGCCCTCATACACTGTCGCGCTCAATCTCTTGCCTGCCTCTCCTGCTTGGCTGACCGCGATCGGTGCCCACCCGATGTATTTGGGCCTGGATTTACGCGGTGGTGTGCACTTCCTGCTCCAGGTCGATATGCAAGGTGCACTGACCGCACGCTATGACACGTTGGTCACCGACTTGCGCGTTGCGCTCCGCGAACAGCGCATTGAGAACACAGGCATCGAACGTGACGGCATGTCAGTCGTCTTATCGTTTGGCAGCGCCGCGGCGCGCGACCGTGCAATCACGGCCCTGCGCACACGGAACCCTGACTTACAAATGCTTGAGCGCACCGAAGGCACACGCATGCAGATTGTTGGCCGACTCAGCCCAGCCGCGATCACAACCGTACAAGCCACCGCACTCAAACAAAACATCACCACCCTCCATAACCGGATCAACGAGCTAGGCGTTGCCGAGCCGATCATTCAACAGCAAGGCACGGACCGTATTGTGGTTCAACTGCCTGGTGTACAAGACGTCGCCAAAGCCAAAGACATTCTTGGGCGCACCGCCACCCTTGAAATCCGCATGGTCGATGACTCACCTGCCGCTGCCAGTGCATTAGCAGCCGGTACCGTGCCCTTCGGACTTGAACGCTACCAGGATCGTGATGGCCGCCCTCTCTTAGTGCGCCGCCAAGTGGTTTTGACAGGTGAAAACCTTCAGGATGCGCAAGCCGGGCGCGACGGTCAGACCCAACAGCCTGCCGTTCACCTGACACTCGACTCCAAAGGCGCACGGATTTTTCGTGACGTCACGCGTGACAACGTCAACAAGCGCATGGCCATTTTGCTGTTTGAAAAAGGCCGTGGCGAAGTTGTCACAGCGCCCGTCATCCGAGGTGAGATCCCTGGCGGCCAAGTGCAGATTTCAGGCAGCATGACCGCCGAAGAAGCCGCTGATACCGCCTTGCTCTTGCGCGCAGGTTCACTTGCCGCACCGATGGAAATCATCGAAGAACGGACCATCGGACCTAGCCTGGGTGCCGAGAACATCGAGAAAGGATTTAACTCCACTCTCTATGGCTTCATTGGTATCGCAATTTTCATGGTGGTCTATTACCACTTGTTCGGTGCATTCTCGACTGTTGGTCTGGCACTCAACATCCTACTGTTGCTCGCTCTGCTCTCCATGCTACAAGCAACACTCACCCTGCCAGGTATTGCCGCGATCGCGCTCACACTTGGCATGGCGATCGACTCCAACGTGCTCATCAACGAGCGAATACGAGAAGAGCTACGAAACGGAGAGTCGCCTCAAAACGCAATTAACTTAGGTTTTGATCGCGCCTGGGGCACGATTGTCGACTCCAACCTCACGACCTTAATCGTTGGCGTGGCGCTGCTGATTTTCGGCTCGGGTCCGGTACGCGGCTTCGCCGTCGTTCACTGCCTGGGCATTCTGACCTCAATGTTCTCGGCGGTTGTGGGCGTGCGCGCTCTGGCCAACCTCTGGTACGGTCACAAGAAAAAGCTGCAGTCGATCTCTATCGGTACCGTCTGGAAACCCAAGGACTAAAGAACATCATGGAACTCTTCCGGATTAAACGCACCATCCCGTTCATGCGCAATGCACTGGTGCTCAACATCATCAGCGTATTGGTTTTTGTCGCTGCGGTGTTTTTTATCATCACACGCGGTTTTCACCTGTCGATTGAGTTCACAGGTGGTACGGTCATGGAGGTCAGCTACTCACAAGCGGCACCTGTCGATCAAATCAGAAGCTCGATCTCGAGCCTTGGCTACTCCGACTTTCAAGTGCAAAACTTCGGCACATCGCGCGATGTGATGATCCGATTACCGCTTGCGGCCGGCCAAAGTTCTGCCGTGCAGAGTGAGGCCGTCATGGCAGCACTCAAAGCCACAGACTCTTCAGTTGAGCTTCGGCGAGTCGAGTTTGTCGGACCGCAAATCGGTCGCGAACTAGTCGAAAATGGCTTACTCGCGCTGCTCTTTGTTGTGATCGGCATCATCATTTATCTGGCGATCCGCTTTGAGTGGAAATTCGCAGTCGCCGGCGTCCTCGCAAACCTGCACGACGTGGTGATTATTCTCGGCTTCTTCGCCTTTTTTGGTTGGGAATTCTCTCTTTCAGTCTTGGCTGGAGTTTTAGCTGTACTCGGTTACTCCGTCAACGAATCGGTTGTGATCATGGATCGTATCCGCGAAAACTTCCGCAAAGAGCGCGATGCAAGCGTCGTCGAGGTCATCGACAGCGCCATCACGCAAACGATTTCGCGCACCATCATCACGCACGGTTCTACGCAAATGATGGTATTGACGATGCTGATTTTTGGCGGCCCAACGCTGCATTACTTTGCCCTGGCGCTCACCATCGGAATCTGGTTCGGCATCTACTCATCTGTGTTTGTCGGCGCCTCCATCGCCATGTGGCTAGGTATCACACGCGAAGACATGATTAAACCTATCAAAAAGAAAGACGAGCTCGAAGAGGTCTACGAGGAATAAATACCTCAATCTCAAACACCCCGGGGCGCCACATGATTCAGTCATCAGCGCCCTTTTCCTTTGCGTCGCGGTAAACTAGCGTTTTATCTTCCCATCAGCCCACGGGATCAACACCCGCACCGGCGCCATCATGCAAAAATCAGACACCCCGATTCAGGGCGATGTAAAAACATCACCTAAAAAAGTATTCATCCGCACCTTTGGCTGCCAGATGAACGAATACGATTCCGACAAAATGCTCGACGTCCTCGGTCAAGAGCGTGGCGTTGTCGTCACACAAACCCCCGAAGACGCTGACGTCATTCTCTTTAACACCTGTTCGGTGCGGGAAAAAGCGCAAGAAAAAGTCTTTTCCGACCTCGGCCGTATCAAGCATCTCAAACTGTTGAACCCCGACCTCGTGATTGGTGTCGGTGGCTGCGTCGCGAGCCAAGAAGGTGCGGCCATTGTCGATCGCGCCCCCTACGTCGATGTGGTGTTTGGACCGCAAACACTGCATCGCTTGCCAGAGTTGATCGCGCGCCGACGCTCCGAAGGCCGTTCGCAGGTTGACATCAGCTTTCCCGAAATTGAAAAATTTGATGCGATGCCTCCTCCGCGAGTCGAAGGCGCCACCGCCTTTGTCTCCATCATGGAAGGCTGCAGCAAATACTGTAGCTTCTGTGTGGTGCCCTACACCCGCGGCGAAGAGATCTCCCGACCTTTCGAAGACGTACTGACCGAGGTCGCGGACTTGGCCGATCAAGGTGTCAAAGAAGTCACCCTCCTTGGTCAGAACGTCAACGCCTACCGCGGCCGCATGGGCGAAGGTGATGACGCTGAGATTGCGGATTTTGCGACATTGCTTGAATATGTCCACGAAATTCCCGGCATCGAACGTATTCGTTATACGACTTCGCACCCCAAAGAAATGACAACCCGCATGACTGAGGTCTATGCCCGTCTGCCCAAGCTTGTGTCATTTCTCCACCTGCCTGTACAGGCCGGCAGCGACCGCGTACTGGCGGGTATGAAACGTGGCTACACCGCGATTGAATTCAAATCTGTGGTGCGCAAACTGCGTGCCGCACGTCCCGGACTGACGCTGTCCTCGGACTTTATCGTCGGCTTTCCGGGCGAAACCGAAGAAGATTTCGAAAAGACAATGAAACTCATCGAGGAAGTCGGTTTCGACACCTCGTTCTCCTTCGTGTACTCGCGACGTCCCGGTACGCCCGCCGCAGACCTGACAGACGACACGCCTCAAACCGTCAAGCTGCAGCGACTGCAACGTTTGCAAGCCCTCATCAACGAGCAAGCGCACGCCATCGCACGCAGCATGGTGGGCTCGACCCAACGCATTCTGGTGGAAGGCACGTCCACACGCGATCCTAACGAGCTCAGCGGCCGCACCGAGAACAACCGCATTGTGAATTTCCCAGGACCTAAACGCCTGATTGGCCAGATGATCGATGTCGTAATCACAGATGCCATGACCAATACTTTCCGAGGCCGCGTCGCGATCCAAGGTGATGAGGCACAGAACGAGGTCGCACGATGAGCCGACCTCCTGTCAAAACCTCAGCACGCGGACGCCCACTGCCAGTCAAAATGACGCTTGAGGGCAGTAACCAGCAGCTCGCTAATCTCTGCGGTCCGCTCGACGTCAACCTTAGGCAAATTGCTGACGGACTCGATCTTGAGGTCACGCGACAGGGCAATAAACTGACCATTCGTGGCGCCCACGCCGAAGCCGCCAGCAAAATGCTGTTTGCCTTTTTTGATCGTGCCGCACAGCAGGCGCTTTCAGTCGATGACATCCAACTCGGCTTAGTCGAGATTGGCGTCGGACGCGCCGTCACTCCAACCATGCCGACCTTCGACCCCAGCGAGTTCCCACCGCTAGACGACGAGAGCGGCACCATCGCGCTACGCACACGCCGCAGCGACTTGCGGCCGCGCACACCACGTCAACGCGACTATCTCAACAATATTCTTAAACACGACATCACGTTCGGCGTGGGACCCGCAGGTACTGGTAAAACATGGCTCGCCGTCGCATGCGCGATTGACGCAATGGAGCGCGACACCGTGCAACGGATCGTACTGACACGCCCCGCAGTCGAGGCCGGCGAACGACTCGGCTTTTTACCCGGAGATCTCGCGCAAAAAGTCGATCCCTACCTGCGTCCTCTTTACGATGCGCTGTACGACTTGATGGGTTTCGAGCGAGTACAACGCCTGTTTGAAAAGCAAACCATCGAAATCGCCCCACTCGCCTACATGCGTGGCCGCACACTCAATCACGCCTTCGTGATTCTGGACGAAGCCCAGAACACCACGCCTGAGCAGATGAAAATGTTTTTGACGCGTATTGGCTTTGGCAGCAAAGCCGTGATTACGGGCGACCCCTCACAAGTCGACTTGCCCAAAGGCCACAAGAGCGGTCTCGCGCACGCCGTCAAAGTGCTTGAGAACGTCAAAGGCATCGCCATCACCCAATTTACAAGCCGTGACGTGGTGCGCCACCCACTGGTCGCAAGAATCGTTGATGCCTATGAGCAAGCAGAACAAAACGGCCACTAAGGTGTCGGTCGCGAAGCCTTCAGCGAAGACGAGTACAACTTCAGCGACCGCGCGCTCAAAAAACACAACCTTAGCGCCGACACTCTCGCTGAGCATCCAGTATGCGCTAGAAGTGCCTCTGCTGCCTCGCTGGCGAGTACGCCGCTGGGTGCAGCGTGCGATCGATGCGGCGCAACAGGACGGCCTCGTTGACTTTACAAGGATGCAAGTCGGCGTGCGGTTCGTCGGCCTCGCCGAAGCCCGACAACTCAATGCCGGCTACCGCCAGAAAGATTACGCCACCAATGTGCTGACTTTTGAATATGGCGTGCAACCCGACGGCACAGCGTCGGGAGATATCGTGCTGTGCGTGCCGGTATTGAAACGCGAAGCCAAAGAACAACGTAAAGACTTTCTTTGTCATGCCGCACATCTCGTGATTCACGGTACGTTACACGCGCTGAGTTACGATCATATTAAACAGCGCGACGCCAAACACATGGAATCCTTAGAAACCAGTATTCTCGCTGAGCTGGGGATCGATAACCCTTACTTGGTCACAGAGACAAAACGCAAGGTTTTACTTTGAGCCTCGCACTTTCAGGTTATCCTTACCCCTCCTAAACTCTGTCCTTGGACGATGTCAGATCCCTATCCTGCTGCCGACTCCTCAGCACCTTCGGCCAAACCACACCGCCCCCGCCTGCTTGATCGCCTGTTGTCGCTCGTTCGACGCGAGCCCGAAGACCGCGAAGGCATCATGGCGGTACTCGAAGCCGCCCGTGAACGCGATCTCATTGATGCCGACGCCTACTCAATGCTCAAAGGCGCCCTGGCGGTTTCTGAACAAACTGCAGTCGATGTAATGGTGCCCCGCGCGCGCATGGACATGCTGGATGTCTCGCAACCGATTTCGTCTCTCATGCCTGAGATCATCGAGGCGGCGCACTCCCGTTTTCCTGTTTATGAAGGTTCCCGGGAAAATATCATTGGCGTCGTGATGACCAAAGACTTGCTCAGGCACTTGGTCAATACCGATCTGACCTTGCGCGACCTCGTCCGCCCTGCTGTGTTTATTCCAGAAACCAAGCGACTCAACGTCCTGCTGCAAGAGTTTCGTCTCAATCGTAATCACATTGCGATTGTCATTGACGAACACGGCGGCATCACCGGACTCGTGTCGCTCGAGGATGTGCTGGAGCAAATCGTCGGCGCGATCGAAGACGAATACGACGTCGATGGTGCGAAAACAATTTTCCCCGATGGCGTGCAGGCGTGGCGTATCCATGCCACCACGGAGATCGAGACTTTCAACGAAGCGCTTGGCGCAAACCTACCCATCGGCGAATACGATACCGTCGGCGGCTGGCTCGCGCATGAGCTGGGGCACATTCCCAAACGCGGCGATGCGATCCAACATGGCGATCTGCGCATCGAAGTCATGCGCGCCGATGCCAGACGGGCGCTCTGGCTGCGCGCCAAAGCCCGTGTCAAGGCCGATCCCGTGCGAGCGAATCCCCCAGCGTGAACGCGTTCTGGCTCAAATGGCGACTCACCCTTGGGTTGCTAGTGGGCGGCGCACTCCACGCCCTGAGTTTTGCGCCCGATCCACTCCCGCAGTGGGCGCTCAGCCCCCTACAGCTTTGCACGATGGCATGGCTTGTCACAGCTGTGTGGCGCGCCCCGAGCGGCCTCTACGCTGCGCGCAGGGCATGGATTTTTGCCTTGGCATATTTTGTCGTCGGTCTGTACTGGCTGACCATCAGCATGCACGTGTACGGCTATATGCCACTGCCGCTTGCGATCGCAGCCCTCATCGCACTGAGTGCTTACTTGGCACTATTTGCCAGTCTTGCGGCGTGGTTAGTGCACAAAGTAAAAGCATTGCCCTCTCACGCGGCGGCACACTCAACACACGGCTCCACTGCGGTTGCTACCACCGCCACCACCACCGCCACCGCCACGACATCCACGAGATCCACTACCTCCCCCGCCTCGACCGTCATTATTGCCGCGCTCGCGTGGGCAAGCGCCTGGACGCTCGCAGAGTGGTTACGCGCCACATTATTGACCGGTTTCCCCTGGCTGAACACCGGCTACGCCCATGTCGACAGCGCATTCGTTGGTTGGGCAAGCATCCTGGGGCTCTATGGCGTCACGTTTGCGACAGCTTTTACCGCAGCAGCCATCGCCGCCTTGGTAGGAATTCGATACCCCGCAGGTACGACCACCGTCTCTACTGACCCCACCAATCCACCCACACAAACCAAACGCGCTCTGGTCGGCGTGATCGCACTTGCGATCGCCTTAGTTGGCTGGGGACTCAGTCAGATCTCCTGGTCAACACCGACAGGCACACCACTCGTGGTGCGACTGGTTCAGGGCAACATTGATCAGGGCATCAAATTCACGCCAGATCGCCTCTACAGCGTGATTCAAGAGCACCTTCGTCTGGCCGACACACCTGTTCCACCCGGCAGTCCGCAACCTCAAGTCGTATTGTTGCCAGAGACCGCCATGGCCGTCTTCCAGCACCAAATCGCCCCAGCTGCATGGCAGGCCTGGGTTGACATCGCAAAACGCCAAAACAGCACGATCCTGATGGGCGCGGCCTTGTTTGACCAACGTACTGGCACTTACACCAACAGCGTCATCGGGCTCAACGGCACCACGACCGCGCAACAATTGTTCCAAGGCACCGTCACACAGCGCTACGACAAACACCACCTCGTCCCCTTCGGCGAGTTTGTCCCCCTGGGTTTTAGATGGTTCGTCGACCTGATGTCCATTCCGCTCGGCGACTTCACACGCGGATCGACGACGCAGCAGCCTTTTGCGATCGACGGCCAATACCTCGCTCCAAACATTTGTTACGAAGATGTATTTGGCGAAGAGCTGCTGCCTGCTGTGCGTGGTGGTAGTCAAACCAAACCCGATGGTGCCACTATTCTGGCGAACTTTAGCAACTTGGCCTGGTTCGGGGATTCATGGGCGCTTCGGCAGCATTGGCAAATGTCCCGTATGCGCGCGATCGAGGTCTCACGTCCCATGCTTCGCGCCACGAATACGGGCGCGACCGGCCTGATCGATCATCGGGGGCGTGATGTCGCGCAACTCCCCCCTAATCGCCTCGGTGTACTCGATACGACGGTGCAGGGTCAAAAGGGGCTCACACCCTACACACTTACAGGCAACGGACTCATCTTGGGCTTTGCGATTTTGCTCCTGATTGGCATCGGGTTGCGAGGTCGTCGCAGATGAGTGGGCGTAATGAGTCAACCCAATGAGTGAACCCCATGAGTGAGCTCCGACTGCAAGCAATCGAGCAGATCGCAGAAGTTGACGCGCACCTCTGGGATGCACTTGTCATCGCGAGCGGCGGCTCGGTGCTGAGCCGGCATGCCTTCCTTGAAGCCTTCGAGACCTCGTCTAGTGTGGCTCCGGACACGGGATGGCAGCCCAGGCACCTATTGCTCTGGGAAGACAACAACCTCGTCGCAGCGATCCCCCTGTATGCCAAAGGACACTCTTATGGTGAGTTTGTGTTTGACTGGGCTTGGGCCGATGCCTATCAGCGTAACGGACTCGACTACTACCCAAAATGGCTAACAGCGATTCCCTTCACACCCGTCCCCGGCGCACGACTACTGACCACCCCGCCCTATCGCGCGCTCGCAGCGGCTGCTCTCCTGCAGTGGGCAAAAAAAAGCGGCCTCTCCTCGCTGCATGTCCTCTACACCACACCCGAAGACACTGAGGCTCTGCTGCAAGCAGGCTGCATGCGCCGCACCCACACCCAGTTTCATTGGTTCAACCGTGGTTGGCCTGATTTTGATACGTTTCTCGCCAGCCTGACACAGCCTAAACGTAAAAAAATCCGCGCCGAACGACGCAAAGTCCGCGAGGCCGGCATCACCACCCAGGTACGAACCGGCGCGCAACTCACGCCCGAAGACTGGACGTTTTTCTATCGCTGCTATGCCAACACCTACCATGTGCGTGGAAACACCCCCTACCTGACCCCCACATTTTTTAAAACAGTCGGTGAAACACTCTCTGAACACTGCGTCATCGCACTCGCCTATCGCAACGAACAACCCATTGCCGCGTCATTACTCTGGCTCGACACCGTCGATGGCAAGCGCAAGCTCTACGGACGCTACTGGGGCGCCCTTGAGCACGTTGACTGCCTGCACTTCGAGCTCGCCTACTACACGCCCCTGGAATGGGCAATCGCCCATCAAATCGATATCGTCGAGGGCGGCGCACAAGGCGAACACAAACTCGCACGCGGCTTTGAGCCCGTGCAGACACAATCCGCTCACTGGCTCGCCCATCCGGGATTTGCCGATGCCGTCGAAAAGTTTTTAGAACGAGAGAGAGCGGGTGTGGACAACTACTTAGGTAGTCTCAGCTCCCCTTTTAAGGGCGAGATTGGGGATTGAGTTTGAACATTGCCATGCTATCGACTTGCGTGAAGACCAAAATTTGTGCATAATCTCGTTTCTTCGCTGTCGACACATTCACCATTAATTTTGTTGGATGCCTAGATTGAAGTCAGCACCTCAAAAGTTCTTTCAGTTCGGTTCTTTCGCGGTCTGTACTGAAATTTTTGGGGGTATAGCTCAGCTGGGAGAGCGCTTGCATGGCATGCAAGAGGTCAGCGGTTCGATCCCGCTTACCTCCACCAGTTAATGCGAAGAGTTGTAGTCAGTCCTGTCCCCTTCGTCTAGAGGCCTAGGACATCACCCTTTCACGGTGAGTACAGGGGTTCGAATCCCCTAGGGGACGCCAGTTTTTTTGGCATCAACGTAGTTTGGTACCAAGTAAAAGTAGTAACCGCTGCGGAGCGGTAGTTCAGTTGGTTAGAATACCGGCCTGTCACGCCGGGGGTCGCGGGTTCGAGTCCCGTCCGCTCCGCCAAGCACACAAAATTTAGCGCCTCTCGAGGCGCTTTTTTGTTGCTCGCTCGAAATATATTTAAAACCTGCCTCCGATGCTAGGCGGCTGCACAAACCAGAATGCTCCCAAGACGCTGACCAAGTCACAAAAAGCTTGATCAGCGCTCATCTCTTTTTACACCATCATCAAATACCCATGCGTGCCATATACGTCTACAGTGCTACCTACTGAAAAGTGATTATTGAGAGACTGATTAATCTGCACATTTAGCTGCTCAAGCGAACTCGCCCCGAAATCAGCCAAGCTCAGTCCAGACAAGGTCACAGCTTGGGACGCGCTATTAGGCACAGCAGCGCCATCTGCGAACAAACGATCGAAATTAAACGTCAATCCGGTGTAGCCTTCTGTTCCCGCTCCATCCTCGGCAGCGGTCACTCGGCTCACACCCGCCCGCCAACCCCAGACCGTCAGCGTGTCCTGACCCTTTTCAAAATCGGTCACAGTCGACCAAGAGTCCAGAGAAATGCGGCCATCCACAAAAAATGTATCGCGTCCTGCACCACCAGTCATAAACATTGAACCAGTACCCGCCAGGACATCATCGCCGTCCATACCATTGATTGCTTTGTTGCCCCCGCCCTGCAGCGCCACAAAATCATTCGAATTGGATGCTGAGACGACCAAGTCATCCGTTGCATCAATTAACTCATATGACAGTCCCAGAGAAGCTTGACCGGTAAAGTCCACAGGCATCAGGTAGCCACCCACAGGCGTTGGCGACGCAAAGAGTGGCAACTCTTCTGTCGTGCCCATCAGCGAATCAAACGAATACTGTTGATCTCTGAAATCGAAAGCCTCCACACTCACAAGCGTCTTTGTTTCTGTCGCGTTGCGCAACATCACAGTCAACGAATCGCTAGACAGCCCGATACCCGTGATGGCAGTCGAAGCAAAATCAAACACCGCGGTATCGCGCCCTGCGCCCCCATCAAGATAATCATTACCCGCTTTGAGGGTGACCACATCGGCACCACCCCCCGCATAAATCACATCATCCCAATTAGTACCAAACAAGACATTGCTATCCTGCCCGCCCCAGATCGGCATGCCCTCGATCTGGCTCGCCAACTGACCGGCATCACCCCAACTAATTTGGTGATAGGTACTGTCTGTACTATCGCGAAAAACCAGATAATGGTAGAGGTTGCCAGCACCCTGTGCTGGATTCAGGATCAGATCCTCTGACAGCACTCTGGAAGCCTTTGTCCATCCGTCCGGCAACACCGAGGCCTCAAAAGCCGCACGCACATCCTCGACATTGTCGTAGGCCGAGGCATGCATGATGTACTCGTTACCCCATTGATCCGTGATGAAATAACGCTCAATATCGAGCCCAGTATCGGGATCCACGGCATAGAACTTCATGTTCTGGCCTTTGTAGTTCGCCGTTACCTTGACGACGCCTTCCGGGGGAGTCGTGACAAAATTTCCTGCTGCATAGGCACTGGTGACTGGCGGCGTGACACCACTGTAATCGGCCTCATTGAAGGGCCACATTGCGTTAATCGCGCTGGACATCGCTGCCCAAGTAAACCCATCCGTCGTCGTAATGTAGGTCGTCGTCCCGTCAGGCTCACCAGGTGACGCAATAAAATCCGACTCGTTGAACTGTAGATTACGTGTTGTATTTTTAATATAGGGATTGGGCGGCATATAGCCATCGAACCATTGCTCACCCGTAATAGAGTTTGTACCGCCATTTTTGTACGTAGGAATAGGCAAAGATGGATCAAGGCTTGTGCTACCCAGGTTCAATATTTCATAGGCAACATCCAGCGGGGCCCAAGTACCCGAATTCACCTGGAACGATGCATAAAAAATCACACCATTCGGATCCACGTATTGGTTAATGGTGTGACCCGTCTGAGTGTCATAGACGGCCATCCCCACCAACGTGCCAATGGGCTGACCCGTTGAGGGATCCTTGGCGACGGCACCGGCTACTTCGGCATACGAAACAAATGAACTTTGTCCAATATCGTTCTGAATCGCGAATGTCTGATCAGAGCTGCCAACAGTAAAGGGCACATCGGGATTACTTGCGGGATCATTGCCTGGACCACCCGGGTTAAAGACTTGACCGTAATCACCCGAAGACGGCATCCGGATGGACGTCAGGCGCGCCACTGCTGCCGCATCGCCGACCATGATCACATCATATTGATTGTCATGATCCTCGATATACGCTTCGTTATACGAGCTTTGTGCCAAACCCGTATCGGCCAAACCAAGGATACGCACGGAGCCATACTCACCAATTTGATAATCCACGCCTGTCTCTTTGAGCAGAATCGCGTTGCCCAACTCATCTTGCGCTTGAATGACAAAATATCGGCTGTAATCCGTCGGCAAAATACTGCCGATACCATCGGATGAAAATCCGGCGCTCGTATAAATACGCAATCTGTACTGAACATCCGCTCCGTACAAATCTGTCCCACTATTGGCAAATGAGGTCGCGCTCCAGATCGGCGCACCCTCACCCAGATCACTGTACTCATTCAATTTGGCGCCGACGATTCGTGGCCCATTGCCTGCTACATATGGATTCTTGGACTCGACAGTCAGTCCGACTGCCGACACCAACCCAGAAGGTCCGACGAGGGTCAGAGGCGTATCGTCCGCGACGACACTAAAGCTCACCGGGTAGCGCGCACCGTCTTCTCCCGGCTGTAACCGGTTTCCCCATTCACCCGACACCACGACCGTCTGTCTTTCGTTGTATTCGATATTCGGCAAATAACTCGCCGTGATCGGCGTGACGACCTCACCCGTATTCAACGTCACACGGAAATCCATAGGATTCAGTGTCGAGGCCAACACTGGAAAATTAAAAACGATAGGAATCGTATCGGCCTGATTGCCCGCAACGCCGTAGGTGGCTAGAAACGTGTCAGCCCCGACACCAGAATAATAGGCACGCGAGGCAGCACCCAAGCTCGGATCCAGATTTTCCCATGAGACACCTGCAGCGTAAGCCGCCGCTTGTGAGGCGCTATCCGTGCCATTCAGATTCGGCACGCCCATATAGCCATCAAACCCGTAGTTCGCGGTAATGATCGTCGCGACGGATCCGTAATAGTCCGCGCTAAGCAACAGGTTGTTATTCAGCGAATCAGATGTCCCGCTCGAATTAGACTTTGAGGTCGCGACATACTTTATGAGTGGCTGAGCGAGCGGAGTGTAGAGAATCGTCATTGTGTCGATGTGTTGTTATAAAAATAAATGTCAAAGTGACATCAATATAGTGAACATTCTTGTTCAGACTTCTGCAGTGTCGTTCGTTAGAAAACACCATGTCAATCAAATCTACAAGAACTGCGAGCGTTTGCGTGAGTTTTATACAGCCCATCTATTTTTCAGGTGATTTTTCGCTGACGATCATCCATTGCTGTTGAATCGCCAAAAATACAAAATCAAAACTGTGCTTGAATACAATTTTTGACTTTAAATGGTCATATACGGAGATCTGAGTGAGCACTCAGAGACCAACACCCTCTCGCTTTGCCGATCACTTCTGGCATGCTGCCACGCTCCCTATTCGAGAGCGCGCGTTGCTACGTATGTTTATCTCGCGCGATTTGCGTTCCCGTTATAAAAATTCCTGGATTGGATTGCTCTGGTTAATCCTGAATCCCATTGTCATGCTCAGCATTTATACCTTGGTGTTTCAGCACATCCTTGGTGTGAAATGGGGGACCCAGGCTTCAGGTAGTGTCGATTTCGCACTGAACCTCTATCTGGGTCTTGTTGTCTTCAACTTATTTGCAGAATCACTGCAAGCCGCACCGTCCGTTTTGCGTGCTCATGCCAACCTCATTAAGAAAGTACGATTTCCGATTCGGATTCTTCCCACAATTCCTGTCGCCGTTGCCCTTTGTGAAGCAACACTTGGATTGTCGATCTGGCTGATCATTCACCAGTTCGTCCAGGGTATGCCACCTCTATCGACAATTTACCTGCCGCTCGTGCTGCTGCCCTTTGTACTTTTTGTGACAGGACTTTGCTGGATCATCTCATCGCTCAGTGTCTACGTACGTGACACAACGCAGCTCATTCGTTTTGTCATCACAGGTCTGTTGTTTTTGTCCCCCATTTTCTTTCCGCTGCAATCCATGCCCGTCAGTATGCAAACCATTCTTTCTTTTAATCCAATCGCCATCGAAATCGAAATGCTCCGCGGCATCATGGTGGCGGGCATCACGCCCGCATGGGGGAGTTACATTGGATTTTTAGCATTCAGTATCTTGACTTACTTGGCGGGCTATCACTGGTTCACACTCACAAGCGACGGATTTGTCGATGTCCTCTAAGCCCAATGTTGTGATCTCTGCACGCGGTCTCGGCAAGAGCTACCGCAATTTTTATCGGCCGGTTAACCGACTGATACAGCTTCTGCGTCCCAATACAACAGGGCTTTATACTCATTTCGATGCGCTGAAAGAGATCAGTTTCGATATCGTACGCGGCGAGTCCGTTGCACTGATTGGACGCAACGGCAGCGGAAAATCGACCCTGCTACAACTGATCTACGGCACCCTCAAGCCCACCGTAGGTCAGGTCAGCGCCCAAGGAAAAGTCGCTGCCCTGCTTGAGCTGGGTGCTGGCTTCGATCCAGAATTCACGGGGCTTGAAAATCTCCGGATGACGGCGACCCTCTATGGCATCCCTGATGCGCAGCTGACACATAAGATCCAGCAAATGCGGGACTTTGCCGATATCGGAGACTTCATTGAGCAGCCCCTCAAAACATACTCTACCGGCATGGTGGTGCGTCTGGCCTTTGCGGTCATTGCCCATGTGGATGCTGAGATTCTGATCGTTGATGAGGCTCTGGCCGTAGGTGATGCCATTTTTACTCAAAAATGCATGCGCTTTATCCGGGCCTTCAAGGCCCGCGGCACTTTACTCTTTGTCAGCCACGATATGGCCGCTGTACAAAATCTTTGCGATCGCGCAATCTGGCTGGAGGCTGGCCGCATCAAGCAAATGGGTAGCGCTAAAGCAGTCGCAGAGTCCTACCTGCAGTACTCACTGCAAGAAGGCGCCGAGGATAACGTAGTGCTGCAGACCCTGCCACCAGCCACTCAGATGAGCGGCTGGGCGACAGGACACGCACAGATTACGCGCGTCGAGCTTGTCAACACTGAGTCGTTGGGACAGACGTTCTTTCAGGGTGGAGAACTGGTAAGCTTGCGCATTAAGGTTCATGCAACGCGCACACTCGAGCATCCCATCATCGGCTTTCTGCTGCGCGACCGCTTAGGTCAGGATCTTTTTGGTGAAAACACCTTACGCGGCACACAGACAGATGTAGCGACACCGATCCCTGCCGGAAAAAGTGCCACCGCGACATTTGATTTCACCCTGCCCTATCTGCCTAATGGACAGTATGCGATCGCTTGCTCAATCGCGGATGGACATCTGCATGAGAATACCCAACATCACTTTATCCATGACGCCTTAATCGTGACGATCTCCTCAAACGAAGCACGTTGGGGTCTCGTCGGCATTGTGTGCGATCAGATCCAGCTAGAGTGCGATGATCAAGTGAATCGCGTGGCTCAGATAAAAGAAGCACAACCTCCGGATACAAAAATTTCAAACGATACGCTCAGCACCATTTTTCAACGTCACACCGGCAATCCTTGCGCAAAGTGGCAGGCTTATTTGCAGCATTACGACCGATACTTCTCAGGCTTGAAAGACAAACCGCTGCGGCTACTCGAAATTGGTGTGCAGGCGGGCGGATCTCTTGAGATTTGGGCCCGATACTTTAAAAATGCGAAAACGATCGTAGGCTGCGATATCGATCCAACCTGCAGTGCGTTGCGCCACCAGGACCCAAGGATCAAGGTTTTGATTGGCGACATCAACTCGCCTCAAACCCTTGAGTCCTTGTCTCAACTGGCCCCAGCACTCGACATCATCATTGATGATGGATCACATCAGAGCACCGACATCATTTGCAGTTTTATTCAATTATTTCCACGACTAACGCCCGGTGGCATCTATGTTGTCGAGGATTTGCATTGCAGCTATTGGGAAAGCTACGGGGGAGGACTTTTTGATCCACGCTCCCCTATTTCATTTTTTAAAAAACTGATTGATATCGTCAATCAGGAAGTATGGGGGATCAGCATTGATACACAAGATTTCCTCTCAGCATTCGTACCCCTATTAGAAAATCAGCATACAGACCCTCAGTGGACGTTTCTGCGCGATATCCACACGATCGAGTTTTCCAATTCGATGTGTGTGATACGCAAACGCTCCGCCGTAGACAATACACTTGGTTGTTTAATGCTTTCCGGTCAAACGCCAGCCAAGGGTTCAGTCTCATCACAATACGCCGCAACAGAAATTACCGTTCCGGATCAAACTCAAAACAGAATGTCGCGATTACAAGGTCATGCCCTGGAACAAGACCGTGAATCCTTATTCGCGCTACAAGACGAAATCGCCAAACTCAAATTGGAAAAAACCGGATTTTTAATTGAAAAATCCACGCTCACAACCCAAGTGTACGAAGCGACTAAAAAATTCTACGACGCCTCAGTCACCATTCAGGAACTTGAAGCCAAACTCAATCAACTTGGACACACCAAATCGGATGCAAGTTGATCACTTGAATACTATGCGCTATCAAGCCGTCATTGACCCAAAAAATAAAAACAACTCCCACTCGGTGACCATTGATTTTGTCGAAGAGGCTAGCTGCGGTCAGCCTCTGGCGATTCTTGATGTCGGCTGCTCGTCTGGATATCTGGGCGAATATCTCATCGCCCAAGGTCACCATGTCACTGGGATCGACATCACACCTGAGGCCATTGAAAAAGCGGCTGCGATTTTAAACGAAACACATTGCATGCTGGTAGAGGATTTTTATAAACAGCATCCACAGCGGCGATTTGATATTGTGATTTTCGGCGATGTTCTCGAACACATCACCAATGCTCAGGAAGTCCTCACGTTGACAGCACAAGTACTCAAACCTCACGGCCGCGTGATTGCCTCCATCCCAAATGTTGGCCATCTGGCTGTGCGAGCCTTACTGCTCGAAGGGCGATGGGAGTACGCAAACCTTGGACTACTTGACCGCGATCATGTTCGCTTTTTTACCCGTCAAACCATAGAAGAGCTTTTTAGTCATTCTGGATATGACGTCAACGAAATGCGCACGACCAAGCTGTCTGTCGAAACAGTCGATGAGATGTGCGCGATGCGATTGAACCCTCGCTTCGTAGAGCTCGCAAGAAAGGCCGCTCAAGACGATCCCTCAGCGACTGTTTTTCAATATGTCGCCATGGCGCAGCTCAAATCAGAAGCACCACGGATCGTATGCCTTGTCCCCGCCATGGGCACAGGCTTATTTAATTTCAGAGTCAAAAATCCCCTCGAAAATTGGGCGAGACGTTACGGTGGTGCCGTGCGCTTTCGGTTGATCGACGAACAACAGCCCGAGGACCTCCTGTGGGGTGACGTCTTTCTTTTCGAGCGGATGGGCGGTGCGTACACGATTCACCTGATCCAGGTTCTTAAAAAATTTGGAAAGCGTGTTGTCTTTGAAATCGATGACCTACTGACAGAGTTACCGGATTTTCTCGCTCATCATCGCGGGAGCCCAGAGACGCTTCAATCACTGCGCGACGCGATTACCTTGGCGGACGTTGTGACCACCACCACTTCCAGACTCGCTGCTCGGCTCACACCACTCAACCCGCATGTCGTCTGTGTCCCAAACTGTCTCAAAGTCATGCCGGACATACACGGCGAGCACCCAAAAGTTGCTAGTGCTAATCCTGTTGCTAGTGCCAGTGCTAGGACTAGTGCTAGTCCTGACCTCATCGCCAGTCTCATCGTGGCCTCCAGTGATACCGTGCTCGTCGACTGCCTGATTGAGCCGCTACGATTCATTCAACAGCAATACGGACCCCAGGTGCAGCTCGTCATGGTGGGCCCGATCGAACGTTCGCTTAAAAAAGCGGGTCTCAGCTTTAAGCCGGCGCCCATCATGCCGTACCCCGAATTCATTGACTTTTTACACACCCTCGTCAACCCAATTGGTTTAATTCCTCTGGACGATTCTGTTTTCAGTTCGTGTAAAAGTCCTATCAAATTCTTTGACTATGCTTCTGCCTATATTCCAGCAATCTGTTCCAATGTGCCCCCCTACTCCGACTACGTCAACCACCAGAAAACAGGTCTGCTCGTCGACCAGACACCCAGCGCATGGATAGAGGCGATTGAAATGCTGATTCACTCTCCAGAACAGCGACTCAACTTGGCGCAGGCGGCGCGTCATGAAATCAAAACTCAATACATGACGGATAAAGCCGGTGATGCCTGGCAGACTGTGATCGACATGCTTGCGATCAATCGAAAAACCTCGCACCCTTTTTCAATGGCAGACCTCGTTCAAGAAGCCTCACTCATGGGGGTTAAACCAAATCTCAATTGGAAGTGGCTTGTCAAAAAAGCGCTTCAGCGACAGACGTATATTCGCCTAGGCACTGTGCTCCGCCAAGAAGGAATCACGGGCGTCAGAAAGCGGATCGTCAAATGGTGAGCATGTCCTGTACGCCTCTGCAACCGCGACGACTCGATCAACCTTGCGTCGCAATTTTGATGTGCACGTTCAACGGTGAGCAGTTTCTTCGTGAACAGCTCGAGTCAATCGCCTCTCAATCCCACACAAACTGGGTGCTCTGGGTGTCCGATGATGGATCCTCTGATCAGACATGGAACATTTTGTGCTCGATGCAAAAGGCATGGGGCCAGGATCGCGTGATCCTCTGCCGAGGTCCTCGCAAAGGATTTGCTCGCAACTTTTTATCCTTGGCATGTCGTGCCGACATCCATGCTGACTACTTTGCGTTCTCTGATCAAGATGACATCTGGCTACCAGACAAACTCAGTCGCGCACTCAACATGCTGGGGAAACATCCAGACCACCTGGCGTTGCTTTATGGTTCCCGCACCCAAATGGTAGATGCTAAGGGTGTACCTATTGGCATGTCCAAGCTCTCGCCAAAAACACTGAATTTTTCCAACGCACTGGTACAAAATGTTGCGGGTGGAAACACCATGATGTTTAACCGAGCGCTGGTCGACATCGTCAGGTTTGCTGGACAGGACGTCAACATCGTGTCCCATGACTGGTGGCTCTATATTGTCGCTACCGCCACACAAGGCAAGGTGATCTTTGATCAAACACCCTACATCCTCTACCGACAACACAAAGGCAATATTGTTGGATCGAATATAGGTATAAGACCGGGACTCAAACGCCTACGGCAACTATTTTCCGGACGTTTTAAATCTTGGATCCACAACAACTGCGCATGCCTGCAACACATCGAATCCAAAATGACCTCCGAGCACGTTAAACGGGCACGTCTATTGTCATCTCTACATCGCCTCGGGATACTTAAACGCCTGACAGGTTTTTTTCAAAGCGGTGTTCGTCGTCAATCTTTTGCTGGAAACATCGCGCTGCTTGCCGCCGTTGTTCTCAACCAAGTGTAAAAAATGAGTTCTGCTGCCCGGTCGAGGGCGTGTTTGTTCTATTAATCAAACAACGCCGCATCCTGCAGTCGAGCACCCGCAGCATCCTTAGTCGCTAACAATGGCGCACCCTCAAACGGCCACTCTATACCAACGGTCGGATCATTCCACCGCAATGTCCGCTCATACTCTGGATACCAGTAGTCAGTGGTCTTGTAGAGAAATTCCGCCGAATCCGAGGTCACGATAAAACCATGCGCGAACCCTGGTGGAATCCAGGCGAGTCGCTTGTTTTCCGCGGACAATACTGTTCCAACCCATTTCCCAAAAGTCGGTGATGACTTGCGCAAATCAACCGCCACATCAAACACCTCGCCGGCCACGACACGGACAAGTTTGCCTTGCGGATGCTGGATCTGATAGTGCAGGCCTCGCAAAACACCTCGCTGGGACTTGCTGTG
>JAURZO010000144.1 GCA_030653405.1 Zwartia sp. | reverse complement strand
GGATAAAAAGAAATGAATCACACGCAGACCGTTGGGGTCGTTGGGTGCGGGACAATGGGCACGGGTATCGCGATCGTGGCTGCGCGGGCGGGTTTTAAAACCCGTATTTACGATTTGAATGCGGGCAATCTTGAACTTGCTCACAAACAAGCCGCCGCTTTTTTGAAAAAATCCGTTGAACGCGGCAAGCTTGCTGAGGGCGAGGATGCACTCATCATGGCGCAGTTCCTGACTACCACGGATATCAATGAGCTGGCAGATTGTGATTTTGTGATCGAAGCCGTATTCGAGGACTTGAAAGTCAAGCATGCGATTTTCAAACAACTGAACGAGGTTTGTGGTGATCACACTATTTTCGCCTCCAACACCTCCACCATTTCCATTACTGAAATTGCGGGTGGAACAGGACGCGCGGATCGTTTTGTCGGCATGCATTTCTGTTTGCCGGCACAACTGATGAAATTAGTTGAAATGTCTCCCGGGATGAATACGTCGGAGCAAACGTTCACCCTTGCATGGCAATTTTGCGAGGCCTTGGGTCAGCGTCCAGTCCGCACCCGTGACACGCCCGGATTTATTTTGAATTATTTTCTGGTGCCTTGGCATAACGATGTCATCAATCTGATCGATCAGGGCGTTGCCGAGCCAGCGGATGTTGATCTGGCTGTGAAGACCGCCTTGGGTTATCCGCTCGGACCCTTGGAGCTGCTGGATATGGTGGGAATGGATACGCAATTGTTATTGTGCGAAGCACTGCATGGCGTGACGAATGAGCCTCGTGCGGCTTGTCCGCCATTGGTGAAACGGATGATCGGTGCAGGTCGGCTTGGACGCAAGTCGGGACGGGGTTTCCATCGATATGACAGCAACAAAATTTTTGGAGCCTGAGCGACATGACTTATCAAATTGTTCAGCATGGTGATAGTCGTTCCTTTCCCGAAGCGCATCCTTTTACGACGGGGGCGAGTCCGAGTGGCTCAGGTTTAGTGTTCGTGGGTGCCGAGGCCGCTCAAGCCTACGCGCAGTCAAAACATAATCATGTCGCTGCCGATTTTGTCGCGATCGAACTAGGCACGGAATGTTTGGGTGTGCATGTGCCGGATGACGATGGCCCGTCAAACGTTGTCGGTTTCGCGCGCTTCCGTCTAGGTGATGATCAGCCGACCAAACTTATAGAGCTAGTTCGCAAGCCTTATACGAGCGAACAGGCACTGGCTGCCGCGCGTGCGGCGTTTGAGAGTGCCGGTTTAGTGGTGGCGGTGTGCAATGACTTCCCAGGGCGTATTCTGGACCGCTTGCTGCGTCCTTACTACAACGCGGCACTGCGTCGTCTCGATGAAGGCCTCGCTTCGGCCAACGACATGGATACGACTTTGCGTTTGGGTCTTGGCTATCCAGAAGGACCGATCGCATTGCTGAATCGGTCAGGGTTGCATCATCACTTTGCTGTGACGCAGAGCTTGTATGAGCAGCTGGGACAAGAAGCGTATGCCCCCGCACGTCGTGCGCGTAACGCATGGCTCAAAAAACAAGCCGGAGCCGATGATGCAACCTCTTGAGGGCGTCAAGGTTCTGGACTTTAGTACGCTGCTACCCGGTCCGATGTGTACGCTTTTGCTCGCGGAGGCGGGCGCGGATGTCATCAAAATCGAGCGTGCATCCGGTGATGACATGCGCGACTACAGCCCCAAAGTCGGCGCAGATAGTGTTAACTTCTCCTTGCTGAACCGGGGGAAAAAATCAATTATTGCGGACCTCAAAGATACTGAGACGATTGAGAAAATCAAGCGTTTGATTGCGGATACTGATGTGATCGTCGAGCAATTTAGACCTGGTGTGATGGATCGGCTTGGCTTGGGTTACGAAGCGGTTTCACAGATCAATCCGGGTATCGTGTATTGCTCAATTACTGGGTTTGGTCAGTCTGGACCCAGTGCATTGATTGCGGCACATGACATGAACTATCAGGCGCGTGCCGGAATGGTGGCACTCAGCGCCGATGCGCAGGGCGCACCCTTTGTGCCCCCAGTGTTGACGGCTGATCTGGCCGGTGGCGCGTATCCTGCGGTGATGAATATTTTGCTCGGCCTGCGTAAGCGCGATCTGGATGGTCGCGGCTGTCATCTGGATGTGTCGATGGCAGATAATTTGTTTACATTGATGTATTGGGGGCTTGGCAACGGTTGGGCTGCCAACGAGTGGCCTGCGCCGGGCAATGAGTTGGTGACTGGGGGGAGTCCGCGCTATCAGGTTTACCAAACCTCTGATGATAAGTTTTTAGCGGCGGCACCCCTTGAGGAAAAATTCTGGACGAATTTTCTGACGCTGATTGGTTTAACGGAACTTCAATCAGCTCAGGATGATCTTCTCGCGAAGGCGTGCGTGGCAAAAGTGATCGCGCAGCGCACAGCCGCAGAGTGGATGCGTATTTTCGAAGGTCACGATGTCTGTGTCACTGAAGTGGTCGGTCTGGAACAGGCGACGAAGGATCCTCATTTCGTAGAACGAGGTGTTTTTAAGCGAACGCTTACAGCTTCAGGTGGTACGGAGATCCCTGCGCTGCCTGTCCCGCTCAGTCCGGTATTTTTAGGGAAGCAGACAGGCGTGGCGAGTCCTAGTTTGGGACAACACACACAAGAGATTTTGAAGTAAAGATGGAGTGGAGAGTTTCTAGAGCAGGTGTGCGTTTGTACATCAGTTGCAGCTTTAGTAGTCGTTAGGCATTAAAACTTAATTAGATTTGAACGTAAAAAAATAATTGGAGATATTCGATGAGTAAACTTAAATCGCTCGCTTTTGCGCTATGCGCCACACTAATCCCGGTCGCTGCAGCCGTCGCCGATACTTGGCCCAGCAAACCCATCCGGATCATTGTGACATTTGCACCAGGCGGCACCTCAGACGTATTGGCGCGATCAATTGCGCCTGATTTATCCAAAGCGCTCGGACAGCCAGTGCTGGTCATGAATAAGCCGGGTGGTAACAGCACAATTGCGACGCAGGAAGTGGCAAGATCAGCGCCTGACGGCTATACGATTGGTTTGTTCATCAGTGCACACTCGATCAATCCCTACATCACCAAGTCCTTGCCCTATGACTCAAAAAAGGACTTCACACCTTTGGCCATGCTCGCGTTGATGCCTGGTATTTTGACGGTTAATCCCTCAGTACCGGCCAAAAACCTTCAGGAGTTAGTCGCGCTCGCGAAAGCGAAGCCCGGGTCATTGGCGTATGGCACTCCAGGCGGCCTGACTTCCGGTCAACTGTCCATGCAGTATCTGGTGAAGCTCGCCGCGATTGATGTGACAGAGATTGGATATAAGGGGGGTGGACCGGCTTTGACGGATTTGTTAGCGGGCCACATTCAGATGTTGATCAACAGCCCTACATCGACCATTCCGCATGTTCGTAGTGGCAAGCTTCGCCCGATTGCGACGACAGGCGCCACGCGCCCAGAGGCTCTGAGCGATATCCCTACGATTGCAGAATCCGGGTTCCCCGGGTTTGAGCTGTATGAGTGGTATGCCTTGTTCTTGCCCGCAGGCACACCTAAAAATATTGTCGATCGCCTGAACACAGAAATCATGAAAGTGATGGCTTCACCTGCGATGGTCAAGCGTATTGCTGATATCGGCGCGCAGAGCAGCAAGGATACGCCTGAACAGTTCGCCAAATTCCTTGAAAAAGAAGACA
Source organism: Zwartia sp. (assembly GCA_030653405.1). Taxonomy (GTDB): domain Bacteria; phylum Pseudomonadota; class Gammaproteobacteria; order Burkholderiales; family Burkholderiaceae_B; genus Zwartia. Next base: position 5,297 of record JAURZO010000144.1, on the reverse strand, counting down.
AGGTTTGGGGCGATCTGGTCAAGCAGATCGGTATTCAGCCTCAGTAATATTCTTGGTTGTGCTCAGACAGATGAGTAACGGAACACCTTTAGCGCACTAGGCTCTGAAGCGTGTTCCGGCATCAACCGAGAGCACATCGCCACTGATGTATTTCGCGGCATCCGAGGCAAAGAACACGGCGAGATCGGCGACCTCTTTTGGATGACCCATGCGACCATACGGCAGGTTGGCCATGACCTTGGCATAGGCTTGACGATCAACATCGGTTTTGGGATGTAGCAGATTGTCTGTGCGACCCGTATGGATCAAACCCGGGTTGATGCCAAGCACGCGTACGCCATGATCGACGCTTTGTGCGCCGAATGCTTTTGTAAACGCAATCAGTGCCGCATTGGCGACCGAAGTGCCGATCGAGTTTGGATTGAGTTTTTCTCCAGCGATACCGATGATGTTGATAATCACACCATATTTTCTGGCGACCATATTCGGATACAGTGCGCGGCTGAGCATGATGCTGGACATGACCTTGCCTTCAAATCCTTCCCGAAAGCCTGTCGGGTCGATGTCTAACAGACCGCCGCGCGCGACTGCACCTGCTGAGTTAATCAGAATATCGGTTTCTGGAAAAGCAATCGCTACCTCATCCGTGCTACCCGGGACAGACAGGTTCGCTGACCGGATCAGGACTTCGACGGGGAATTCTTTTTTGAGTGCGCGTTGTGCTTCCTCGAGAGAGGTCATATCACGTGCGACCAAACGCAGTGCGCAGCCTTGTTCGGCGAGCGCTTGTGCGATGGCAAAACCAATGCCTTTTGAGCCGCCCGTGACCAATGCGACTTTTCCTTTTAAACCTGAATTCATGATGTCTTCTCTTGTTATGTAAGATGTCTAGTGAAACAGTACGATTGTATTTGCGAACGTTATAGGAAACAAAATGATAAAGAAGACAAAACGTTTTGGCTTGTTACTACCCTCTTCCAACACCACGCAGGAGCCAGAGTTTGCTGAGGTGCTACCTGACTACGTGTCGTTGCATTGTGCTCGACTGACCCTTCGTAATATTGATCCTGAATCCACAATCAAGATAGTGGCCGAGCTCGAATCAGAAGCTGAAAAACTCAAAGATGCCGAAGTCGATGCCGCCGTATTGTCAGCGACAGCGCCTTCGACGCGGTTTGGAAAAGGCTATGACGTCGAGGTTTGCGCTCGGATTGAAAAAGCCTGCGGTAAACCAGCGACGACGGCCGCGACAGCGATGCTTCAGGCCTTCGAGTTGCTCGGGATCAAAAAAATCGTACTGGCAGCACCTTGGGGCGAGGGCACCAACCAGATTGTTTCTGAGTTTATCGAGGCGAGTGGGGTGCGAGTGTTGAACCAAATGGCCATGGGGATCACCAACAACATCAAAGTCGGGCATCTCGATGCGCAGACAGCCTACGATTTAGGACGTCAAGCCGACCGTCCAGAAGCCGAGGCGATCTTTCTTGCCTGCGGTAACTGGATGACCATGGAGATCATCGAGAAACTGGAGCGCGATACGGGCAAACCCGTCCTCAGTACAAATAGTTGCGCCATCTGGGCCATGATGAATCTCATGGGCGGAGAATGGCGCATTCCTGGCTACGGTCGACTCTTGGCAAATTGATTTAATCCAGCTTGAGGTCCGCCGCTTTGACAACGCGGGCCCATTTGGCCATGTCGGCTTTAATGAAGTCAGCGAAATCTTTTTCGGTGGTGATGGTTGGCACAAGTCCGAGCTTGGACAGATCCTCGATCATCGCCGGCTGGCTCAGCACATCAAGCGTCGCAAGATGGATTTTGTTTCTGACATCTGCTGGTGTGCCAGCGGGTGCGACCAAGCCATACCAGTAGTCCATGTCAAATCCTGGCACACCTGCCTCGATGAAGGTGGGGACATCGGGCATGGCGGGTGAGCGCTTTTTGCCTGTGAGTGCGATCGCACTCAGCTGACCTGAGCGCACAATCCCAGCCACGGCGGGCAGGGGTGCAAACAAGACCATGTCGCGCTGTTGACCCAGCATGTCAGCAGTCACAGCCCCTGTGCCTTTGTAAGGCACATGTGTCAGCTTGACCTTAGTCTCGAAGAGAAAAAGTTCTGCCGCCATGTGCGCACCACTACCTGCACCTGCAGAACCAAAATTAATTTTCCCGGGGTTGGCTTTGGCGATACGAATGAGATCCGCGACGCTTTTCACTTCAGACGAAGGGTGAACCACTAACACCATGGGAGCGGCCGCGAGTGCGGTAACGCCGACAAAATCACGATCCACGTTATAGGGCAGTTTCGGATAAAGTCCCGGATTGATCCCGATTTCAGACACTGAACCCACTAGCAACGTTTTGCCGTCTGGTGCTGAGCGCGCCACGAACTGCGCACCGATGGATCCCGAAGCACCAGGCCTATTTTCAATGACGGTCGTTGTGCCGAGTTTCTCAGCGACTCTAGGCATGACGCGTCGCGCCAGTACGTCTGTCCCACCGCCAGGTGCGAAGGGAATGATGACGTTGATTGGACGATCTGCGGCGGCTTGTGCATGCACAGATGGCATGCCAATTAAAGTCGATATGAGCAAACCAAAACAACTCAGCAATACTTTTGATTTCATACTTGTCTCCAATTTGGTGTGAGCTTATTTTTGTGACGGCTGATTACCGCTTCGCTTCGCTCTCGATCTTACTGGATAATGATTCACACTCATATCAAGTTATTTGGAGTGTTTGGCACTGTTGACAGCAGATACCTGCTGTGAAAGTATGCATCATCTTGGAGAGGCCAAATATGTGCAGTGATCAGGGATTCGAACGCACGGATGTATGCGCTGTCTTGTCAACGACAAACGTCAGGAGTGCTTGATGAATCCTGCCAAAACGCACGATTTTGGTCTTGCTGGTCAATGCGCTTGGGTTCTGGGCGCCTCTGGTGCGATTGGCTCCGCAGTCGCAGAGCTGCTCGCCGCGCATGGTGCCACCGTATGGTTAAGCGGTCGCGACAAAATAAAACTTGACGCACTACAAGACAAGATCGCGAGAGCGGGTGGGCAGGCCAGAGTGCGCGTGGTGGACGCCTCAAATACCGATGAGGTCACCCACGCATCACGAGAGATATTTCGTCAGTCGGGCAAATTGAATCTGCTGGTCAACTCAACGGCCTCTTCGACTTTCGGTGAATTCCTGGATTTGACTGACGCGGATTGGGAGCGGACGTTTCAAAATAAGTTGATGGTGTATGTGCGTTCGATGCGCGCCGTGTTGCCAATGATGCTCAAAGCAGGCGGGGGCGTGATCATTAATATTTCCGGCAAGGCAGGCAAGCTGCCTTCGCCGGCGCATTTGCCGGGAGGCAGCATGAACGCAGCCGTCAATCTGCTGACCAAAGGGGTCTCTGATCGCTACAAGGATCAAGGGATTCGGGCCAATACGATCGCGCCTGGCCCAATCGTTTCAGCGCGCTTTGATGCGCTTGCAGCCCAGCTGGCCACGAGCCCTTCCGCGAACCCTGTTTTTATGTCGAGGCAGGGTACGCCTGAGGATGTTGCACAGGCGGTTGCGTGGCTGGCGAGTCCACTCGCCGTACATATCAATGGTATTGTTTTACCCTTGGATGGCGGGGCAATGCCAACTGTCTGATGTATTTTTATTACGATAAAAGAACTCATAAGAGTCCATATCCAATCAGGAGACAAGCATGAAAAGAATATTTAAAGCTATCTGTACCTTGGTCATATCGAGCTTTGCGTGTGTGGGTGTTTCATACGCGCAGGATGCTTATCCATCCAAGGCGATTAAGCTGATCGTGCCTTTGGGGGCGGGTGGTGCGACCGATGTCGTCGCGCGCGTGGTGGCCGCCAAGCTTTCGCAACGTCTCGGTCAGCAAGTCGTCGTAGAAAACCGCCCGGGCGCGGAGGGTGTGATTGGTGTGAATGCGGGTGCCAAGGCAGATCCTGATGGATATACGCTCGTGTTGGGCTCCAGCACAACGCTGGCGGCAAACTATCATTTGCGTAAGAGTTTGCCCTTTCATCCAGTGAATGACCTCGCGCCTGTGTCAATGGCGTTAAAAGACTTTTATAACGTGTTAGTCATTAACCCGAACGTGCCCGCTAAAAATCTGAAAGAGTTCATTGCTTATGCCAAAGCGAATCCGGGCAAGCTGAACTATGGAACAGCGACAGTCGGTTCAAAAATTTGTATGGAAATGTTCCGGACGATGGCAGGTATTGATCTGAAAATGATCAGCTATAAAAGCTCGCCTCAGGCACTCAATGACCTGATCGGAGGACAGATCCAGGTGATCTGTGAGCCGGTGGCGACTTCTGTTCCCAATATCAAAGCTGACAAGATCCGTTCGATTGGTGTCACGAGTCTGACGCGTGTCCAACAGGCACCTGATTTACCAACGGTCGCCGAGCTTGGATTGCCAGGCTTTGAGTACAGTGCTTGGGTCGGTGTTTTTGCGCCAGCTAAAACACCTCAGGCAATTATCGATCGCTTGTCCAGGGAAATTGAGAGTGTGTTGAAAGATCCCGAGACAGATGCCAAGATTCGTTCGATTGGCGCGGCTCCGATGATTGGTAATTCCAAGCAGCTTGCCGAGCTACTCAATCAGGAAATTGCCAGAGCCGGCAAGGTTGTCAAGGACGCAGGGATACAGCCGGAATAATCATCATGACTGCACCACGTATTTTTCTTGTGCACGCTGTCGACGTGTCGATGGCGCCAGCCTCCACAAGCTTTAAGAAGCAATGGCCAGAAGCCAGCATCATCAATCTGCTCGATGAATCCTTGGCGGTTGATATGCTGGTCGATGGCAAGATGACACCCAGAATGATTGAGCGTTTCGCCCAGCTGGGTCAGTATTGTGTCAACGCGGGGGCTGACGGTATTTTGTTTACCTGCTCGGCCTTTGGCGAGGCCATTAATCATTTGAAAACACGGCAATCGATTCCAATCCTGACATCCAACCAGGCCATGTTCGAGGAGCTCCTTGAGCGTGGCGATACCGCTGCGATGTTGACGACGTTTGGGCCATCGATGCAGACGCTTCGTGACGAGTTTTTTCAGATGGCAAAAGAGCGGAGCCAGGAGGCGCAGGTGGACTCGTATATGGTGGAGGGCGCGTTAGACGCGCTCTTGGCCAAAGATCAGGCGCAGCACGATCGACTGATCGCTGAGCAGGTGAATCGGCTCGCACAATATTCGACCATTGTGCTTGGACAATTTTCGATGGCGGCGGCGGCGTCTCATCCGGCTATTCGTACTCAAGCCCAGATTCTGAC
>JAURZO010000123.1 GCA_030653405.1 Zwartia sp. | reverse complement strand
CCGTACGACAGATGTGACCGGTACGATTGAGTTGCCAGCAGACAAAGAAATGGTTTTGCCAGGCGATAACGTTGCGATGACAGTCAAGTTGTTGGCTCCTATCGCCATGGAAGAAGGTCTGCGTTTTGCAATCCGCGAAGGTGGTCGTACCGTCGGCGCCGGTGTCGTTGCAAAAATCCTGAAGTAAATTATTTCGCTGCGGGCCTATTTGCTCGCAGCATATCGCTCTTTGAGAATCGCCATGAAAAATCAAAAAATCCGCATCCGTCTGAAAGCGTTTGATTACAAACTCATTGATCAGTCGGCTGCAGAGATCGTTGATACGGCCAAGCGCACTGGTGCTGTTGTGCGAGGACCGGTACCTCTTCCAACGCGTATACGTCGTTATGACATTCTGCGCTCACCGCATGTGAACAAAACTTCGCGTGACCAGTTTGAAATTCGTACACACCAACGCTTGATGGATATCGTCGATCCCACTGACAAAACCGTTGATGCTTTAATGCGCCTTGATTTGCCAGCTGGTGTTGATGTTGAAATTGCTTTGCAATAACTAATCAATTTAGGTTAGTACCTATGTTTGCTGTGTTTCAGGCCCAAACGGTTTGCAATGCAGCAATCATTGGTGCTAGAATGCAAGACTTGCCTTAATTTGGTGAGATAAAAGACCGCAATTTTGTATTGCGTGTTGAACAGAGCAAGATGCTGTTGTTCAACGTGTGTTACCTAACTTTGTAAGGTCATTAGTACTTGAGCGCCCGAAGTATTCGGGTTTTATCAGCCCCGACCAATCGCAGTCGGGAATCGGGTTTTTACCCCGGAGAAAACGATGTCGAAATCGACACCCACGCCTGCCGCACATCGGCTTGGGCTGGTGGGCCGCAAGGTCGGTATGACCCGTATATTTACGGAAGATGGCGAGTCCATCCCCGTAACTGTATTGGATGTATCGAACAACCGCGTCACCCAGGTAAAGTCACTTGAATCTGACGGCTATGCCGCCATTCAGGTTGCTTACGGCGCACGTCGCGCTTCCCGTGTAGCACAGCCACAAACAGGTCATTACGCCAAAGCTGGTGTAGAGGCCGGTAGTATCCTCAAAGAATTCCGTCTTGATCCCGCTCGCGCAGCTGAGTTCACGCCTGGTAGCGTGGTTTCTGTTGAGAGCGTTTTTGAGGCCGGCCAACAAGTCGACGTTACTGGTACCACGATTGGTAAAGGTTTCGCCGGTACGATTAAACGCCACCACTTCAAGTCACAGCGCGCATCGCACGGTAACAGCCGTTCGCACCGCGTTCCTGGTTCGATTGGTCAGGCGCAAGATCCTGGTCGTATTTTTCCTGGTAAACGTATGTCAGGTCATCTTGGTGATGATACCCGTACTGTGCAAAACCTTGACGTCGTCCGTGTTGACGCTGAGCGTGGTCTGCTGATGGTCAAGGGCGCTGTCCCTGGCTATGCTGGTGGCGACATTCTCGTGCGCCCGGCAGTCAAAGCACCTGCTAAAAAGGGAGCCTAATCAATGGATATCAAGCTCCTAAATGATCAAGGCCAATCGTCTTCAACGTTTGCTGCTCCTGACACAGTGTTTGGTCGAGAGTTTAACGAAGCGCTGGTGCACCAGATCGTCATTGCCTTTCAGGCAAATGCACGCTCAGGTAACCGTGCTCAAAAAGACCGTGCGGAAGTCCATCACTCAACAAGAAAGCCATTCCGTCAAAAAGGCACAGGTCGTGCTCGTGCTGGTATGACATCTTCGCCTTTGTGGCGTGGCGGTGGTCGTACATTTCCAAATTCTCCTGAAGAAAACTTCAGTCAGAAGGTTAATAAGAAAATGTATCGCGCGGGTATCCGTTCGATCCTTTCTCAATTGGCCCGCGAAGATCGTATATCTATTGTTGATTCTTTTACACTCGAGTCTCCAAAGACGAAGCTTGCAGCTGAAAAGCTTAAAAGCTTAGGTATGGAGTCAGTCTTGATTATTACTGACTCAGTCGACGAAAACCTTTACCTCGCGACCCGCAATTTGCCGCATGTTGCTGTCGTCGAGCCGCGCAATGCCGATCCGCTCTCGCTGATCCACTACAAAAAAGTGCTGATCACAAAGCCGGCCATCGCTCAACTCGAGGAGATGCTGGCATGAACGATCATCGTCTAATGCAAATCATCTTGGCTCCAATCGTGACTGAAAAGGCCACTTTTGTTGCTGAGAAGAATAATCAAGTTGCTTTTCGTGTTGTTGCTGATGCAACGAAGCCAGAAATTAAAGCTGCTGTCGAGTTACTCTTCAAAGTGCAAGTCGAGGCGGTTCAGGTCTTGAACCGAAAAGGTAAGGCTAAGCGTTTCGGTCGTTTCGTCGGTCGACGTCGTAACGAGCGTAAGGCGTATGTCTCGCTCAAAGAAGGTCAAGAAATCAACCTGGCGGAGGTCAACTAAATGGCTCTCTTAAAAGTTAAGCCAACCTCGCCCGGTCGCCGTGGCATGCTCAAGGTGGTTACACCTAACTTGCATAAAGGCGCACCGGTAGCTGCGTTGCTGGAAAAGAAAATCCGTGGTTCTGGCCGTAATAACAACGGTCACATCACTATTCGACACCGTGGTGGTGGTCATAAACAGCATTATCGTCTTGTGGATTTCCGTCGTAACAAAGACGGCATTCCCGCAAAGGTAGAGCGCCTGGAATATGACCCGAACCGAACCGCTCACATTGCTTTGCTATGTTATGCGGACGGTGAGCGTCGCTACATCATCGCTCCTCGAGGTCTTGAGGTGGGTGCTACGTTGCTGTCTGGTATCGAGGCGCCTATTCGCGCTGGCAACACATTGCCTATCCGCAATATCCCGGTTGGTACAACGATTCACTGCATCGAGATGTTGCCTGGCAAAGGTGCCCAAATGGCACGTTCCGCAGGCGCTTCGGCTGTTCTTTTGGCACGCGAAGGCACTTACGCGCAGGTTCGCCTGCGTTCTGGTGAAGTTCGTCGTGTGCACATCGAATGTCGTGCAACGATCGGTGAAGTCGGCAACGAAGAGCACAGCTTGCGCCAGATTGGTAAAGCTGGTGCCGTTCGTTGGCGCGGTATTCGTCCCACGGTTCGTGGTGTCGCAATGAACCCGGTTGATCACCCACATGGTGGTGGTGAAGGTCGTACCGGCGAAGGCGGCGAGCCACGTAGTCCATGGGGTACCCCAGCTAAGGGTTACAAGACCCGTAGCAACAAGCGGACGGACAATATGATCGTCCAGCGCCGCAAGCGTAAATAAGAGGGCGAATCATGTCACGTTCAGTCAAGAAAGGCCCATTCGTCGATGCACACTTGATCAAAAAGGTCGAGGTTGCAGTTGCCGAAAAGGGCAAGAAACCGATCAAAACTTGGTCACGTCGTTCAACGATTCTTCCCGAGTTTATCGGGTTGACGATTGCTGTTCACAACGGCCGCCAGCACGTTCCCGTTTACATTAACGAGAATATGGTCGGACATAAACTCGGCGAATTTGCGCTGACCCGTACGTTTAAGGGTCATGCTGCAGATAAAAAGGCCAAGAGGTAAGCAATGGAAACCACAGCCATTATCCGTGGGGTGCACATCTCTGCGCAAAAAACTAGACTTGTAGCGGATTTAATCCGTGGTAAGTCGGTCGCGCAGGCATTAAACATCCTGACCTTCACTAACAAGAAGGCCGCAGGCATACTCAAGAAGGCCGTTGAATCGGCCATCGCGAACGCCGAACACAATGACGGTGCAGATATCGATGAACTCAAAGTCACCACGATCTATGTGGACAAGGCTGAGTCGATGAAGCGCTTTTCCGCACGAGCCAAAGGGCGCGGTAACCAGATTGAAAAGCAGACCTGCCACATTACTGTGAAGGTCGGAGCCTAAGGAGTCACGATGGGTCAGAAAATTCACCCGATTGGGTTCCGCCTTGCGGTTACACGTAATTGGGGCTCAAAGTGGTACGCAGACGACAAAGATTTCGGTGGCATGCTTGCCTCAGATATCCGTGTACGTGAGTACCTCAAAAAGAAACTCAAAAGCGCATCCGTTGGTCGCGTAGTCATTGAGCGTCCCGCTAAAAATGCTCGTATTACGGTTTACTCGGCTCGTCCGGGTGTCGTGATCGGTAAGCGTGGCGAGGATATCGAAGGTCTCAAGGCTGATTTGCAACGTTTGATGGGCGTGCCTGTTCACGTCAATATCGAAGAAATTCGCAAGCCAGAGACTGATGCTCAGTTGATCGCAGATTCAATCTCGCAACAGCTTGAAAAGCGGATTATGTTTCGCCGTGCAATGAAGCGCGCCATGCAAAATGCAATGCGTCTTGGTGCCCTTGGCATTAAGATCATGAGCGCAGGCCGTCTGAATGGCATCGAAATTGCTCGCACAGAGTGGTATCGCGAAGGTCGCGTTCCACTCCATACATTGCGCGCTAATATTGATTACGGTACTTCTGAAGCTCACACTACTTACGGTGTGATTGGCATCAAGGTCTGGGTTTACAAAGGCGACATGTTGGCGAATGGTGAAATGCCAGTTGAAACTGTTGCGCCCCGCGAAGAAGAGCGTCGTCCGCGTCGTGCGCCTCGTGCTGACAAGCCCGAAGGTGGTCGTCCGGCAGCTCGACCCGCAGGTCGTGGTCGTGCACCGCGCAAGGCTGATGCCGCTGCGCCTGCGCCCGAAGGAGAATAAGCATGCTGCAACCAGCACGCAGGAAATATCGCAAAGAGCAAAAAGGTCGTAACACTGGCCTTGCCACGCGTGGCGCCAATGTTTCGTTTGGTGAGTTTGGTCTGAAGGCCACAGGTCGTGGTCGCCTGACCGCTCGTCAAATCGAGTCAGCACGTCGTGCTATTAACCGTCACATCAAACGTGGTGGTCGTATTTGGATCCGTATTTTTCCCGATAAGCCAATTTCGCAGAAACCGGCTGAAGTGCGGATGGGTAACGGCAAAGGTAATCCAGAGTATTGGGTTGCAGAAATCCAGCCAGGTAAAGTGCTGTACGAGATGGAAGGTGTGAGTGAAGAGATCGCACGTGAGGCGTTTCGTCTTGCGGCGGCGAAGCTGCCAATCTCCACCACGTTCGTCGCGCGTCACCTCGGTACTTAAGGAATCGAAATGAAAGCAAGCGAACTTCGTGCTAAAACAGCCGCCGAGCTCGGTCAAGAGCTCGAAAGCCTGCTGAAAGCCCAGTTTGGACTGCGTATGCAGCGGGCCACTCAGCAACTCACCAACCATACTCAGATTAGCAAGGTGCGCCGAGATATTGCTCGTGTTCGTACGTTGTTGACTGAGAAGGCGGGATCATAATATGACCACAGCTCAAACTACGAAGCCAAAGCGTCAGCGTACGCTGGTTGGTAAGGTCGTCAGCAACAAGATGGATAAAACCATCGTGGTGTTGGTTGAACGTCGCGTTAAGCATCCTATGCTTGGCAAAATCATCATGCGCTCAGCTAAGTACAAAGCACATGATGAAACCAATCAGTACAACGAAGGCGATACGGTTGAAATTGCAGAAGGTCGTCCAATTTCGCGCTCCAAGTCTTGGACTGCAACAAAATTGATCGAAGCTGCACGTGTGATTTAATTAATCGCATACGAAAAATATGAGCACAGCAAGTATTTAGTGTTTTTATTGATAAAAAAACGCGACAGTGATGTCGCGTTTTTTTTCGCCATGCTTTCTACTAAATGTGCGTTACAAATTTAGTGACTAGATAGCCATCAAAAGTTTCGGAACCACCTTCGCTGCCAATTCCGCTGTCCTTGATGCCACCGAAGGGAGTTTCTGGAAGCGCACTACCAAAGTGATTGATGTTAACCATCCCCGCTTCGATAGAATTAGAGATCTTAGTTGCGGTTTGCAATGAATTGGTAAAAATATAAGAAGACAGACCGAATGGCAGGCTATTTGCCCTTTTGATAACTTCATCAATGTTATCAAATGGCACTACTGGTGCAATTGGTCCGAAAGGTTCTTCGGTCATTAACATTGCGTCGTCTTTTAGACCAGTAATGACCGTCGGAGGAAAGAAGAATCCTTTACCAGAAGGTGCATCACCACCTAACTCAATGTTAGCCCCACGCTTGCGGGCATCTTCAACAAAGCGCGCAATCGCGGGGACACGTCGTTCGTGTGCCAATGGGCCCATCTCAACGCCATCATCAAGTCCATTTCCAACCTTAACGGTTTTTAATACATCAAGGAATTTTGATAAGAATTTGTCGTAGGCTTTCTTTTGGACGTAGAAGCGCGTTGGTGATACACAAACTTGACCAGCATTACGGACTTTAAATTTCGCCAGCATGGTAGCTGCTCGGTCTATATCGGCATCATCAAATACTATTACTGGCGAATGACCGCCGAGTTCCATTGTGACGCGTTTCATGTGAGCGCCAGCAAGTGCCGCTAGTTGTTTGCCAACAGGTACTGAGCCAGTAAAGGAAACCTTGCGACTAATCGGTGAGCGTATCAAATAATCAGATACTTTTGCAGGCTCACCCCAAACGAGACTCAGCACACCAGGAGGTAGACCAGCATCATGAAACATTTGTGCAATCGCCATTACTGCACTTGGTGAGTCTTCTGGGCCTTTTAATATGACAGTACAACCAGCACCGACAGCTGCACAAATTTTACGAATAGCTTGGTTATATGGGAAATTCCAGGGTGTAAAAGCAACGCATACGCCAATAGGCTCCTTAAGAACGAGTTGACGGACATCGGGGCTTCGAGGAAGAATAACCCGGCCATATATGCGTCTGCATTCCTCAGCGTGCCAGTCACAGTGATCAGCGCAGCCGACTACCTCTCCAAGAGCCTCTGCAAGTGGCTTACCCTGGTCAAGAGTCATATTGCGGGCAATATCCTTTGCTCTTTCACGTGTTAACTGGCCAACTTTACGTAAAATGGCGGAACGATCCATTGGTGATGAGAGCTTCCACTTGGCAAATGCAATTTCTGCAGACTGTAGCGCCATATCTAGATCGGCTTGCGTGGCGTGCGGCAGTTGACCTAGGACTTCCTGCGTAGCAGGATTAATGATGTCCTGTGACTGACGGCCTTCGCCAGAAATGAACTCACCATTGATATAAAGCGATTGTTTAGGATACATGTGATTTCCAATACGACTAAAAAAGGTCTAAGTGATCATGGGATAATATGACACAAGTTCACGCCACTTGCACAAAAAAAATTACTAGGCTATACTTCACGGCTTTCCCGCATAATGTGTTGCGTAATTCTGAAAACTGATGGTTTAACCAAGCAGTCCAAAAGAAAAACAAATACAGAGTGTAGGAATAATTAGCAGATTTCAACCCAGGGTGCTCTGTGGCACCTAACGGGACCAAAACTGACTGATTTGACTGCAAGCATAAAGCAAGCAAGATTTTTGGTTAAGTTGGAACAGGAAAAATCATGATCCAAATGCAGACCACGCTGGACGTGGCCGATAACACTGGTGCACGCTCTGTCATGTGCATCAAGGTGCTCGGCGGTTCTAAGCGCCGTTATGCCGCTATCGGCGATGTTATTAAGGTTACCGTCAAAGACGCTGCCCCACGTGGGCGCGTGAAAAAAGGCGAAATCTACAATGCTGTTGTTGTGCGCACGGCAAAAGGCGTACGTCGTAAAGACGGTTCGCTAATTCGTTTCGGCGGCAATGCTGCCGTTTTGCTCAACGCGAAACTCGAGCCCATTGGCACGCGTATCTTCGGACCCGTCACGCGTGAACTGCGTGGCGAGAAGTTCATGAAGATCGTGTCTTTGGCGCCTGAAGTGCTGTAAGGAGCCACAAATGAACAAAATCCGCAAAGGCGACGAAGTCGTCGTGTTAACTGGGCGTGACAAAAAGCGTCGCGGTACAGTGTTGGCCCGTCTTGATGAAGACCATGTGTTGGTTGAAGGCATCAATATGGTTAAAAAGCATGTCCGTCCAAACCCAATGCAGGGTACAACTGGCGGGATCGTCGAAAAGACAATGCCCATCCACATTTCGAACATTGCGTTGTTTAATCCAGCCACCGGTAAGGGTGATCGTGTTGGGATTAAAGAAGTAGACGGACGCAAAGTGCGCATTTTTCGATCCAGCGGCGAGACCGTTGGCGCGAAAGCTTAAGGGGCAATTGATATGTCTCGTTTCCAAGAACTCTATCTTCAAAAGATTGCACCTGCAATGCTTGAGCAGTTTGGCTACAAGAGCGTGATGCAAGTTCCACGTGTCTTAAAAGTTACGCTCAATATGGGTGTATCTGAAGCGGTTGCTGACAAAAAAGTCATCGATCATGCTGTTTCAGATTTAACTAAAATTGCTGGACAAAAACCAGTGATCACCAAAACCAAAAAAGCGATTGCGGCTTTCAAAATCCGTGAAGACTACCCGATTGGTTGCATGGTGACTCTGCGTGGTCAGCGCATGTACGAATTTCTCGATCGTCTGGTTTCGGTGGCTTTGCCACGCGTTCGTGACTTCCGCGGAATTTCAGGTCGTGCATTTGATGGTCGCGGCAACTACAACATCGGTGTGAAAGAGCAAATTATTTTCCCCGAGATTGAATACGACAAAATCGATGTGTTGCGTGGGATGAACATCAGCATCACCACGACCGCTAAGACCGACGAAGAAGCCAAAGCGCTGTTAACAGCGTTTAGCTTCCCGTTCCGCAACTAAGGGGCGCAGACGTGGCAAAACTATCAATGATCAATCGCGATGTTAAGCGTGTTAAAACAGCTGAGAAATTTGCTGCTAAACGCGCTGCTCTTAAGGCAATCATCGATGATTCATCCAAGACCGACGAAGAGCGTTACGAAGCAAGGCTGAAAATTCAGCAGCTTCCACGCAATGCAAGTCCTATTCGCCAGCGTAATCGCTGTGCAATTACGGGACGCGCTCGCGGAGTCTTCCGCAAGTTCGGACTTGGCCGCATGAAACTACGCGAATTGGCTATGAAGGGTGAAATTCCCGGCATGACCAAAGCTAGCTGGTAGGAGAATAAAACATGAGCATGAGCGACCCAATCGCCGATATGCTGACTCGCATTCGTAATGCGCAGCAGGTAGATAAGACATCGGTGACCATGCCCTCCTCCAAGCTTAAGGTAGCAATTGCTGCTGTGCTTCAGGACGAAGGTTATGTCGATGGTTTTAAGATTAAAGGCACAGCGCAAAAGCCTGAGCTTGAAATCACACTTAAGTATTACGCTGGTCGTCCAGTGATCGAGCGCATCGAACGCGTTTCGCGCCCTGGTTTGCGTATTTACAAAGGCAACGGAAGCATCCCTCAGGTTATGAATGGTCTGGGTGTTGCTATTGTCTCCACTTCACGTGGCGTCATGACTGATCGCAAAGCACGCGCCAATGGCGTGGGCGGCGAAGTCCTCTGCTACGTGGCTTAAGGAGAATACCGAATGTCACGTATAGCTAAATACCCCGTCGAATTGCCTAAGGGCGTCGAGGCAGTAATTAAAGCCGATCAAATCACTGTTAAAGGTCCTTTGGGCACTTTAAGTCAAACTTTGATTGGTAACGTTATTGTTAATGAAGATGCTGGCAAACTGTCTTTCATCGTTGCTGATGATTCACGTGAAGCTAAAGCGATGTCAGGAACCTTACGTGCACTAGTTGCAAATATGGTTACGGGTGTCAGCAAAGGTTTCGAACGCAAGTTGACTCTGGTTGGTGTGGGTTACCGCGCTGCAGTTCAGGGTAACGCGATCAAATTGCAACTTGGTTTTTCTCATGATGTCATTCATCCAATGCCTGAAGGCGTAAAAGCCGAATGCCCAACCCAGACGGAAATTATTCTCAAAGGTTCGGACAAGCAGGTTGTGGGTCAGGTGGCTGCTGAAATCCGCGCATACCGTCCGCCAGAGCCTTACAAAGGCAAAGGTGTACGTTACGTTGATGAGCACGTCATCATCAAAGAAACCAAGAAGAAATAATCGCGCAAACAAGGAAAGATCATGGACAAAAAAATTTCCCGTTTGCGTCGTGCGGTTCCGACGCGTAAGAAAATCGCTGAGTTGCGAGTTAATCGCCTCCAGGTTTTCCGCTCGAATCTGCACATTTATGCAAACATTATTTCGCCCGAAGGCGATCGTGTTCTGGTTTCGGCTTCGACCGTTGAGCCAGAAGTGCGTCTGCAACTTGCAGGTCAGTCTGGTCGTGGTGGCAACGCTGCTGCGGCAACTCTGATCGGTAAGCGTGTTGCAGAGAAGGCAAAAGCTGCTGGTATTGAGCTTGTCGCTTTCGATCGTTCGGGTTTCCGTTACCACGGCCGTGTAAAAGCCCTGGCCGATGCCGCGCGTGAAGCCGGCCTGAAGTTTTAAGCGAGGAACAGTCAAATGGCTAAAGAACAACGCAAGAACGCTCCAGAAGAGCGTGATGACGGCCTTCGCGAAAAAATGATTGCGGTTAACCGCGTCAGTAAAGTCGTTAAAGGTGGTCGTACCATGAGCTTTGCCGCACTGACCGTTGTCGGTGACGGTGATGGTCGAGTCGGTATGGGCAAGGGTAAAGCTCGCGAAGTCCCTGTTGCAGTTCAAAAGGCAATGGAGCAGGCGCGTCGCGAACTGTTTAAGGTTGCTCTGAAGAACGGTACTTTGCATCACACTGTCGTTGGCAAGCATGGCGCTTCTACTGTCTTGATTTCTCCGGCAGCTGAAGGTACTGGCGTAATTGCTGGTGGTCCAATGCGCGCTATTTTTGATGTAATGGGCGTTCGTAACGTCGTGGCCAAGAGCCTTGGTTCGAGCAATCCTTACAACATGGTTCGTGCGACGCTTAACGGCTTGCGCGCTTCGCACACACCGTCGGAAGTTGCTGCTAAACGCGGCAAGACCGTCGAAGAGATTTTGGGGTAAGTCATGGCTGAAAAACTAGTCAAAGTCACCCTGGTCCGCTCGACCATCGGTACCAAGCAGGATCATCGCGACACCGTACGTGGCCTTGGTCTTCGTCGTGTCAACAGCAGCAAAGTGCTGAAAGATACACCCGAAGTTCGCGGAATGATCAACAAAGTTGATTATCTCGTGACTGTTTCGGACGTCTGAAAGGAATCACGATGTCGATTACTCAACTGAATACTCTTAAGCCAGCCGAAGGCTCAACACACGCAAAGCGTCGTGTAGGTCGTGGTATCGGTTCAGGTTTGGGCAAGACAGCCGGTCGCGGTCATAAGGGCCAAAAGTCTCGTGCTGGTGGTTTCCATAAAGTTGGTTTTGAAGGCGGTCAAATGCCTTTGCAGCGCCGTTTGCCTAAGCGTGGTTTTTCCACACTCGACGGTCATTTGTACGCACAAGTTCGTTTGTCTGACTTGCAGGCCTTGCCAGTCGAAGAAATTGACGTGCAGGTTCTCAAGCAGGCTGGTGTGGTTGGCACGCAAGTTCGCTACGTCAAAGTTTTCAAATCTGGTGAGTTGTCCCGCAAAGTGTCTCTTAAAGGCATTGGTGCTTCGGCAGGTGCGCGTGCTTCAATTGAAGCCGCCGGCGGTTCGATTGCTTAAGACGGATTAGAGAATGGCAACAGCACAGTCCGCAGGAAAAACTGGATCACGTTACGGCGACTTAAAGCGTCGTCTCGTGTTTCTTGTGCTCGCACTGGTGGTTTACCGCCTGGGTACGCACGTTCCTGTTCCAGGCATCAATCCAGATGCCTTGGCAGACTTGTTTCGTGAGAACCAGGGCGGAATACTCGGCCTGTTTAATATGTTTTCAGGTGGTGCGCTTGAGCGATTCTCTATATTCGCTTTAGGTATCATGCCTTACATCTCTGCTTCGATCATCATGCAGCTGATGTCAGTTGTCGTTCCGACACTTGAGGCAATTAAAAAAGACGGTGAAGCAGGTCGCCGTAAGATAACGCAGTACACCCGTTACGGAACTGTTGGTTTAGCACTTGTTCAAGCGGTTGGTATTTCAATTGCCCTTGAGTCTCAACCAGGACTGGTGATTGAGCCTGGTGTGATGTTTAGATTGACGACTATTGTGACGCTAGTTACAGGAACAATGTTCGTGATGTGGTTGGGTGAGCAAATTACAGAGCGTGGATTGGGAAATGGAATTTCAATCCTTATTTTCGCAGGTATTGTTGCGGGTCTTCCAAGCGCATTAGCTGGTTTACTTGATCTTGTTCGTACCAATGCAATGTCTGGTTTTTCGGCCTTGTTTATTGTGACTTTGGTTGTTCTAGTTACAGCCTTCGTGGTTTTGGTTGAACGTGGTCAACGCAAGATTACTGTTAACTATGCTAAGCGACAGGTGGGTAACAAGGTATACGGTGGTCAAACATCTCACCTTCCACTGAAACTGAATATGGCTGGTGTGATTCCCCCGATTTTTGCTTCATCGATCATTTTGTTTCCGGCCACAATTGCAAGTTGGTTTTCAAGCGCCGAAAGTATGAGATGGCTTGGTGATTTAGCGGCTGCGCTTGCGCCTCGTCAACCGCTCTACATTACGTTGTATGCAACCGCAATTATTTTCTTCTGCTTTTTTTAAACGGCGCTTGTGTTTAATAGCCGTGAAACAGCAGACAATCTGAAGAAAAGTGGTGCTTTTGTACCTGGCATCCGTCCCGGTGAACAAACCGCACGATTCATCGATAAGATTTTGATGCGTTTGACTTTGGCTGGCGCCTTGTACATCACAGTGGTGTGTTTGTTACCAGAATTTTTAGTCATGCGTTGGAATGTACCGTTTTATTTTGGCGGAACCTCTTTGCTGATTATTGTTGTAGTTACGATGGACTTCATGGCACAGGTTCAAGCCTACATGATGTCTCACCAGTACGATTCATTGCTCAAGAAGGCTAACTTCAAGGGCGCGAATTTACCAATGAGATAAGCGAGAGCAATGTCAAAGGACGACGTCATTCAGATGCAAGGTGAGATTCTTGAGAATCTCCCTAACGCAACTTTTCGTGTCAAGTTAGAAAATGGCCATGTAGTTCTTGGTCACATTTCTGGCAAGATGCGTATGCACTACATCCGGATTTTGCCGGGCGATAAAGTTACAGTGGAACTTACACCCTATGACTTAACGCGCGCCAGAATCGTATTCCGCTCCAAATGAGCGGCCGGGTTACGAAGATAACAGGAGTCAACCATGAAAGTAATGGCATCGGTTAAGCGGATTTGCCGCAACTGCAAAATTATTAAACGTCACGGCGTGGTGCGCGTCATTTGCACCGACCCGCGTCACAAGCAGCGTCAAGGTTAATACATCAAGGAACAGTCATGGCCCGTATTGCTGGCATCAACATTCCGCCACATCAGCACGCCGAGATCGGCCTGACCGCCATTTTTGGCATCGGTCGCACTCGCTCTCGCAAAATTTGTGAAGCTGCTGGCGTCCCCCTTTCCAAAAAGGTCAAGGATCTCACCGACGCAGAACTCGAGCGCATCCGTGAACACGTAGGCGTGTTCTCGGTTGAAGGCGATCTGCGACGTGAAGTTCAGCTCTCGATTAAGCGATTGATCGATCTGGGTACTTATCGTGGCATGCGTCATAAGCGCGGCTTGCCCGTACGTGGTCAACGCACTCGCACCAACGCCCGCACCCGCAAGGGACCGCGTCGCGCTGCTGCAAGCCTGAAGAAATAAAGAGGATTAGAAGATGGCTAAAGCTTCTGCCGGCGGCGCTACCCGCGTTCGCAAAAAAGTTAAAAAGAATGTGTCGGACGGCATTGCGCATGTCCACGCTTCTTTCAACAACACGATCATCACCATTACTGACCGTCAGGGCAATGCTCTTTCGTGGGCAACTTCTGGTGGTGCAGGTTTCAAGGGTTCACGTAAATCTACGCCTTTCGCAGCTCAGGTTGCTGCTGAAACGGCTGGTAAGGTGGCAATTGAATATGGCATCAAGACACTTGAAGTTCGGATCAAGGGCCCAGGTCCAGGTCGCGAGTCTTCAGTGCGTGCGTTGAATGCGTTGGGTATTAAGATATCGAGCATTGCCGATATCACGCCCGTACCGCACAACGGTTGCCGTCCACCTAAGCGTCGTCGTATTTAAGGGGAACCCACATGGCACGTTATACCGGTCCCAAATGTAAACTCTCGCGCCGCGAGGGCATCGATCTTTTCTTGAAGAGCGCTCGCCGCTCTCTTGAGTCGAAGTGCAAGCTTGACTCAAAACCAGGCCAACATGGTCGCACTTCTGGTGCACGTACTTCTGATTACGGCTTACAGCTTCGTGAAAAACAAAAGCTTAAGCGCATGTACGGAATTATGGAAAAACAGTTCCGTAAATACTTTGCAGAAGCTGAACGCCGCAAAGGTAACACCGGTGAACAGTTGATTCAGTTGCTCGAGTCACGCTTGGATAACGTTGTTTATCGTATGGGTTTTGGTTCTACGCGCGCCGAGGCTCGCCAACTTGTATCGCATCGTGCGATTGAGTTAAACGGTCGTACAGCTGATATTCCTTCGATGTTAATCAAGTCTGGTGACGTGATTGCCATTCGTGAGAAATCCAAAGCGCAAGCGCGTATTCGGGAATCAATGGATTTAGCTTCTGGTAATGGCCTTCCCCAGTGGGTTGAGGTTGATACTGCTAAATTAGTTGGTACGTTCAAGCAAGTACCTGATCGTGCTGATGTCGCTCGCGACATTAATGAATCGATGGTTGTGGAACTGTATTCACGCTGATCGACATTTGCTCATGGCGTATGCTACTTCGGTCGCATACGCCTTCAGTTTTTTATGTTTGTCTTATCCATCAGCCTTATCGGTGTAACGAGCCGAGGGTATTGAAAAAGGACTTTTGTTATGTCACAAGGTTTTCTCAAGCCACGTTCGATTGAAGTCGAACCCGTTGGCCCAAATCATGCCAAGATCATCATGGAACCTTTTGAGCGTGGCTATGGCCATACGCTCGGAAATGCTCTGCGTCGCATCTTATTGTCTTCGATGTCGGGTTACGCCCCAACAGAAGTTCAGATTACTGGCGTAGTGCATGAGTATTCGACGATTCCTGGCGTACGTGAGGACGTGGTTGACATTCTTTTGAATCTTAAGGGCGTCGTTTTCAAACTGCATAGCCGCGACGAAGTAACGCTGACGTTACGTAAGCAAGGTGCCGGTTTGGTTCTGGCCTCTGATATTGAACTTCCTCACGATGTTGAAATAGTCAATCCTTCACAAGTTATTGCGACTTTGACGGACTCTGGCAAGCTTGAGATGCAGATCAAGGTCGAAAAGGGTCGTGGTTACGTGCCTGGTAACGTTCGTGCCTTGATAGATGATCGCGCGCACACTATTGGTCGTGTTGTGCTTGATGCTTCTTTCAGTCCTGTCCGTCGTGTCAGCTATGCAGTCGAAAGTGCACGTGTCGAGCAGCGTACCGACCTCGACAAGCTTGTTCTTGACGTAGAAACAAACGGTGTTATTAGTCCTGAAGAAGCTGTGCGTCAGTCAGCACGTATTCTCATGGATCAGATCTCTGTATTCGCAGCACTTGAAGGCGCTGGTGATTCTTACGAAGCACCAAGCCGTGGCGCACCGCAGATTGATCCTGTGCTTCTGCGCCCTGTTGATGATCTCGAGTTGACGGTTCGTTCCGCTAACTGCCTCAAGGCAGAGAATATTTATTACATTGGCGACTTGATTCAGCGTACTGAAAATGAGTTGCTTAAGACTCCAAACCTCGGTCGTAAGTCATTGAACGAAATTAAAGAAGTACTTGCTGCGCGCGGTTTGACGCTCGGCATGAAGTTAGAGAATTGGCCACCGATGGGTCTCGAAAGACCATAAGCGGTTTAGAAGATGACGGATTAGGCTGTTGAATTTCGGTTGTTGAGTTTCATTTGTGCAGCAGTCCTATCCGTTGTTTTGGCACCTAAACTTTTAAGTGTAGATGTTAATATTCCTCAGCATTAAGCTTGACTTTCATTTTCATTGGCTAGCTGCAGATTGAGTAGCAGATTAATCTGATGAAGTTCTTCAAAAGTCAGGTAGTACATATAGCTAGGTAGTACATATAGTTAGACAGTACATATAGTTTTAAAAATCGGCCCGCGGTGAATTGTTCGCCGATCGAAGAGCTGAATTCCGAGCAAGTTGCTCTTAATAGATTCAATAAGGAAAGTAAATGCGTCACGGTAATGGATTACGTAAGCTAAATCGCACCAGCAGCCACCGCCTTGCGATGTTTCGCAACATGGCAGTTGCTCTTTTGACACACGAAGCAATTAAAACAACTCTGCCTAAGGCAAAAGAATTGCGCCGCATTGTCGAGCCGCTCATCACAATGGGTAAGACGCCAACTTTGGCGAACAAGCGTTTGGCATTTGCTCGCTTGCGCGATCGTGAATTGGTTCTTAAGCTTTTCGCTGAAATTGGTCCTCGTTATGCCGGTCGTAACGGCGGCTATACCCGGGTCTTAAAAATGGGTCACCGTCAGGGTGATAACGCTCCGATGGCTTTCATGGAGCTCGTTGATCGTCCAATGGCTTTAGAAGCGGCTACAGATGGCTCAGCTGAATAAGTCATTTTTCTTGAGTCGTTCTCTTTTTACTGCGTTGTAATCTAATTTTTTACAAATGCCTTAAAAATTGAGTAATCTTCTCTTAAGCTTAGTACCAAATTGCCCCGGTTAATCCGGGGCTTTTTCTTGTATGTTAGATACTTGATGTCGATACAATCAACGGTGTGGGAATTGATCGCGAGCCAATATGAAACAACAAGACGTAGTGATTGTATTGACGAACGCACCGGACCTTTTGTTGGCTAAACGAATTGCTCACTTGTTAATTGAGGAACAGTTAGCTGCATGTGTCAATATAGGTCCTCAAATGTTATCCATTTACGGTTGGAAGGGAGAGGTTGAGGGCGCAGAGGAAATACCGATGTTGATCAAGACGACTGCTGACAAGCAACAGGCGATGATTGAGCGTTTGGTGGGGCTCCATCCCTATGAGCTTCCTGAGGCGATTGTGGTGCCTGTCACGGGTGGCTATCCGCCATATCTTGATTGGGTGCGTAACCTAACTGAATCTACTCGCACATGAAGTATTTTTATAAATTGTTACGCCATTTCTCATTTGCCTTTCTTTGTATTGGTCTTATCGCTACGTTTCAAGCGCGTGCATCTCAAGATGACTTTCTAGATCCTGAAAAGGCCTTTGTGCTCACAACGCAAATGAGCGGCGATGAAACGATACAACTTCGTTTTAAGATCGCGAATGGTTATTACATGTATCGCGAGCGTTTCTCATTCAAGCTAGATACCGATGTCGTCACCTTAGGTGAGGCGAAATTTCCGATTGGAGAAGTGAAATACGACCCGACATTCGATAAAAAAATGGAGTTGTATTTTAGGGAGGCTGTTTTACTGCTGCCGATTTCACCATGGCCCAAAGATAAAAATTCAGACCCATTTGTACTAACTGTCACCGGTCAAGGTTGCGCCGTTGCTGGTATTTGTTATCCGCCCATGGATTTCATTGTTAAGGTGCAGGCTGGAGCTGATGGACGAGGATACGTCATCGAATCATCAACGGCTCAGCTTGGTTTTTTTGAACGAATCAAGCAAGGTCAATGGTCTGAATTATTGCTCGGTGGTGACGATGTCAAATTAGCAGATGTTTTGTCATCGACAGGCGCCATTGAGATCGTATTCTTGTTCTTTGTGCTTGGTTTGCTTCTAGCTTTGACACCTTGTGTCCTGCCGATGTTGCCCATTCTTTCCGTCCTTTTAGTGGGCGAGGAACATCACGTATCCAGAATCAGAGGACTTGCACTGGCCTTTGGTTACGTTGCAGGCATGTCAGTTGTCTACACGGCACTCGGTGTTGCTGCTGGTTTGAGTGGCGCCGGGCTGGCAGCATGGTTACAAACACCCTGGGTGCTTGGTTTTTTCGCGCTGATGCTCGCGATTCTTGCAATGGCAATGTTTGATGTATACACCCTTCAAATGCCATCGGTGATTCAGTCTCGACTCATGGCAAGAAATTCTCGAATTCTTGGCGGGCGAATGAGCGCAGCGGTATTGATGGGTGCCCTGTCTGCTCTGATCGTAGGCCCTTGTGTGGCCGCACCCCTTGCAGGCGCCCTCTTGTATATCTCTCAGACTGGCGATGTTTGGCTAGGTGGTTCCGCCTTGTTTGCTATGGCATGGGGTATGGGCGTACCGCTATTGTTAATGGGCGGAACATCTGGAAAACTGATGCCTAGGACTGGTCCGTGGATGGAGGGAGTTAAAAAGTTTTTTGGCATCCTGTTGTTGGCAACAGCTTGGTGGATGGTCACACCGTTACTTGCTACGTGGCTACAGATTTTAGGTTGGGCCATACTTACGATGTTTACTGCGGTATTGATGCGCACGTTTGAGCCTCTCGGTCAGGAGGCTGGCATTGGAAGTGTTTTACGTAAAACTCTAGGCCTTTTACTTGTCGTACTGAGCGCGGTTTGGCTCTTGGGCATCGCAAGCGGTGGCCGGTCCTTATTGCAACCCTTATCCCATCTTTCATTGGCAAATAGAGTGTCGCCTATCGTACCCGCGAGTGCGACATCGGCTTCACAACAATTGTTGAGCTCAAAAGGTTCAACTGGCAAAAATGGTAGCTTGAGCACAAATTCCGCATCACCGGCAGGTGCACTGATTGGCGTAAATTCACAGACACCTTTTGTGACACCTGCGGCGCAAGGACATCCTGTTTTTCAACGTGTGAGGACGGTTGAGGAGTTAGAAAGGCTCTTGGCTCAATCGACTCAGCCCGTTATGCTCGATTTTTATGCGGACTGGTGTGTTGCGTGTAAAGAAATGGAGGCTTTCACTTTTACAGATTCCCGAGTCGCTCAGCGCATGAATCAGATGCTCTTACTACAAGTTGATGTGACTGCGAACAATCCAGATGACCGGGCGCTCATGAAAAAATTTCGGTTGTTTGGGCCACCAGGAATCATATTTTTTAAAGTTGGCGGCCTTGAAAGAAAGGATGTCAGGGTTATCGGCTTTCAGGATGCGACACGATTTTCGGCGAACTTGGATAAAGTACTGAATTAGTTTAATGAATAAAATCGAGTCAAGATGTCCAAAGCCATAGTTCAGGATCAGACAAAATCAACGACACAAGTGATTATCTTGTTCGCGTTGGCAGCCTGTGCGGCAACAACGTCTTTCCGGATTTGTGATCCTCTGCTTCCGGTATTTGCCGAAGAGTTCGGTGTTCGTACGGCTCAGACCTCTGGTACGGTGACGTGGTTTGCGATTGCCTACGGAATCATGCAGTTTTTCTATGGCCCGCTGGGTGATCGTTACGGTAAGTTTCGAGTTGTATCCTGGGCGACCCTCTGTTGTGCCGTTGGCGCCCTGATTGTGGTTTTCGCCCCTAGTCTTGAAATCATTGAGATTGGGCGGTTGATCTCTGGCGCGACAGCGGCGGCGATCGTGCCGCTGTCGATGGCTTGGATTGGTGATCACGTTCCTTATGAGCAAAGGCAGGCGACGCTAGCCCGTTTTCTTTTAGGTTCCATTTCTGGTTTGGCGATCGGTCAACTATTAGGTGGAATTTTTGCAGACACGATTGGATGGCGCTGGGCCTTTGTGTGGATGGCGGTGGTCTACCTGATCGTAGGCGGGTTGCTTATATCTCGCCGCCACAGCGTGCCAGAGACCTTGCAGGGACCGACGCAGGGCTCAAGCGTCCTTGGGCCGCTCAAGCAAGTTGTTTCAACGCGTTGGGCGTGCATGGTGCTGTTAATTGTTTGTATCGAAGGTCTCTTGGTGTTTGGCCCTCTCGCATTTGTTCCGGCTTTTTTGCATGAGCGACATGGCATCCCGGTATCTTGGGCGGGGATGATTAGCGGATTTTTTGCTCTGGGCGCTTTCATTTACGCCATTCGTGCAAATCAGTTCGTAAGCGGGATGGGCGAGCGTCGATTGGTTGTCGCTGGCGGCTTAACGATGGCGGTTGCTTATGTGACTTTTATGATATCCACAGTTTGGTATTGGGGAGTGCTTGCAAGCGTTTTATCAGGATTGGGCTATTACTTTTTACATGCTGTGCTTCAGACACATGCCACGCAAATGGCACCAGGTGCACGTGGATCTGCCGTGTCATTATTTGCATCTTGTTTATTTCTTGGGCAGTCCCTAGGCGTTGCGCTCTGCGCTTGGATCGGAGATAACTTCGGTCTAGCCGCTGTATTTCCTGTCGGAATCGTTGGGTTACCTTTGCTGGCGTGGTTTTTTTGGTGGCGGTTGCGTTTACGGAAAGAGGCTTTGCAACCGGTTGCAAAGCCTCTTTCTACTTAACAGATTTACGCTCGGATCGGGCCAACTGCACTCGCTGCCTGTTGTGATGAATGCTCGGCAGTTGGATCTGTTGCTGCAAGCAAACCCGCAGCCGATCTCCGTCCAACGACGAATCCCCGATTCTGCAGCTTATTTTTGGTTGAGTAGCTTTGCTGCTGCAGGCGCAAAATAAGTCAGGATACCGTCGGCACCAGCGCGTTTGAAACCTAGTAATGACTCCATCATTACTTTGTCATGATCGAGCCAGCCGTTGGCGGCAGCGGCCTTCAGCATCGCGTATTCACCGCTGACTTGATAGGCAAAGGTGGGGACGTGGAACGCATCTTTGACGCGTCGTAGGACATCCAAATAAGGCATGCCTGGTTTGACCATGACCATATCGGCGCCTTCGCGCAAATCAGCGGCTACTTCACGGAGTGCTTCATCGATGTTGCCGGGATCCATCTGATAGACCAATTTGTTGGATTTGCCCAGATTGGAAGCCGACCCGACCGCGTCGCGGAACGGTCCATAGAAGGCGCTGGCAAATTTGGCTGAATACGCCATGATTCGGGTGTGAATGAAGTGATTGGCTTCGAGAGCGTTACGAATCGCGCCAATCCGACCGTCCATCATATCGCTGGGTGCAACGATGTCGACCCCGGCTTCAGCTTGGACCAGTGCCTGCTGAATGAGTATTTTGACAGTAACGTCATTCATGACATAGCCGTTTTCATCAATCACGCCGTCTTGACCGTGGCTGGTATAGGGATCCAGGGCAACATCGGTGAGCAGCCCAAGCTCAGGGAAGTGCTGTTTTAAGCTTGCGACGACGCGAGGGATCAGCCCTTTTGGATTAGTAGCTTCCACGCCATCAAGCGCTTTGAGCGAAGGCTCGATCACCGGGAATAACGCCATCACGGGGATGCCGAGTTCTACGCATTCTTGTGCGACGGTCAGTAGCGTATCGGGTGAGTAGCGCAAAATGCCAGGCATGGAGGCGATCGGTTGACGAACACCGGTGCCCTCTACGACAAATACTGGATAAATAAGATCATCAACGGATAGTGAGTGCTCACGAACGAGTCGACGTGAAAAATCATCGCGTCGCAATCGACGTGGGCGATTGGAGGGAAAGTCTGCAAGAATAAGATGTGGTGTTGTCATGGAACGACCTTAGGTGAAATCCAGTTTTCGATTTGTAACGTAGCCTCTTCGAGGCCGATGCGCGCTGTCGCCGAAAATGGCACAGCATTGAGGGCGCCGATATCTTCGAGCTCTTTTTTGACAGCAAAGACAGCTTTGATGCGCTGGCCATAGGGAAACTTGTCAGCTTTGGTCAATAGCGCCAGGACGGGGCGTCCAGTCGGTGCGATCCAGTTGGCAAGTCTTCGATCCAGTTCGGTGACGCCGCGCCGGATATCAATCAAAAGCACAATCCCCGCGAGTGATTCGCGACTTTGAAGGTAGCCCCCCAAAATATCGGCCCATTCTTCTTTGGCACGTTGGGCAATAGACGCATAGCCGTAGCCAGGCAGGTCAACAAGAAAACCGAGATGGCCTTCAGGGTCCAGTGGATCGGGCAAACCAAACATGTTGATCAGTCGGGTTCTGCCAGGAGTTTTGCTGGAGAAGGCCAACCGTTTCTGGTTTGTAAGAACGTTGATGGCTGTGGATTTGCCCGAATTTGAGCGACCCACAAAGCATACTTCTGGTGCTCCAGGAAAAGGGAGTTGATCCAGCCGGGCGGCTGAAGTGAAAAACGAAGCGCGGTGCAAGATGGACACGAGAAGGGCCATTAAGAATAAGCTCAACCGCTATTGTATAATCTAGGGTTTGGAAGTTGTTGTTTTATATAGATTACAAGCGTCGAGGTCTTCAATGAAGCGTGTGCTGTCCAAGGTAGTGCTTGTGAGCGGGTTGCTGCTTGGGGTGTCTGCTGTATCAACCAGTATGGCTGCCGGTCCTGTAACAGGACCCGCCAAACCTGACGCAGCCAAGGGTGCTTTACTCTACGAACAGGGTGATGCGGCTCGGGGCGTTTTGGCCTGTGTTTCCTGTCATGGAGCTGCAGGCAACAGTTCGATCCCTGCCAACCCCAATATTTCCGCTCAGGCGCATGAGTATCTCTACAAGCAGCTCGTAGAGTTTCGTGTAAAACCTGGTGCGAAAGCCCCGCTTCGCAACGGTGCTGATGGAGCGCCATCGGTAATGACTGTGATGGCAGCCCCTCTCACCGAGGCGGATATGCATAATCTTGCTTATTACTTATCCTTGCAAAAGTTGGCTCAGCCTGCCACGGCAACCAACGAAAAGCTGGTTGAGCAGGGTCAGAAAATCTGGCGCGGCGGGATCCCCGACCGTAATGTCCCTGCTTGTGCAGGGTGTCATTCCCCCAACGGCGCTGGTATTCCGGCACAATACCCTCGGTTAAGTGGTCAATTCCCCTCTTACATTGAAGACCAGTTAAAGTTATTCCGTGCTGGTCATCGTGGTAACTCTGCGATGATGAACCAAATCGCGAACCGCATGTCCGATTCAGATATCAAGGCCGTGTCTGATTACGCAGCAGGTTTACGTTAAACAGATGTTATTGACCTCACTATTGACTTCACAAATGCAGTGAATGATTCAGACGTAATTAAAATATAAACTCATCGCCTGAGCGGTGGACTTGGCAGCTTAATCGCCAAACGTTGGAGAAAAGGGGGAGTCTTAGAGACCTCCCTTTTTTTTCGAAAATTCCTTATTAGCGAAGGCAGCAACCCTAACTCATGACAACGACCGCCTCAAGACCGCTGGCAAACTTTATCGAGCTCTTGAGTTCGATGCGTTTTGCGATCAGTTTATTGGTCTTTATTTGTTTGGCAAGCATCATTGGCACAGTGGTGCCTCAGGGGCGGTCGGCCAATGCCTACATTGATCAGTTTGGACCTTTCTGGTTCGACGTTTTCAATCGCTTCTCGATCTGGCACATCTATAACAATTGGTGGTTTTTGGTCACGATGGCCTTTCTGGTTGTGTCGACCAGTCTTTGTCTGATCAGAAACGCACCCAAGATGCTCAAGGAAGCGCGCTCGTTTCGCGAGCACATTCGTACGTCGAGCCTCAGATCCTTTCATCACCGCGTTGAGTTGGAAACGCCACGGGCAGTCGTCGCCTCCACGGCATCTGTAGAAACTTGGCTTAAGCGTCAGGGCTATGCTGTGCGTCAGCGCGATGAGGGCGATTCTGTTTTGTTGGCGGCCAAGCGTGGAAGCGGTAATCGACTGGGATATATCTGTGCCCACGCTTCGATCGTCATCATTTGTGTGGGGGGGTTGCTAGACAGCGAATTGCCCGTGCGCATGCAGGTATGGTTGATGGGCAAGACACCGATCGTGGAAAACATGTTGATTGCTGATGTTCCTGAACGTGGTCGTTTGTCGGTGAAAAACCCTAGTTATCGCGCTAATGTGCTGATTCCCGAGGGGGGGGAACGTAATTCGGCTGTGGTCAACGTGGACGATGGCGCTCTTGTTCAGCCCTTGCCTTTCAGCATTGCGTTGAAAAAATTTATTGTTGATTACTATTCAACTGGCATGCCAAGCCGCTTCGCCAGTATTGTGGAAGTCACAGACCCTGATACGGGTAAAAAATTTGATGCGACGATAGAAGTCAACACACCTTTGCACTTTAAGGGCGTTACCGTTTACCAATCGAGCTTTGATGATGGGGGCAGCAACGTCGAGCTTGTCGGATATCCCCTAACCGGTTCTGGAATGCAGCCTTTTGAGCTGAAGTCGCGGGTTGGACAGACAAGCGACGTGACGCTGAAGTCAGCAGGTAAAGAAGTCAAGGTTGAGGTGACCAAGTTGCGCCCGATCAATGTG